>CAXBEY010000006.1:0-45828 GCA_963974885.1 uncultured Alphaproteobacteria bacterium
TAGAGATGGGGTGCTCCCCATTGAAATTATACGGCAAGCGGAACAAGGCTTGTTTGAGATGCAAAATATGAAAGGGACAGGCATTACCATTCAACAGCCCGATGGTGGAAAAATTGATGCAAGTCGCCCCAAAACAACAACAGCTGGAAAACGCCGCATTGCTGACACTAAGACTAAGGCTAAAAAAACAACCTCCAAAGAAACGGCCTAAAAGAAAAATGGCCTTAAAAAAACTCATGAAAACAACCTTAATTTTGGGAATCATTACTCTAGGGAATCTTTCAAAATCCTATGGAGAAGAACTCAGCCCAAAAAAACCTAGCAAGGGGGCTGCAAACAGCCTAAAAATAATAGAAGAAAATCAACTATCTCAAGAAGCAAATGAAGCGTCAAACTTTCAGGTTTGCCAAATTTATGCTGATAACCTTGAAAAGGCATTTAATAAACTGAAAAAACCTCGCTCTAAAATGCTTTTTTTCCGCTCTTTACGGGCAAAAAAATATCAAGTTGTGAGAAAAAATATAGATAGCTTTAAAGGATATGTAGACACAAAAATAACCCTTCTTGTGGGGGCGAATAGCCCTAAAGAAAATGATTTTTTTATAAAAAAATGTACGGCTTATTATAATATTTTACAAGATAAAATATTATGGATTGATAATTTCCGCCGTAGCAACCTACATTACTTTCCCAATACAATTGATGCCGATCTTTTTTTTAAAAAAAATAATGATGTGATGAGTAGAAACCTCCCCCTTTATGAAAGGAAATCTGATGACTACCCGTAATAAAACAAAAATAAATATATTGTCCACTGCTTTACTAATGACAAGTGCTCTTTTTTTAACACAGCAAAATGTCAGTGCAAAATCTCAACCTTATAGCATCAAAACGGTTCCAAAAAATGGATTGAATGTTGACTGGCCTATTTTAAATGAGCGGCAATATTTTACCTACAAGGGAAAAAATGCACGTGTTGTGACGTTACGTGCGGTAATACATTTTGATTGCCAAAAACTAACAGAACTTTATGGCCAAGATCCACGACTAGCCCTTAATGAGTTAGAATTGTTCCTTTTGACACAATATGCCCTTCGCGGCATGGATATTCAAACCATGGGTTTTAAAAACCGTGAAGAGCTAGCGATTTCAGAGGTTGCAAAACGATTGCGTCAATTTGGTCGCGTTAAAGAAACACAAGGCCTTTTTAAAAAGCCCCGAGTTGCCCCAACAGTTGCAGCGCTATGTCAGATTCTAGAAAAAGATAAAGAGGATCTTTTGCGTCAAGAATATCATCTTAGACATCAATGGGATCGCTATAAGGTTTCAGTGGGCACAGAAGATTAGCCCGTGAGGGGAAATGGAAAGAGGGGAAACGGAAAGGGCTACTACTTTTTTAAAGCAGCTTATTTCTCCCACCAACGCGTCTCAATATCTAAAAACCCTCCCTGCTCTGCCTCTAAGGCTCCCATCAGATGATCAGGAGAATCAATAATCGTAACAAGCTGGAGGTGCTCTGGTTTGAGCGTGTTTTCTTTAGCCATAGCCTTAAATGTCTCTAAGAGAGGTTGCCAAAAACCATCTATATTTACGAGAATAATTGGTTTTTTGTGAACACCTAATTGTTTTGCAATAACAGCGGACATTACTTCATCTAACGTGCCAAATCCTCCAGGAAGAGCCACAAAAGCATCCGCTCTCATCATCTTTTCTTTGCGCTCTCCAATGGTTTTTGTATAAATAAAAACATCAGCTTCTTTATATTCTATGTTATAGGCTTTAAGTTGTTCTGGGAAAATATTGGTTATTTTGGACCCCCCCGCCTTTGCGGCCCTTGCGACAAGTCCCATAAGCCCTGTATCACTCCCTCCAAAGACAAGGTTGATGTTATTTTTAGCAAGAGTCTCCCCTAGAGCTGTTGCTGCTTCTTGGTAGGAGTTTTTAATTTTATGGGAACTTGAGCAAAAAACAACGACATTTTTTAGGGGAGACTGAGTGGTCTGTTTACTAGTCCCTAATTGTGTATCTGCGGCGTCAACACAATTAGAAAGGACCAAAAATAACATACTCAATAGTGGTAAGGTTAATTTCATTTCGAGAAACCTTTTTAAAAGAAGTTATTTCTTGGTTTTTGTCGGAGGCGTTTTCTTTTCTTTTGAGGATGCCTTTTTTGTCTTAGGGGCATCAGGATTTTTAGCCATTTTTTCCTTGGTTTTGGGGGGCGCTTTCTTTTTTGCGGGCGCCGTCACGGTTGATTCTTTTTTCGCTTTAACACCTGTAAGAGGGGTGGATGAGCGGGGTTTGATACTCGTGTCTTTTTCAGGCTCACTGCGATCAACTTTCTTACCCTTAACAATCAGATTTATTTCATCCCCACTTAAGGTCTCATACTCCAAGAGATTTTCCGCAATGGCACACAATAACTTATGGTTTTTCTTGAGGGTTTTTGTCGCATAAGCATAGGCATCATCAACTAACTTACGCACCTCACTGTCAATATCATGGGCCGTTTGATTCGACATATGAGAACCACCCCCCATAGGCTGACCGAGATAAGTTTGCGTATCATCACCGTAGGATAAGGGGCCCATTTTATCACTAAGCCCCCAGCTCACAACCATTTGACGAGCCATTTTTGTCGCATAGGATATATCAGAAGAGGCGCCCGTTGTCACTTTATCACGGCCAAAAATGAGTTCTTCGGCAACACGTCCCCCCATGGCAACGGCAAGGTCCGCATGAAGCTGTTGGCGAGTCATGGAAATACGATCCCGTTCAGGAAGACGCATCACCATGCCAAGGGCTCTGCCCCGTGGAATAATAGTTGCTTTGTGAATGGGATCAGACCCCTCTGTCAATACCCCAATCAAGGCATGCCCTGCCTCATGGTAAGCCGTTACTTTCTTTTCATCTAGGCTCATGGCCATGGAACGACGCTCCGCCCCCATCATGATCTTGTCTTTTGCATATTCAAAATCACTCATGGTAACAACCCGTTTATCTTGGCGGGCGGCGTAAAGGGCCGCTTCATTCACAAGGTTCTTAAGATCGGCCCCTGAAAAGCCAGGGGTTCCCCTTGCCAAAATGTTTTCTTTTACATCTCCTGCCAAAGGAACCTTTGTCATGTGTACTTTTAAAATAGCTTCACGGCCATTGATATCTGGCAAAGGAACTTCCACTTGACGGTCAAAACGACCGGGGCGTAAAAGAGCCGGATCCAAAACGTCTGGACGGTTGGTGGCCGAGACAAGAATCACACCTTCATTTGTTTCAAAACCATCCATTTCAACAAGGAGCTGGTTTAAAGTTTGCTCCCGTTCATCATTTCCACCGCCCATGCCAGCACCACGGTGGCGGCCAACGGCATCAATTTCATCGATAAAAATAATACAGGGCGCGTTCTTTTTACCCTGCTCAAACAAGTCACGAACACGGCTTGCTCCCACACCAACAAACATTTCAACAAAGTCAGAGCCCGAAATGGAGAAGAAAGGGACACCCGCCTCTCCTGCAATAGCCCTAGCTAAAAGGGTTTTACCCGTACCAGGACTTCCCACGAGCAAGACGCCTTTAGGGATTTGCCCGCCTAACTTTTGAAATTTTCGAGGATCTTTTAAATAATCAACAACTTCTTCAACTTCTTGTTTTGCTTCATCAATGCCTGCGACATCTGCAAAGGTTATTTTACCCTGTTGCTCTGTTAGAAGTTTAGCCTTGGATTTTCCAAACCCCATGGTTTTGTTGCTTCCCGATTGCATTTGACGCAAAAAGAAAATCCATACGCCAATCAAAAGCAACATGGGGAACCAGCTCAGCAACATAGAAAAGAAAGAAAAACCTTCTTCATCGGAAGCGGCTCTCACCTTTACATTGCTCTTTAAAAGGCGCTCCACAAGGGCCGGATCATTGGGCACATCAACGTTAAAGCTTTCCCCGGAATTAAACTTACCGACGACACGGTTCCCTTTAATGACAGCTTCAGAAATCTGATTACCTTCAACGGATTTAACGAAATCAGAATAAGCTAGGGGCATGCCTTCCGAGCGACCCGTACCCGTTTGAAACATATTATAAAGGGCAAGAATAAAAAGACCAATAATAACCCATAAAATGAGATTGCGGTTGTTGCTGTTCACTGTTTCAAAATCCTTTTAACTATTATTAAGGGTATTATCAAGGATAATGACGAAAAAGAAAAGCTTAGAAAGGACTTTTTGAGCGAAAAAGAAACATTTGGCTTTTAAGGGGCCGATTTTCGTGTTGAAAAGCCTCTACAATACCATTACAGGTTAGGTGAATTGTCTCTCCACCGTCCACCCACAGGGCGGGCAAAGACCAGAGGACCGCACGGGGAATAGGACTATTTTTAAGGTCCGGATTACGATCCAACAAGTCTCGCCACCCTTTTTCCCCAACACATTTTATGACTCCCTTGAGGCCCTTTTCAGGCCGTATGAGAAAGCGTTTATCCCATATAAACGGCTGATCTAACAGCTCCTTTTCCTCTTTGATAGCGCGATATTCTCGAGCAATGAGAAGATCGCCTTTATGTTTTGAAATCCTCAGGCCCTGAGCTGTCGTTGCCGAAAAATTTGGATTTTTTAGGTGATTTAAAATGCCAGATAGGCTGCGGGATGAAAGCGGATACCCCCCCACACCATAGGCTTGAAAAAGAAAAGAGAGCAAAATCCCTTGAAAACTTTGGGGCAGTTGATCAAACGCTCTCTTATTAAGGTGAACGTATCCGAGATCAGACAGCTGGCCATAAGTTTTAAGGTAACGAGCAATCCACCCCTCATAAGCTTTTCTCAGTCTTTGGAATAACTCAAGGGGCGGACTGGTATTTCCCAAGGTTTGCCGCCAAAACACACGCTCGAAAGCTGTATTTTGATTGCTGGGGTCTTCTACCCATTCTATTTGGTGTTGCTTGAGAGTCCCTTCAAGCCTTTCTTTTGATAG
Organism: uncultured Alphaproteobacteria bacterium; assembly: GCA_963974885.1. Taxonomy (GTDB): domain Bacteria; phylum Pseudomonadota; class Alphaproteobacteria; order Caedimonadales; family UBA9215; genus UBA9215. Next base: position 4,960 of record CAXBEY010000006.1, read on the forward strand.
GTCTAAAAAGGGTCGTACCACCGTAAGGCTTTGATGTTTTGTCAAAGGGCGCATACACGCAAGACCCATCAACCCACTTTTTTGCCGGAGGCGCATGCAATAGGTTTCATTTTGATCCCCTTGATGGTGCCCTAAAAATAAAAAGTCATATCCGTTTTCAAGGCACCACCTTTTTAGGAGTTCATAGCGTTTTTTACGGGCTTTTTCTTGAAGGGCTGTTGATGGTTTTTGCCCCTGCCATGTGAGAATATGATGCTCAATGCCTCTGTCTATTAATAAAGCCTGAAGCTCTGTTGCTTCTTGCGCAGAATGGGCGCGTAAGCCGTGATCAACGGTTAAGGCAACAAGTTTACCCCCTTGTTGCCTCACCCAATGATCCAATAAAATTGTCAGGGCCAGGCTGTCTGCTCCCCCCGACACAGCAACAGCAATTTTCAATTTTTTGGAAGAGGCACAAAAAGAAAAACCTGCTTGTTGCAGCAGGGTTTCAAAGTCCTTAGATGTCAGAATTTCTAGGGACATTTAAGCTCTTTGGAGAGTTTTGCTGTATACCAATCAAGGGTTGCCGGTCGCTTTTTGTAATCCCTTTTAATTTGGCGCAAGGTAATACAGGCATCCCCTTTCTTATTAATCATTTTAAGGGAATAAGCCAATTTTGCCAAAATTTCAGGCAGCCGGCCCTGCTCACCATGGAATTTCTCCTGGGAAAAGTCCTTTTGTCGTTGTGCTTTTTTTAGCGCCCCATAGGCCTGGCCAAAAGCAATGGAAGATCCTGAATAATTCTTTGCTCGCAGCATAAACTCCCCAATCCAAAAACGTGCCAAAATGGCTTCGGGGGTTTGACTATATTTTGCAATAACGTCGTCAAAGGCTTTTTGAGCAAGGTCTATACGTTGCTGGGTCAAATAGTGGCGACCTTGATCATAGAGCTCATATTCGGGAGATAGAAGGGGCTCTGGGACTTCTTCCGTAGCCTTATCTTCGGCAGTCTTTCCACCCTGAAAAGGCTCAACTATGGGGCTAAGGGCAACTTCATGAACGGTATCAGAAGGCAAAGCATCTTGTGCCATCACAGGAACGCTTAAAAAAAACAAAAAAACAAAAAAACAATATCCCACAGGCGACACCCTAAAAATTATACAAAACTTAAAGTGAGTATACGCTTTAGATGTCAACGTGTAAATTCTTCAATGCGGCCTTGCAAAATTGTCGTTGGTTTCTCAAAGACACATCTGCCATAAAAGAGAAATAGCGCTTTCAATTTTCCTTGATTCATTGGTTTTTGGGGATCACTTTTGTAGTGCTATATCATCAAACGGGGGGCTTGAGGGCCTTGGTTACGTTCCTCAAGTCCTTCCCTTAAACCGCTTTTAAAACAAGCTCAGCAATCTTATCAACAATGCGGGGGTCTGCTAAAGTGGACGTATCACCAACCTCGGCAACCTTTCCTGTGGCAATCTTACGCAAGAGACGTCGCATAATTTTTCCCGACCGTGTTTTTGGAAGACTGGGCACGATCACAAGAGTATCTGGTTTTGCAAAGGACCCAATATCTTGTCTTATAATTTGCAACACTTCATCCTTAAAAATATATTCCGTATCTTCCCCTGATTTCAAAATAATAAAAGCAAAGAGGCCTTCGCCCTTAATAGCGTGAGGCACACCAATAACGGCACTTTCAGCTACTTGAGGGTGCGTATTAATAGCAGCTTCAACCTCAGCCGTACCAATGCGGTGCCCAGAAATGTTAATAATATCGTCCATACGTCCTGTGATCCAGTAATAACCCTCTTGATCACGACGGGCCCCATCTTCCGATGAGTAGTATCCCTTAAAAGTCGAAAAATATGTTTTAAAGAAACGCTCTGGGTCTTTGTAAACGCCCCTCATTTGCCCTGGCCAAGAATCTTTCATCACCAGACTTCCTGTGCCAGTACCTGTTATGACCTGGCCTTTTTCATTAAGCAATGCCGGTTGTACACCAAAAAAAGGTTTCGCAACTGAGCCTGGTTTCAAACCCATAGCTCCTGGTAAGGGCGTTAACAAAATACCACCGGTTTCCGTTTGCCACCATGTATCAACAATGGGACAGTTCTTTTGCCCCACAAGTGTATAGTACCATTGCCAAGCTTCTGGATTTAAGGGTTCTCCAACGGATCCTAAAAGACGCAAGCTCGGATGTTTTGTTTTTGTCGCAAAGTCATCGCCCTTGCTCATAAGGGAGCGAATGGCCGTCGGAGCCGTATAAAAAATAGAGACTTTATGTTGGTCAACAATATCCCAATAACGAGAAGAGTCTGGATAAGTTGGCACCCCCTCAAAGATAAGCGATGTTGCGCCATTGGCAAGGGGACCATAAACCACATAGGAATGCCCTGTAATCCATCCCACATCAGCGGTGCACCAATAAACATCCTCTTCATGGTAGTCAAAAACGTACTTGTGAGTCAAAGCCGCATAGGCTAAATATCCACCGCTGGTATGCAATACTCCCTTTGGTTTTCCAGTAGAACCTGACGTATAGAGAATAAACAAAGGATCTTCGGCGTTCATTTCCTCATAGGGGCAGTCTTTTTCAACCTGTTGTGCTTCTTCGTGGAGCCAAAAATCACGGCCCTCTTCCATGGGGCAGCTGGCCCCCGTATGCTTAACAGTAATTACTTTTTCAACGGTCCCTTTTTCTGTTTTAGCCAAGGCTAAATCAACGATATCTTTTAAGGGAATGGTTTTTGCTCCCCGTTGTGCCCCATCGGCGGTAATGACTATTTTTGACTCACAATCATCCAAACGCCCCGCCAAAGCGCTTGCAGAAAACCCACCAAAGACCACGGAATGAATAGCGCCAATTCGAGCGCAAGCCAACATAGCATAGACAGATTCAGGAATCATGGGCATATAAAGGGTTACCACATCTCCTTTTTGAACATTATGTTGCTTTAAAATATTAGCAAAACGGCACACATGATCATAAAGCTCTTGATAGGAAATATGTTGCACATTTCCGGGTTCATTGCCTTCAAAAATAAAAGCAGTCTTATTTTTTTTCTGGGGGAGGTGGCGATCCACACAGTTTGCGCAAACGTTTAACGTTCCATCGGCAAACCAGCGAATATGAAAGTCTTTCTCTTGAAAAGAGGTGTTTTTCACAACTGTAAAAGGTTTAATCCAATCAATAATCTGAGCTTCTTTAGCCCAAAACTTATTGGGATCCTTTATAGACTGTTCGTAGAGGCTCTCATATTTTTTTGCAGTAATATGAGGCTTAAGAGTGGGGGTTTTTGAAATGGGGTAAAGAGGGGGCTGTTGTTTCTTTTGCACGGACATTTTGTTTTAATTTTACTTCCCAGTTTTTAGACGTTATTTTGAACAAGTAGATGAGGGCATAAGGCGGAACTTTACCTGCAAATCATCCTCACCATCCTCAAAAGAAATTTCGAGAAACTCCTCATCTCTTTTATAGGACCACTCTTTTTCAGGAACTTGCTTCCACCCAAGGGCTTCCAGGGACTCCTTATAAAAAGTTTGAGTTTCCAATAAATCTGCTGATCCAAAAGTGGTCACTTCAACTATTTTACCCTCAGGTACATCAAAAACAACCTCAGAGTCATCTTCAAGACTCAGTCCAGGAGCCAAAGGAATATCAGAGAGAATCTGCACATAGGCTGTATCTTGATCCGTTGCCTGAGCAACCACGTGATCAAAGCACATAACGGTTAAAGCAATGGCAAATAAAATACTGGCTCTAAAACTTATTTTTATCATCTTAGGAAATCTCCAACGCAAATACATATTTCATTTTTACGCCCTTTTAAACAGAAGAACAATAGCTTTTTCTATAAGAAACTGTTATATTATCGGAATTTAATCGCAAGAAAAAGTTATTTCTCTATGATCGCAATTCAGAACCTGTCCATGGCCTTTGGGACGCGCCTTCTCTTTGACGACGTAACGTTGAATTTAAATAAGGGTAAACGCTATGGTCTCATTGGGGCTAATGGCGCTGGAAAATCCACATTCCTCAAGTTACTGGCCGGAGAAGAACAGCCAACCTTAGGTGACATTATTGTGCGCCGCGGAGCCATTGTGGGCTGGCTTAAACAAGACTTGGCTAACTATGAAGGCGACAGAATTATTGAGGCTGTTATTCGCGGGAAGCCTCCTCTTTTTGACGCTCTTTGCGAAAAAGAGAAACTTATTGAAGACGACATCTGGAATGATGAAACAGGGTGCCGCCTTGGGGAACTTGAAGAAATCATTATGCACCATGACGGCTATGTGGCAGAAACCTTTGCAGGTGAGTTATTGGAAGGCCTTGGTATCCCAGAGGAGGTCCATCAAAACCCCCTTAGCACCTTGTCTGGTGGCTACAAACTAAGGGTCCTTCTTGCCCAATCTTTGTTTAATAAGCCTGACGTCTTGTTGCTCGATGAGCCCACCAACCACTTGGACATTCGCTCCATTGCTTGGCTCGAGCAGTATTTAGTCGAAGAATTCAAAGGTTTACTTCTCTTTATTTCCCACGATCAAGATTTTTTGAATAACCTTTCAACCCATATTCTTGATATTGATTATGGCGAAATTGCCCCCTTTACTGGAAACTATGATAAATTCGTTCATCAAAAAAATGCTCTGGGAGAGCAAAGGGAAAATGAAAAAATTAGCGCCGAACGTAAAATTGCCAAAATGCAAAGCTTTGTTGATCGCTTTAAAGCTAAAGCCTCAAAGGCAAAACAGGCCCAATCCCGCATGCGCATGATTGAAAAAGTTGAAGTTGCCGAGGTGAAAGAAAGCTCACGGATATCCCCTGCTTTTAACTTTAAAATAGAGCGTCCCTCAGGAAGAACAGCTCTAAAGGTGGATAATATTGCAAAATCCTTTGAGGATAAACAGGTCTTAAATAAAGTCTCCTTTGAGTTGCAGCGGGGAGAAAAATTAGCTCTCATCGGACCTAACGGGATTGGCAAATCAACGCTTTTGAAAATACTGATGGAAAAACATCAAGCTGATCAAGGGGAGTTTGAGTGGGGACATGCTGTGAAAGTCTCTTATTTTGCCCAAGATCACCATGAAGCTTTGAAGGAAAGCCGGTCTGTTTATCATTGGCTCATGGATGCCTCTCCCCATGCAACAACCACGGAAGTTCGCTCTACTTTAGGACAAGTCCTTTTTTCAAAGGATGATGTGGAAAAAAATATTCTAACGTTGAGTGGTGGAGAAGCCGCACGCTTGTTATTAGCCCGGGTTATGCTTGAAAAAGGGAATCTTCTTATCCTCGATGAGCCCACCAACCACATGGACCTTGAATCCGTTGAAACTCTTATTAAGGCTCTAAGGGCCTATGAAGGAACGCTCATTCTTGTCAGCCACAACAGACATATCGTTAGCAAAGTCACCTCTCGTGTTATTGCTTTAACGGCAAAAGGCCTCAATGATCACTTAGGCTCTTATGAAGAGTACCTTAAAGAAGAAGGGATCGATTACCTCAAAAGAGATTAATCGTTGTGGGACCCATCGCAAAGAGGTGGTTTTTTCGTGAATTTGCATCCGCAAAAATAAACCGTTCCTGTTTTGGGAGCCGTCCACTTCAAGGAGCGTTGCTCTGTTTTTTCACGATGGGATCCATCACAAAAGGGTTGTTTTTGTGAAAAACCACAGGTACACCAAGCGTATAATTTGCCTTCTTCAACATCAACGGCATAAGGGGCATTACTCATATTTTTTCTCTTTCTTTTAAAGGGACCTTCTTGTGAAAAAAGGCCCCGTAGTATAAGTTGGTAACGAACATACATACACTATAACAGTGAAAGAAAATTGCAATGGATGAGATACATATTTACACCGATGGCGCCTGTAGTGGCAATCCTGGTCCCGGTGGTTGGGGAGCTGTCATCCATGACGGCGTCGAAACCCAAGAGATTTTTGGGGGAGAGGACCACACCACAAACAACCGCATGGAAATGTTAGCAACCATCAAAGCCATTGAGGCTATTATCGACTCAAAAAGAGGTGTCCACTTACACACTGATAGCACTTATGTCAAAGATGGTATCACAACATGGGTTAAAAATTGGGCGCGCAATGGCTGGAAAACCGCTAACAATAAGCCCGTAAAAAACAAGGACCTTTGGCAAGAACTTGTCGCTCTTTGTGAAAAAAAAGAAGTGACATGGCATTGGGTCAAAGGACACGCAGGTCACCCTGAAAATGAACGGGCTGATGTTCTGGCTCGAAACGGTGTGATGAAGCAAATGATGAAAGCAGCCATCGAAGAGACAGCACAAAAAAACCAAGCGACTTCTTAGAAAACAGTCCCTTAAGGTGTACAAATTCCATGACAACCCTCTCGTCCATTGCCCCTCGTGAGGCCCCCGTAACCGAGGCTGACCGTTTAAAAGAAACATTGGCGCGATGCTATTACATCCTTGCAAAAAAAGGGATGGACGACCGAACCTACACCCATTTATCTGCACGACTCCCCGGAGAAGCCGCTTATTACATTTATCCCCTTGGGCTTCTCTTCTCAGAGGTCACCCCAGATAAACTCATCAAAGTTGATTTTGACGGAAATATTAGAGAAGGAACTGAGACGGTCTTTAATGAAACAGGCTATGTTATCCATAGTTCTGTTTATAAGGCCCGCTCGGATATCAACGCTGTTTTTCATTTACATACAACCGCCGGTGTGGCTGTCTCTAGCATGAGGCAAGGCCTCCTTCCCCTCTCTCAATTTGCCTTTCATTTTTACAACCGCCTGTCTTACCATGGGTATGATGCCTTGAATTTAACGACAAGCAGCCAAGGGCAAAACCTCGTAAAAGATTTAGGCACCCAAAACAAAGCCATGATGCTGGAAAATCATGGCACCATGACCTGTGGCCAAACCCAGGAGGAGGCTTTGTTCTACATGCTGTTTTTAGAAGAAGCCTGCAAAGTGCAAATTGCCGCCCTTTCTGCGGGCATAGACAACCTTTGCCTTCCCCCCAAAGCCGTTTGTGAACAAGCTTACAAAGATATGACAGCCTTCGAGCAAGGAAACGTCGGTAAACGGGACTTTGAGGCAGAATGCCGTGTGATCAATTTTCCTTGGTAAAAAGGCGTATATTTTTACCAAAATTTTAATACTTTTCTAATATACTGGGAGAATTTTGTGCAATGTTTCATGGCAACGTCCTTTGTTTATGGTATAAAACAGTGTTAACCTTCCGTGAGACCCTATGTCAGCTCCTATCCTCCAACTTCAAGATATTGAACTTGCCATTGGCACCACCCAACTTTTTAAAGGGGTGAACCTGTCCGTTGAGCCTTATACACGCCTTTGTATGGTGGGGCAAAACGGCTCGGGAAAATCTACGTTAATGAAGCTTATCGCGGGTCTTGTTGAGGCAGATCAGGGAGAGGTTTTTATTCAATCGGGCACGCGTATCGCCTATATGCCCCAAGAGCCTGATTTTCCAAAGGGGAAAACAGCTATTGAGTATGTGGAAAATCAGGATAATGCCCCCCGCCATATCGCAGAAAAAACCCTAGATGGCCTCGGCATTGCCTATGATAAATCCTTGGATAGCCTGTCTGGCGGAGAAGCACGCCGTGTGTCTCTTGCCCATGCCATGGCTTTGGAACCTGATATCCTCATGTTGGATGAACCCACCAACCATTTGGATGTGGAGACCATTCAATGGCTGGAAAAGGAACTTTTGTCCTTTCCAGGGGCCCTTATTCTTATTAGTCATGATCGAACTTTTTTAGCCAATGTAACCACTCAGACCTTTTGGCTCGACCAAGGTCTTGTTCGCACCCTTAACAAAGGCTATGGGCATTTTGAGGAGTGGGCGGCTCAAATTGTTGAAGAAGAAATGAAGAGCCAGGCGAAGAGAGAAAAGCTCATCGAGCAAGAAACCCAGTGGTCCAGGGGCGGAATCAGTGCTCGGCGAAAGCGCAATCAAGGGCGCTTAAAACGGCTTTACGAATTGCGGGATAAACGGGCCCAACAATTAAGTTACCTCAAGATGGCCCGCCTTGACTCATCCCTTAAGGAAGAGTCAAGTAAAGCGCTCATTGAAGCAAAAAACATTTCAAAGTCCTATGGAGACCGATGCCTTGTAAAAGACTTTACCACGCGCATTTTACGGGGAGATCGCATCGGTATTATTGGTCCCAATGGCTCGGGAAAAACCACCCTTCTTAAAATATTGATTGGAGAATTGCGCCCTGACAGTGGCAAGATCAAAATTGGAAAGCGATTGGATCCTATTTATTTAGATCAAAACCGTGCAACCTTAGATCCCAAAAAAACTTTGTGGGAGACCTTTTGTCCAACGGGGGGAGATCATATTGATGTCCAAGGAAAACAGCGCCATGTTGTGGCCTATCTAAAAGAATTTATGTTTAAGCCTGAACAAGCCCGCAGCCCTGTTTTCACCCTTTCAGGAGGAGAAAAGAATCGATTGTTGTTGGCCATTGCCTTGGCGACCTCATCGAATTTTATGATCTTAGATGAACCCACAAATGACCTTGATATGGATACCCTTGATCGCCTTCAAGATATGCTGTGTCAATTTGAAGGGACGCTTTTGTTGGTTAGCCATGATCGTAGCTTTTTGGATAACGTTGTCACCTCAACCATTGTTATGGAAGGAGAGGGGGTTGTGCAGGAATACGCTGGCGGCTATCAAGATTACCTGCGTCAAAGCAAAAAGAGTTCTCTTAAGGCTAAATCTCCTAAAAAAGGACCCCTTTCTAAAAAAGAGAAAAAGCCGGATCCAAAGGAAAAACCACGCCCAACGAAATTAACCTTCAAACACCAACATGCCCTAAAGGAACTCCCCAAACAGATCGAGGCCTTGGATAAGCTCATTGCTGATCTTGAAATGCAGTTAGGAGATGCGGGGCTTTATCAACGTGACTCTTTAAAAGCTCAAGACTTAGCCTTGCAATTGGAAGAGGCTAAAAGCAAAAAATCTGACTGTGAAAATGAGTGGTTAAAGATAGAACTTTTAAGGGAAAGCCTGCTTTAAAGACCCCTTTAGTCTATAGCCAACTTAAGCTTAAATTGGAAAATAAGTTAGAATATGATATGTTGAAAAGAAATATTAAACTTGAGCACCTTCCTTGAAACGCTTTTTTAATATCCTATCCCTTTCTTTTGGCGGACTACTTTTTCTCGTTATTCTTGCCCTTGGAATCATTCTGTTTCAACTCTCCCGTGGTCCTATTAATCTGGATTTTTTAAAATCGAGTGCCATTGAAAAAGTTCTCATAAAATCCGACAGCCTTGATTTTGAAACCCTTCAGCTGTCTTGGGACTCTTTGAAATCCCCCCTGCGATTAGAAGGCCTTAATATTCACTACGTGCAAGGCCATCATAAGACTCGAGAAGTATTCCTAAAGAAAGTACAGTGTTACTTTTCCTTAAAAAAGCTTTTAAAGTTAAAAATCGTGCCCGAGAAAATTGTTGTTGAGGGAGCGCGTATTATCATTCACTCCTTTGCAGGAGAGGTCAGCGAAGACCATTATAAAGCAGACCTTAATTTTAAGAGGATCAATGCTTTTTTAAAGACGTTATTAGATTTAAAAAGTGTTTTAGTCTCCCAAAGTACCCTTGAGATTAAATCTCAAAAAACACCTATTATATTTGATTTATCTGCCCATATAGCTCAATTACCTGGGAAAATTCAAGGCAAGGTATTAGCAAAAAACCAAGGTGGACAAGGGGAAATCACAACAGATATTTCTTATCAAGAGAGTGTGGGGGATGTTGGTGTCAGTGTTACCCTTTCTGGTTTTGATTCAGACACTTTTGATGACATTGTGCCTGAGGTCTTTTTACAAGACCTTACATTTACAGATTTATCGTCAACCCTTTCCTATCATTATTCTTTAAAGACAGGGCATCATGTTGCTTATTTGAAGGGGACAATACTTGAAGTAGATGTGACGCAATCGGCTTATTGGAACGCCCCTCTAACGTTTCCCAAACTCGTATTTGAGGGGGAATTGAAAGAAAACAAGTTCACCATTAAAGAGATAAAATCATCGGTCCAAGACATTCCTATGTCTATTTCGGCAACAGGAACGATTGATGAAATAAACGATCAAGTTCACCTTGAGACCCATGTGATTGTTCACAGAATTCCTTTTCAAGACTTGGTTAAAGTCTGGCCCAAAGGCGCCGCTGATGGGGCGCGTGATTGGATTACGGAAAATATTACACGTGGTCTTTCGCCTAAATCACACCTTGTCATGAAAAGCCATTTTGATTTTTCAGCGAAAAAGACCTTTTTTACCCTGGACAGTTTATCGGGGACAATTGAGGTGCAAAACGCCGTGCTGGGTTATGTTGCAACCATGCCAAAAGTAAATAAGCTTATGGCACTGGCTCATTTTGATGAGGAACACTTTGATATTAAAATTAAAAGCGGAGAAACACACGGTTTAAAAATTTCTTCGGGGAGTCTTTTTATTGGAAAATTTTCTGATAAAACGCCCCACCTTGATCTTGCCCTTAATATCGCTGGAGACCTTGGAGATGTTCTCTCTTTAATTGATCACAAGCCCCTTGAATATGCGAAAGATTATGGCCTCAACCCAAGGACATCAACGGGCGTAACACAGGCAAAACTAAAGATGAGCTTTCCTTTATCATCCCCTTTTGAGACAGGACAGATAAAAACAACGGTGCAAGCAAAGGTGACCAACGCCACTTTAAAGGACCTGGTTGACCTCAATATTATTTTATCAAAGGGGAATCTTGATATTGACGTTGGCCCCGATCAAGTCAGCGTTAAGGGGCAGGCTTTTTTAAATGGCGAAGACTCCCAGCTCCTTTTAATCCACAAAGCCCCAGCCAATGTTCTTGATTTAAAAGTACAAACACACCTAACCCCTTTGTCTCTTTCCAAGCTATGGCACGAAGCACCGATCTTTTTTAAAGGCACAGCGCCTTTGAAACTGCACTATCAACGTGACGCAAAGAAAAGAGGCACTCTTGCCTTAGATATCAACCTTAAAGAGGCTGAAGTGAATACCCTTGTTTATAAAAAAGAGTTTGGTGTGCCTGCCACCCTCCTGCTGAAAGGACGCTATGAAAAAGGGCGTTTGCAGCATATGGACACATTATCATTTAAAGATGAAAACAAATGGGCCATAGAGGGCACAGCTGACTTTTCTCAAAAAGAGGGCGTTTTGAGCACCTTGAATTTGGTGTGGTTTCAAGGGGCAAAAGAGGTTTTAAAAGCAACGTACTTACCCCTTAAGGACGGTGTTCGTTTTCTTGATTTAAAAACCCGGCAGATTGACCTTAAAAATTTCATGGATACGGATTTAGCAGATCTCTCGGACCCCAAGCACCTTAAAGAAAATCCCGTTGATGCCGAGCCTATGCGCGTGCATTTTGACGCACAGAAAGTTTCTTTTGGAAAAGAAATGGGGCTATTGAATAATGTCTTAGATCTTTATATGGAGCAGGGGTTAATACAAAATTTATCCTACACAGGCCTAACGGAGGAATCCGTTCAAGGAAATCGAGAGGTTTTTGCTCAAATTTATCAAACCAAAAAAGGGGCTCTTCGGAAATTACGCATTCAAACAGAACAAGGAGGCGCTTTTTTGAGAGCTTTGGATGTTTTTGATAATATACGGGGCGGAAAATTTAAACTCATTGCTTACCATGATCCAGCTTTTCGGAAAGAAGAATGGGTTGGAAAAATTAAAGTGCGGGATTTTGTTCTGTTAAAGGCGCCCCTTTTAACGCGAATTTTTTCTCTCTTCCCAACGGGAGGTGCGGAGTTGACAAGTGGGAAAGGGATGAAATTTAAATTGATGAAAATGCGCTTTGGGGCTTCTTCTAAAGCCTTTAAAATTCATGGAAGCCGAGCCCATGGCATTTCCATTGGCTTTAACTTAAGTGGTGAAATTGAGAGAGGGGACAAAGGGCGCTTGAACCTCCAAGGTACGATGATTCCTTTGTATGTTGTCAATACGTTGGTTTCAAAAATTCCTCTTATTGGTGAAGTTATTTCAGGTGGTAAAAACGAAGGTCTCTTTTCTGTTGCTTTTTATATAGCAGGAAATAAAGACAAGCCTGAAATTTCAGCCAACCCTTTTTCCTTTATTACCCCTGGGATTACCCGCAACATCTTCCCCTCCCAAGAAACAAGTCTCACCAGAGATGACCATTGGATTGATGAAAATGACTATGATGGGGATGTGTTTGATCAAGAATTTAATGAAAAATAGCCCTTCTGCAAGAGGCGCTTTTGTAGAGATTCCTGTATATTTTAGTTAATTTTAAGAGCTTTTTGAGTTAAACAAAAGCTCCCCAAAGCTAAAAAGAGAGCATATCCCATGACAGGTATCAAAGCCATAAGGTCTTTTTGCTCAAGGCTTAAGAGGCTAAGGATTAAAAGAGGTAAGATAAAGGGCATGAGTAAAATAAGGCTCAAGAGAGGGGATTTCTTTGCCGTTAAAAAGAGCGCATCAAACAGGCAGTACAAGAAGCTAAGGGCCCCTGAAATTGAGGCAATGTTTATGAAACTCTGCATTATAAAATAGGGTGTTAATCCCCCTTGTAAGAGTTGAAGTCCTAAAAAGAAGACCCAAAAAGAAAGAGTCCAACCGATCATCAAACTTAACGCTTTTGAGGCGATGTAGGGCGTCAAAGAAACGCCCTCGCTTTGGAGGCTTTGAAGAAAGCCCCCCTCATAATCTTGAGCAATGTTTTGCCCCAAAACACCCGTTGTACTGAGGATAAAAATGACCCAACAAAGGGCCGTTGAATTCCCCCCTAACCCCTCAAGGGGGGCTGTGAAATGCAGTAGAAAAAAACTGACAGCGAAAAAACCCAAGGGCAAAACAAGCAATCGTGGATTAAAAAAAACTTGGCCCATGTCCCGTTTAAAAAAGAGCTGAAAATGTCTCATGCAACAGCCTTTGTATGAGAGGGGAATCCCCCTCTGTTTTGCGGTCTTAACCTGATATGTTGCGCTAGGTTCAGGGGGTGATGGGTCGCAATAAGGGCGCTGCCCCCTTCTTGAAGGTGCGCCTTTAGACAGCCTTGAAAAATGTCTATGCTTTGTTGGTCAAGGTTTGCTGTTGGTTCGTCCAAAAGCCAGAGAGAAGCCTTCTTTAGGGAGAGCCGTGCAAGGCTGGCGCGTTGTTGTTGGCCCTGAGAAAGGCGCTTATAGGGCAGGTGTGAGAGATGTGTTATTCCCCATGTTTGAAGGGCTTTTGAAAGAAGTGTTGGTGTTTTCCAGAAATGAGCCCAAAAAGAGAGATTTTTTAACAGGGTTTCTTCTTGATTAAAAGGGGCTCTTCGGGAGATATAAATTTGTGATGTGAAAAGAGAAAATTGCCCCTTAAAAGTTGTCTTTAACCCTGAAATTGTTTCAAGAAGAGATGTTTTACCAATACCATTTTGGCCCCTTATTTCATAAGCTTGACCTTTACGAAGAGTTAAAGAAATAGGGTCGAAAAGAGTAATCTCGTTTCGATACACGCTAAAGTCACAAAGAGTCAGAATGTTAGACATGTCTTGATTTTATAGACACATGAGTTCTTTAACAAGGGGCAGGTTCTTTTTGTTTTTTCAAGCGCATTTCTCCAAAAGTCATGACAAAAACACTTAAGATAATAAAACCAGTGCTGTACCAAATAAATTCATTTTTGGGAAATTCAGAAAAGAGGACGTATCCAAGAGCAGCTGTTAAGAAAAATCGTGCAAATCCAAAGGGGGTTAGAAAAACCACTTCCGCAAGAGAATAGGCCTTAGCCGTTGCGTAGTGGGCCAAACAACCACATCCGCCTAAAGCAACAAGCATAAGAAGCTGTTCAGTGTTAGGTGTTCTCCAATCATAAAGGGCGTAAAACCCTGAAACAGGAATCATAAAAAAGAGGAGGTAAAGAGCAAGAAGCTGTGGCCGCTCTCCTTTTGAACCCAGTTTTCTTGAACAAAGTTTTGCCAAAGCAAAAAGAGCTGCAGAGACAAGGGGGAGCAGAAGATAAAGCCCTTGATAGTCAAGACGTGTTCCAAAAAGTGCCTGGTCTGGCCTTGTCATAATAAAGGCTCCAATAAGACCAAGAAGAATACCCAATGAACGCATACCCCCGACCCTTTCCCTAAGGTATAGCTTTGCGCCAACAATTGAAAAAATAGGCCCTGTAAATTGAAGGGCAACCACTTGGGCCATGGGCATTTTTGAAAAGGCCGTGTAAAGGCTCACAATACCAAAAACAGCTGCAATAATACGAACCGTATGGGTGAAGGGGTAGTTGGTTGCAAAGCTTTTAATACCATCTTTTAAAACAAAAGGGAGCATCATCAGACAGCCAAAAATATTTTGAAAAAGCGCAACAACTCCCGGTGTTAGGGGGCTCTCAACACCCCCAGCGCCACCTGTTAAGTAGCGCACAAAAGCATTGACGCCTGCAAATCCCGCACAGGCTAATAGCTTCCAGATGATGCCTTGTGTATTTTGTTTAAGGCGATCGCTTTTCCAAAAGGAAGGCGTTGCTAAAGGGGGGTCTAAAGTGATTGTCGTCGATGTGTTCATAGGGGCTCCTGAAAAAACTATGAGGCCTTTTTTGTCCAAAGAGGATTTTTAAGCTTGGTCAACAAGGCTTTATGCTCTTCAATTTCATGGGGCGTTAAGTCAAATTCTCTAGCTTTCCGAATTTGTCGTTCAATAACAGTAATGAGATTTGCTTTTTGCTCTTCATTCTCAGACGTATTTTCAGCCATAAAATCAGGCTGTGCTCCGCCAATAAGCTCAAGGTACACCTCTGCTAAAAGCTCTGAGTCCAGTAGGGCACCATGCAATGTACGGTTTGAGTTATCGATTTTATAGCGCTTACAAAGGGCGTCCAAACTGGCCGGTGACCCAGGGAATTTCTCCCGGGCAAGTTTAAGGGTATCAAAGGCTTGCTTAAAGGGAATAGGGTCACGCTTGCACCACTCAAGTTCCGCATTCAAAAACTTCATATCAAAGCGGGCATTGTGAATGATCAAACGATCCTTTCCAATAAAACGCAGGAATTTTTCGGCGTGGTCTTCAAAAGGGGGATGTTTTTTTAAAAACTCTGTGCTGAGGCCATGAATACCAAAGGCAACGTCAGTCATATCACGGCGTGGATTCACATAAACGTGAAATTTTTCACCGGTAACCACATGGTTTTTGAGTTCTAAACACCCAATTTCAACAATTCGATGACCAAGATTGGGGTCAAGGCCGGTTGTTTCTGTGTCTAGGACAATTTCACGCATAATAAACTTTTCTGTTTTTGAGTCTCTTTAAGCCTACAATAAGACAAAAAGAGGGTAAAGTACAAGAAAATAAGACTGACAAACCCTTGATGCTAGAGAGTGATATGTGTATAAATGAGAAATATTGTAAATACTGGATTATTGAATGATTAAAAATAGCTTTTTTTGATGCTAAGGATGCGCCCTATGAACACACAACTTGCTAAGAAAACACAAACGACTTCACCCCCCCCTCTGCCTTCTATTGTGCCCTATGCCCTCTTAGCTCTCTTTGCAATAGGTGTTGCCTTTTTCTACTGGCCAGGGTTTTTGTCTCCTGATTCTCGAAGCCAATTATCACAAGCTATTTCAGGGCAATATACTGATGGTAGCCCTCCAATGATGGCCCTTTATTGGGGATTATGGGTCTGGTGGAAACAAGGTCCCGAACCAATGTTTTTGACCCACCAACTTCTTCTTTTTGGCAGTGCTTTTCTATTGTTACGCACACTAAGGGGGAAAAATATCCGTTGGATTGTTCCGTTTATCCCATTGATTCCCCATATCCTCTTTTACTCAGGGGCCATTTGGAAAGATGTGAGTTTTGCTTATACTTTTTTGTTTTCTGCTATGGTGTTGCTCTCTGCCAATATCCATAATCAAAAACTATCTTTTATAAAATCTCTCGCCATTTGGTTGCTTTTATTTTATGGAACCGGTGTTAAATATCAGGCCATTTTTGTTTTACCTGTTATGACGTTATGGTTTTCTATTACTCTGTTAAAAGAACAAAGTATTCTCAAAAAAAGCATGACATGGGTTGTGCTTTGGGTGAGTATTCTTGTCTCATGCCATCTACTTCAAAACGCATTGGTTCCCCCCAAGGGTGAGGATCATATGTGGCAACATGTTAAGTTATATGACCTTGCTGGTATGAGTGTTCGGTTGGATCAGGATCTTTTTCCTGAGTTTGTAAAGCAAGCTCCCGAGTATGCTTTTGATAAGGTCAAGAAAGTTTACAAACCCGACCGTGTAGACGAGATGATGGTGGGATGTGGGCAAGAAGCCTCTTTACGGGATGGTAAAACAAAGGAACATCGGGATATTTTGTGGAATACATGGTTTCAAGCCGTGAAAAATCACCCATTGGAATACCTGAGCCATCGTTTTGCGATTTGGAAAACCATGGTCAGCCGCAGCCCCATGAAGTCCCTTGATGACTTAACAGATACAGAGGCCCTGCCGTTAAAAGTAAAGTATGTTCTTAGTGTTGTTGGATTGCGAACCCTTGAGATTATAAAAGAAGTAACGCACTTTATTTTATTACGTTCCTTTTTTGCTTCTTTATTTCCTGCTAGGGATTTGGAATTGGCGTAAAAAACGGAATTATGCTTTGCCCTTAACCATGATGACGGGATCTGCGATTGCTTTGATGATGGCGCTATTCGTTTTTTCTATGGCGTCGGATTTACGTTATATTTACTTAACGATGGTATTTTTTCACTTTTCTCACCCCCTTGCATGGCTTGTGCTTTTTGAGAAAAAGAAGGCCTTGCCCTAGCTTTCAAACTGCTCTGCAATAATGCGCTCTGCAAGGGTTTGGTGAGAATCATACAAAAGCGTGACCGTCTTATTTTTTGCTTTACAAATATCCACGGCACAGACATTACGGGCTTCTTGGTAGTCAGCAGAAACACTGACAGGCCGCTTTGCAGACTCGAGCACTTCAAGGCGGATGCTTACGTCGTCGGGCAAAAGAGCCCCCCGCCAACGTCTGGGACGAAAAGGGCTAATGGGTGTCATGGTTATAAGGTTTGAGGTAATGGGCAAAATAGGTCCTGAGGCTGAGAAGTTATACGCCGTACTTCCTGCGGCCGTTGCCACAATGATGCCATCTCCCATAAGTTTTTCAAGGCGCACACGCCCATCAACATGAATGCGAATTTTAGCTGCTTGGTGAAGCTGGCGCAAAAGAGAGACCTCATTCAAGGCATAAAAAGTCTCGCTTCCCTCGGAACAATATCGAGCGTCCATTCGTAAAGGAGAGATCACAACGCTTAAAGCGTCTTCGATACGCTTTAGAAGGGGGGATGTATTATAGTCATTCATCAAAAAACCAATGCTACCTAAGTTCATGCCAAAAACAGGAATGTCTAGTGCCATAGCGTGGTGCAAGGTATGGAGCATAAACCCATCCCCCCCGAGAGCAACAATCACATCGGCCTGTGCCATGTCAACTGATCCATAGCGATGGACAAGGTCTTTGTGGGCAGTAAGGCCCTCAGCATTATGGTCATCAACGGCAAAGTGGAGAGCTTGAGTTTTTTTTCTGAACATTTTATAAACTAATGGTTATGGCTTTTTTTAGGGTTCTTCTTGTTCTGGCAATCCTTAAAAGTTTGAATCAATGAATTCATCAGAATAAAATAATGTTGTGGTCCCTCTTGAATGGTGATTCCTAAGGGGTCGGCACTGTATAATGACATCTTAAATTCTTTTGCTAATGTTTGTTCAAGAGCAGAGGGGTGTTGAGGGTCAACAAGAATACAGCGGATATTACGTTTTTTAATAAGCTCTCGAATTTTTGAATAGGCTTTCAAGCCTGGTTTCTCATGGCCTTTAACGGTTTCGGCAGCACTATTTTTAAGCTTATATTGGTGCTCTAAATAAGCATAGGCATCATGGAAAGAGATGAAATGGAAGTGTTTAAGAGAGGCCGCCTTATGATCTAACCTATGCTTGAAAGCAATTAGTTTCTTCACTAAGGCTTGGGTGTTATCCCGATAAATTTTAGAGTTCTTAAGATCTATGGCTGCCAAATTAAGGCCAATTTCCTGTACCATCAAAATGACGTTATGCACATCAAGCCAAATATGGGGGTCAATGGTGGTGTAGTCTTTGAGATATAAAAGACTATCGTCCTTTTTTCTTGCCTTTGGATCAACACAGGCTTTTTCTAAAATACACCCATGGGAATCTTGTCGATGGAGGAGGTTTAACCCTTTTGTGGACATAAGTGGAAGGTCACGCTTTTTCTTGGTCGCAATGGTTTTAACCATAAACTGCTCTAACATTGGCCCAATCCAAATAATGAGGTCAGATTCTTTCATAAGCTTTACATGGGAAGGTCTCAGGCTAAAATGATGAGGATCTGCCGCCCCTTTTAAAAGAAGGACGGGTTCTCCAACACCTTTCATAAGCTCGTAAGTTAAGGAGTACAGAGGCTTGATACTCACAACAACTTTAGGAGCGTCGTTAGGGTTGCTTGACGTTTGCTCGCCTTGAGCATGAGCCTGCATGCCTATAAAAAATAGGAATAGAAAACTTAAAAATTTGAAGGATTTAAGCATATTTGCCTCAGTTTAATAGATATATCTTCCTACCAGAATAACAAAGAATGCTTAATAAATATCTATTAATTTGCAGAACTCTTCACAGGGGGCTTCTTTTTTGATTGCGCTTTCATCCATACATAGAAAGGAAAGCCAGAGAAAACAAAGATCATCCCCATAAAGACAGCACTTTCACCGGCTCCGGCCGTGATCACAATGGTATAGGCAAAGGCGATGAGGCCAACGGCTAGAGACCGTGCATATTGTGCTTTCGTGAGGTTACGGGGTTTGGTGACCAAAAAATAAAGTTCTGCCAAGCTTGAATAGAGATAAGGGAGAAGCACAGCAAAGGTTGAGACAATGGCAATGG
This sequence comes from uncultured Alphaproteobacteria bacterium, assembly GCA_963974885.1. GTDB lineage: Bacteria > Pseudomonadota > Alphaproteobacteria > Caedimonadales > UBA9215 > UBA9215. Next base: position 23,897 of record CAXBEY010000006.1, read on the forward strand.
TCGTAAATTGATCAATTAAGCTCGCTTGATTATTGATATAGAGTATCCCTGTCATAAGAGCGCCTGAAATAAGGAGGCTAATATAGGGTGTGCCCTTGGCGGTGGTTTTCGCAAAGATTTTTGGGAAAAGATTATCATCAGCCGCAGCTTTAGGGACTTGGGCTTGAATTAATGTCCACCCGTTTAGAGTGCCAAAAATTGCAATTAATGCACTCACAGAAATAAGAGGAATGGCCCAATTCCCAAAAATAATACCCGCTGCTTCTGCAAAGGGAGCATGGGAGGAGGACAAATCAAGGGGAGAAATAATCCCGATGATCACCGTCATGGTCCAAATATAAATCACAGCCGCAATAATGGTACCAAGAATCGTTGCCCGTGGGATGGTTTTTTGAGGGTCTTTGACATCCCCTGCTGGAATGGTGGCTGATTCAAGGCCTAAGAAGGAATAAAGGGTTAAAGCCGCAACGGTTCCAAGGGCTTTCAGGAAAGACTCATTACTGGGGTTAATGACGTCAAAATGCTCAGGATTTATATAAAAAATACCAAAAATCCCAATGGCAGCAAGGGGAATAACTTTCAAAATGGTCGTGGCAAGTTGGAGAATACCGGCGTTTTTCACACCAGATATATTGATAAAGGTTAAAAGCCACACAACCCCAGCCCCCACAAGAAAGGAGAGCTCAAGGTTGGTTTTTAAAATAGGGAAAAAGATCGATAAATAGCTGACAAAGGCTGTACCAAGGCCCGCCGTTGAAGCCCAGTTCCCAATCCAATAACTCCAAGCCATTTGAAACCCAACAAAATCCCCGAAGGCTTCACGGCTGTAAGCATAAGGCCCCCCTGTTTTGGGGTGGCGTTTAGCAAGGCGTGCGAAGACGATAGCAAGGAAAATAGCACCAACGGTGGTTAATCCCCACCCAAGAAGCCCCGTGACACCATAAACACCAAGGCTTGCCGGTAGCATAAGAAGGCCAGCACCCACAATATTACCGGTCACAAGGGATGTTGCTCGCCAAAGGCCTAAAGTTCTTTGGGGGGTGGACTGGGGTGTGGACATAAAATTTAGCCTAAAGGTGGTTTTGACAATAAAACATACCTTATGTGAAAAAAAGAGGAAATGTCAAATTATTTCCTCTTTTCTTTTATGACCCCGCCTCCTGTTCATATTGTGATACACCCGTCCAGTGTTCTTAATCGATGGGGAAAGGTGTTGTCGCTGGTGTTCCAATTAGTTAATAGGCCTTACCTCGTTACAAAATTTATCAAGGGGTCGATGTCATGGTCATCTGCTGCTTGAAGGGCACTGATGTACTCTTTCCGTCTTTTCTCAGGGGGGCTTAAATTTGCCCCCCATGAAAAAGGGGCTTCATTATACTGCTTTAAAAAGAGATCTGTTGCGAGCCGTGAAAATCGACCATTTCCGTTTGGGAACGGATGAATGTACACAAGTTTATGGTGAAAGCGCGCGGCAATTTCTACCATTGGGTACGTTTTACGTTCCACCCAAAAGCTAATATCTGATAGGAGCGCATTCAGGTCCGTTGAAATTTTATAAGCGTCAACGCCAATAGTTTTACCACTTTTTCTGTAAATTCCTGCCCATTTCCAAACCTCGCAAAACATTTTTTTGTGTAAAGATTTTAGAAACTTTTCATCTAACACATTACGTTTCCTTCTAAAGGCCCATCTTTTTGCCCCTAAGATATTAGATTGCTCAGCTTCATTTAAGTCATCTTTGGTTGTGATGTAAGAGAGTTTTAAATCGTCGAATTCTTCGTGGGTAAGAGATGTCGATGCCTTGTCATAGGACGTAATATCAGTCATCTATATATCCTCCCATAGTTCCGAGCCGCCTTCTTTTATTAGCTTTTGAACAAGGTCATCGAAATGAACCTTCATATCTGCTTTCGAAACAGACTGGTCTTCTAGTTCCATAGAGTGGGCTGTTTCTAAAAGCCTTTTTCTAGCAATAAGACGGGCTCGGTTTCGAATTGTAATTGAAAAAGGTTCATTGGGAATCAATATATAGTCAACGCGACAATTCAAAGCACGGGCAGCAGTCTCCAACGAGCGAAGGGTAATTGTTTTTTGTTTTTCTCGTTTTTCAAGGCCCACCGCTGACGATTGGGAAATCCCCAAGCGATCTGCGAGTTGATAAGTGGTCATGCCGAGGGCTTCCCTGATGGCTCTTATCCATCCGTGAGAAGGCCTTTGAGGGAGATTTTTTTTGTTTAGTTTTTGAGCCATTTTCTGGCGCGCTACATGAAGTTTTTCCTTTTTCATGATCGTCTTCAACCTATTTTTAAATCATATATTAATATTATATAACATATCATAATAAAAGTCAAAGATAGTATATAAACTATTATTTTAAATCATATTGATAGCTTTTAGGGTATTAATTTAAGGGGAAAGATCATAAAAAAACTGTCCGGAAGAACCCAAGTTTTTCCATGGTTCTAGGGCTTAGAAGAAAATGAGCGGTAAGCCACGATTATGCAGAGGGTTATATTAATATCCATTGACTTGAGGGAGGGGGAAAAACAGGTTCACATCTTTATGCACTTGTGCTTATATGGTTTTGAAGTCGCTATAATTTGAAACAATTTTTTGGAGATAATATGAAAATACACCAATTGTTAATGGCAAGTACCCTCTTTTTTTATGGGGGAAATCTCACCTTGGAAGCTTCCGAAACTGAGCTGTTTACGAGTGATGTTGAGGTGGGTGATGCCAAAAAAACAGTACCTCGTCTAAAACGAACCTGTAACTTTTCAGCAAATAACCCCGTAGACCGAATTTTATTCGGTGAGGGTGAGAATTTCATAATAAATGCATTTAAGTGTGCTGGAAGTAATTTTTGGGGCAAGGGACCTGAAGGGCATAAGGAAATCAAAAAGGATCTGTATACCCTTCTCTTGCAATATCAGGGTCAATAGAAAGGGTTATTTCCTCAATCATAAAAGCTCTCTCTTTTTGTTAGAGAGGGCTTTCTGTTAGAGCGGGCTTTTAATGTTTTAAGCGGCCTTGTGCGCTTTTCCGCCCTGCTTTTCAAGTTGATCTAACAGGCTTGTGGCGGCTTGGCGATAGGGGAAACCAAGGTCAATGTTACGTACTAATGCCTCTTGATCGCCCGTGTCTGTCATTTCACGAATTTTAAGATGAAGGGGGATTTCCGCTAGGAAAGGCACCTTAAGATTATCGGCGGTTTTATGGGCGCCGCCGTGGGAGAAAATGTTGCTGCGCTCTTGGCAATGGGGGCACTGGAAATAAGACATATTCTCAATGACACCCAGCAAAGGCACCTCAACTTTTTGAAACATAGCGATGGCTTTTTTTGCATCGATGAGGGCCACATCTTGGGGAGTTGAAACCACAATAGCTCCGTTGATATGGGCTTTGCGGACCAAGGTCAATTGGATGTCTCCCGTACCAGGGGGAAGGTCAATCAGCAAGATATCAAGATTAAACCAGCGCACTTGATTTAAGAATTGTTGGATGGCTTTTTGAATAATGGGTCCGCGCCAAATAACCGGCGCATCCTCTGCCACCAAAAATCCCATGGACATAATTTGAAGGCCGTCTTTTTCCACGGGGAGCATATACTTATGATCATCGACCTCGGGTTCTTGAGAAATATCTAACATTTTGGGAATAGAAGGGCCGTAAATATCAGCATCTAAAATGCCAACCCTGACACCCATATCTCTCAAAGCATAGGCCAAATTAACCGTTGTGGTTGACTTTCCAACGCCTCCTTTTCCCGAGGCAATGGCAACAATATTTTTGATTTCTGAGAGGTCGAAACGACCCCTATAAAGAGGGTTATCCGTTGGGTTTTTAGACGCAATTTTATGGGCCGTCATAATCACCAGCACCTTAACATCTTTGATGCCATTGAGAGCTGGCATTGCCTTAACAAGGCGCTCAATCTCAAGGCGCACCCCTTCATATGCATCTCGCTCGTCTTCCGCAACATCTAGGGTAATATTAAGGCGCTTTCCGGCAATAATAATATCCTTCAGGCGGTCTGTTTTCAAAAGAGGGCCTTTTGTTTTAGGATCCATGAGATCTCCCAAAACATCTAAAACTGTTTGGGGTGTTATCTTTAATTCTGTTGGTACCATTGACCTTAAAATATTATCGCTGCTCATATTATCACTAGCCAAGGGGGCCCCTTTCGTTTAACCTACAGATACTATAATAATATGGCTGACAAAAGGCGAGGAAAAAGAATGGCGTGGAACGATAAAGGGGATCAAGGTCCTTGGGGCAGTAAAAAACCTGGTTCTTCCCAAGGGAATAACCCACCGGATTTAGATGAATTGCTCCGTCAAGGGCAAGACAATATTCGTCGCATGATGGGCGGCGGTGGTGGTTCTGGCGGTGGAAAACGTCCCGGAATGAGTCCTCGTTTTTTGGGCCTTATTGCTTTTATTGGTATTGGTTTGTGGGCCGCAACGGGCCTTTACCGTGTCAAAGAAGGTGAGCAAGCCGTTATTTTGCGATTTGGTAAGGTTAATCGTACAGCAGAAGCCGGTCTTCGTTATCATATTCCAGCACCCGTTGAACGGGCACTGGTTGTGCATACGTCCAAAATTAATGAAGTAAAAAGTGGGACCGCTGCCATTGTGAAAAGCAAGCAATCTTTTGAGTTGCGAGGGGCAAATGTTGAAGATTTGATGCTCACAGGGGATGAAAATCTTGTGAAATTGCGCTTTACCGTTCAATGGTTTGTGAAAGATATTTCTCATTTTCTTTTTAATGATCCCAATGCTGAAACAACCGTCAGGTTAGCCGCAGAAAGTGCTGTTCGTGAAGTCTTGGCCCACACAACTTTGAGTGATGCCTTAACAACAGGTAAGGCAAAAGTTATTCTTGATTCTAAAAAACTTTTGCAGAAATTATTGGATGAGTATCAAATTGGTATTGAGGTTTCTAAGGTCAACTTAGAGGAAGTGAACCCACCGGATAAGGTTATCGATTCTTTTCGGGATGTTCAACGGGCACGGGCTGATTTTGAAAGTAAAATCAACGAATCGAAAGCCTACCGGAACTCTATTATTCCAGTTGCCCGAGGAAATGCTCAAAAAATTATTCGCGCAGCTGAAGCGGAAAAACAAGGCATGGTTGAGCTTGCAAAGGGTGAGGCTGGACAGTTTTTATCTGTGCTTGCGGCCTATCAAAAAGCACCAGAAATTACGTTAACGCGCTTGCGTATTGAAAATAGCGAAGAAGTCTTGGCCAATATTCCTAAATATGTGATCTCCGGTAGTAAGTCAAGTCAAGGGGTTCTACCCTATTTACCCTTAAAAGAAGTGAACAGGCCAACCAAAGTAAGTGGAGGAAATAAGTAAAATGAAAAAGATAGCTCTACCCTTTTTTGTCATTATCGGTTTTGGATTGTTAATGGTTTTGAGTGGCACACTTTTTACCGTTGAGCAAACAGAACGTGCCCTTGTGTTGCAATTTGGTAAAGTCATGAAGCAACATCAAGATCCGGGCCTCAAGATTAAAATGCCCTTTATTCAAGATGTTATTTTCTTTGATAATCGCTTGCTTCATTTTAACTTACCGGCTTTGGAGGTGAACGCTGCGGATCAAAAACGCCTCGTGGTTGATTTGTATGTTCGTTATCGCATCACCAACGTATTGACTTTTTATAAAACCATTGGTCAAGATGTGCGCAGTGTGCAAAATCGCTTGTCTGGTATCGTTTTGGATAATATGCAAGAAGTGATTGCCCGTTTTCCTTTGGCCGATATGCTGTCTCCCAAGCGCTCTAGTATTATGGAAGAAATCCATGAGAAAGTGCGCCTTGCGTCTGAGCGTTTTGGTATTGAGGTAAAGGATGTTCGTATTATCCGGGCAGACTTACCTAAAGAAAACAGCGATGCTATTTTTACACGTATGGAAAGTGAACGTGTCCAAGAGGCTAAGCAATTTAGAGCAGAGGGTGATGAGCAAGCGCAAATTATTCGAGCTCAAGCTGAACGGGACCGCACGGTTCTTCTTGCTGAGGCCACAAAGCAAGGCAATCTTTTACGGGGTGAAGGCGAAGCTCTTGCGACAAAGACCTATGCTGATGCCTATAATAAAGACCGTTATTTCTATGAAGTTTATCGCTCCTTACTGGCTTACAAACGCTCTATGAAACCGCAGGATACAACCATTATTCTGGACCCCAAAGAAAGCGATTTCTTAAAGCACTTTGGGGCTTTGAAGAAATAGAAATAGAAAAAGGAAGAAAATGATGATGAGAAGAGTCTTTTTTAAAAGCACTTTGATTTTAACTTTGGTCGCTTCACTTTTTGCAGGACAGGGAGAGGCTCTTTCTCTGGGCAAAACAGTGCCCGCTAATTTTGCAGATATTGTTGAGCCCCTTTTGCCCTCAACGGTTAATATTTGGACGTCAACGGACATTAAACGACCAAAACCCCATGACCCTTCCCAAATGGGTCCTCGGGGAGGCCAAGCCATTGAAGAGCTCTTTCGTCAATTTCTAGAAGGCATGCAACAAGGACACCCTAAGAAATCAAACTCCCTTGGTTCTGGTTTCTTGATTTCCCAGGAGGGGGATGTTGCCTATATTGTGACCTGTAATCACGTTATTGCCGGTGCTGATGAGATTAAGATTACCCTCCATGATGGCGCAGAATTAGATGCCCAAGTTGTGGGCCGTGATAAGCGGACGGATTTGGCTTTGCTTAAGGTTCAAACAAAGAAAAAGCTTACTATTGCCAATTGGGGAGATTCTTCAAAGGCACGGGTTGGGGAATGGGTTATCGCCATTGGGAACCCTTTTGGTCTTGGAAGTACGGTGACCACAGGTATCATTTCAACCATCGCAAGAGATATTGCAGCGCGTTCAAGAACCCTAGGTGGGGCTGATTATGTGAGTGGTTACATTCAAACCGATGCCCCTATTAACATGGGAAATTCCGGTGGTGCCATGTTTGATATTTCAGGAAAAGTACTCGCCGTTAGCACAGCCATTTATTCTCCAAATGGAGGGAACATTGGTATTGGTTTTGGTATTCCAGCAAATTTAGCGCAAAAGGTAATTGAACAGCTTAAGAAATATGGTCGCACAAAACGGGGTTGGCTTGGTGTTCGCATTCAAAATATTACCCCTGAAATTGCAGAATCCCTTGGTCTAAAGGAGGCTGAAGGGGCTCTTGTGGGAGATGTCGCTCGAAAAGGTCCTGGACAAAAAGCAGGTATTAAAACCCAAGACGTTATTCTAAATTTTAATGGCGTGACAGTGAAAGAATCAAAGGATTTACCCCATATTGTTGGGGAATCTGAAATTGGAAAAGAGGTGCCCGTTATTGTGTGGCGTAATGGAAAGAAAGTCTCCCTTAAGGTTAATGTCGGTGAGTTTGAGCAGGCCGAAAAAGAAGGTTTGATTAATCTTGGTCCTGAGACGGAAGAAAAAGTAGAAAAGGCAGAACAAATTCTGGGTCTTGTAACCCGTGAGGTGACGGCTGGTATTCGGGAACGTTATAAACTTTCCGAGGACGTGAAAGGCGTTTTTGTGACCTTTGTTTCTCCCAACAGTGAAGCCTTTGCAAAGTTCTTGCGTCCAGGAGATATCATTCAGCAGCTCACCTCTGGCACGATGAAATTGGTACCTACAAAGCCTGAAGATATTCAAAATTTTTTGGAAACCCTCAAAAAAGACGCGAAAAAGAAGGTTCTTCTTTTGGTCAATAGCCAAGGCAACTTGCGCTATGTTGCCCTCTCCCTTGTGGAAGAATCAACGGATGATGAGGGCGATTCAACTCCTTCTAAAGCCAACAAAAAATAAAGAAAAGGGTTGGGCGTAAAAACCTTCCTTCTCTTTCTAATTTAGCTTATAGTATTTTCAAGGTTCACTTTATAAAAACCTCTGCAAAAACCCCTACCTTAAAACCCGTAGAATGGAAAACCTGTAGAACAAGCCCTTTTGCAGAGGTTTTTATATTTCTTTCAAAAAACACGATATAGCTTTTCTTTATGACCTACATTTTACCCAAAGATTTTGCGAAAAAAACGCCTCCTGAAAAAGGGAGTTCTTTTACCTTAGATGGTGTTCCGACACACTGCGAAAGTTTTGTGGTGGCTGATCTTTATGCACAGCATTCCTTAAAGGATATTTTATTTGTTGCCCGTGATGAAGGGGCTATGGCAGACTTAGCCGAACACCTTCCTTATCTTGTACCAAATGCGTCTATTTTAAAATTTCCCGCATGGGACTGTTTGCCCTATGACCGTGTTTCTCCTCGAAAAGATGTCATTGGAACCCGTGTTAAAACCCTATCAATATTGGCCAATAGATCTCCAAAAGAGCGTTATATTGTCTTAACGACCCCCTCGGCTTTTCTTCAAAAAGTAACGCCCCATGCTGAGTTTTTGGATAAGAGTCTTGAGGTGAAAGTAGGTGAGGAGTCTAGGGTTGACGGCTTAATTTCACACCTTACAGCCCAGGGATATTACCGTGTGTCTAATGTCCGAGAACCTGGGGAGTTTGCTGTTCGTGGCGGGATTTTTGATGTCTTTCCCTCTGGCCAAGAATTCCCCTATCGCCTTGATTTTTTTGGTGATCTCGTTGAAAATTTACGCACTTTCGACCCCTTAACCCAGCGTTCCTTAGAGGAGCAAAAAACCCTTTCTTTGCCCCCTATGGGAGAGCTTTCCCTTAATGAGAAAACAACGGAGAATTTTCGCACACACTATCGCTCTCAATTTTCAAATAATTTGCGGGGAGATTTGCTCTATCAAGATATCAGCGAAGGTCGTTATCACCCGGGAATGGAGCATTGGCTCCCTTTGTTTTATGATCATCTTGATCACCTTACGGATTATTTAAAGCAGCCTTTTATTGGATTTACCCATGGTATTCAAGAGTCTTTTTCCCATCGCTTTGAACAAATTCAAGATCATTATGGGGCACGTCTTGAGGGTGTTGGCAAGGAAATGGATACCAATCTTCGGTATAACCCCTTAAAGCCGTCGGACCTTTATCTCTCACAAGAAGAGAGCGATGGGCTTGTAAAAAGGCACGCCTGCCTTTATACATCTGTCTTTAAAACAGGCCAAAATCTAAAGACATCCTTGTCTCTTTTGCCCCCTCTTGTGGGAGAGTCTGTCCCAAAGATTGAGCTGTTAAAACAGTTCTTGATAGAAAAATTAAAGGACAAACGAGTTGTTCATGTGGCCTGTCAAAGTGAAGGGTCACGTCATCAATTTATTTCCCAATTACAAGACCTCGACTTCTTAAAATTAACGGCCGTTCAAAACTGGGAAGAGGGTCAAAAACAACCGGCTAAAATTGTACGGTTCCATGTTTTTAGTCTTCAACAAGGCTTTGAAACTGAGGACTTTACTCTCCTGACGGAGCGTGAAATTTTTGGCGAAATTCAAAGGAAAGTGCCTAAAAAATCACGGCGCTCTGACCTCTTTATTGCGGAAGCGTCTGCCCTTGAATTGGGGGATTATGTGGTGCATGAAGAACATGGCATTGGGCAATTTGATGGCTTGCATACCTTAAGCATTTCAAATATTCCCCATGACTGTGTAAAGCTTCTTTATCATGGAGGCGATAAGCTCTTTTTACCCGTTGAAAATATCGAGCTTATTTCCCGATATGGTGGGGAATCCAGCAATGCAACCCTCGATCGTTTGGGGGCCATTGCGTGGCAAGCAAGGCGCTCTAAGGTCAAAAAACGCCTTGAGGAAATAGCAACTCATCTCATTGAAATAGCAGCTATACGCCAACTTAAAACGGCCCCCTGTTTTCAAGCAGATGCTGGGTTGTATGCTGAATTTACCCACCGTTTTCTTTTTACAGAAACTAATGATCAACTGCGGGCTATTGACGATGTATTAGGAGATTTAGCCTCTGGAAAACCTATGGATCGTTTGATTTGTGGGGATGTTGGTTTTGGAAAAACCGAAGTCGCTTTGAGGGCAGCTTTTGTGGTGGCTGCAACGGGAAAACAGGTGGCTCTGGTTGCGCCAACAACCCTATTAGTGCGACAACACTATCAAAACTTTTTAAAACGGTTTGAGAATTTTGGTTTAAAAGTTGCTCAGCTTTCGCGCCTTGTCACCGGAAAACAGGCGACACAAGTAAAGGAAGATCTTAAAAATGGGCGCCTCAATATCGTCATTGGCACCCATGCATTATTAGCAAAATCCATTGCTTTCAAGGATCTTGGTCTTGTGATTGTGGATGAAGAACAACATTTTGGCGTTAAGCAAAAAGAACGTTTGAAAGACCTCCAGCAAGATATTCATGTCCTAACCCTAACGGCAACGCCCATTCCCCGCACCCTTCAAATGGCCCTTACCGGTGTTCGAGATATGAGTATTATTGCAACCCCTCCCGTTGACCGTTTAACCATTCGCACCTTTATTACGCCTTTTGATCCTATGGTTGTGGAGGAAGCTCTTCACCGTGAACTCAATCGAGGGGGGCAGGTTTTTTATGTCTGTCCTCGTATTAAAGATTTGGATGATGTCTTAAAAAGCCTTATCAAAATAGATCCCTCCTTAAAAATTACCGTTGCCCATGGGCAAATGCCTGTGAAGGAATTAGAGCAAGTGATGGACGATTTTGCAGCCCATAAATACGACATTTTGCTCTCCACAAATATCATTGAATCCGGCATTGATTTGCCCACGGTTAACACCTTATTTATTCATCGCTCAGACCTCTTTGGCCTCTCACAACTGTATCAATTGCGAGGTCGTGTTGGCCGCAGTAAAACACGAGCCTATGCCTATTTGACCATTCCAACACAACAGTTGCTGAGCAAGAATGCTCTTCGTCGCCTTGAAGTTATGCAAACCTTAGACACCCTTGGCGCTGGTTTTCAGCTGGCTAGCCATGATATGGATATTCGAGGAGCGGGTAATTTATTGGGGCAAGAACAGTCAGGTCATGTCCGTGAAGTGGGGGTTGAACTTTATCAACATATGCTGGAAGAAGCCGTTGAAAAGGCGAGGAATTCTGCTAAGGGTGAGCAAGAAGCCTTAGGGTCAGAACTATGGAGCCCTCAATTAAATCTTGGCGTTGCTGTTTTACTTCCGGAAGATTATGTGGCGGATTTATCCGTTCGACTCGAGCTTTATCGCCGGTTGGCCCACCTCAATACTCAAGATGAAATTGATGATTTCATCAAAGAATTGGTGGATCGTTTTGGCCCTTATCCAGGTGAAGTGGATAATCTTCTTCGCATTATGAGCTTAAAACAATTGGCCAAGAAAGCCAATGTGAGTAAGGTTGATGTGGGACAAAAAGGGGTCGTCATTAAGTTCCATAAAGATACTTTTGAGAACCCTGAAAGGTTGCTTCAGTTCATCCAAGACCAACGGGGCTTGGCCAAAATCCGCCCCGATCAAAGTCTCTTTTTCACCCGAAGTTGGGGGGGCATTGCCGAGCGATTTAAGGGCTGTGCAAAGTTGTTAGAGGATATCGGTGCCCTGTAATAAAGTGTAAAAACATCTGAAAAATAGGCCTTGCACCTTTCTAAAAAAGGGGGTAATTTTTGAAAGATTATAGCTTTATAAGGAACCTTCATATCATGAAACTATTCTCTTTTTTCCTCAGCCTGAGTCTCATTTTTTCCTCCTGTTCCCTTCACGCTCTAACTATTTTTTATGATCCCGAACGCACAGGAGAAGTCTCTATGCTCAAAGGGATCAAAGCTGAAATAAAAAGCCTGAACCCCGAGGAACCTTTCCATGAATTCACTGATTTGGATGCCTTATCTCAAGAAGAATCAACCCTTGTTTTAACCGTTGGGACCTCTGGTTTCACTCTCTTAAAAGATGATCGTTTTAAGGATTGGCCCGTTGCCCATGTTAGCCATCAGTTCTTTGAAGACCATGAAACGACAATTACCTCAGCAGTGGCCTTTTTTCTGCCCGCTTATTTGCAGCTTCTTCCTTTACCGGAAGCTCTGGACGCGCAAAAAGAAAAGATCACATGGACCAACGGGGTTGCCTACCACCTGCCAGAAAAAGATGTTAAAGCAGCCTATGAAACCCTCCCTGAAAAACCAAAAGTTGCGCCCCGTGTTGTGATTTTAGGTGGTGATACCCAAAAGGCAGATCACTCTTGGACACCCTATACAAAAGTAGACGCTGAAACTCTTGCCACTTGGGTTGCAGCTCAGGATGACGAAAGGCCTGTTATTGTCTTAAATGGTCCAAGAACAGGCAAGCACAAAGCAGATGGCACCGTTGATTTTTTGGCCCATAAAGAAGACATGTCCGATCGTATAACTGCTGCTTTTATGGCAAAACTAAAAGCAGAAAAACCAGAACTAAAAGCAACACTTTTTGATTTCCAATATGGAAAGACAAGTGCCTACAAGGGGATACTTGGCGCTCTTTTGGCGATAAAAAATCAAAGGCTCAACTTTCGCGGGACGCACGTACTAAAGGTACGCTTACGTTTCCACGATCTCGCTTTACTTTTTTCTCATCCAAAACCGCTGTGCTTAACAATTTTGCAGAGCCTCCTATAGCTGCTTCCTAAACGGCGAGGCTTTTTCCGGCGGATCCAAGGACCTGAAAGGACTCGGTTAGGCGCTCAATAATGCCCTGTTCTCCGGTCCGTAAAAAGGATCGAGGGTCATATATTTTCTTATAGGGGGTGCCCGTTTCAGGATCCACTTGGTGTTTAAATGCTTGGGGATTTTGCGCGATATTTTCTCCGATAGCATGGGCAAAAGCAAACTGTAAATCCGTATCAATGTTCATCTTGAAGACCCCATGGGAAATGGCTTCTTTGATGTGCTCCGTTGAGGAACCAGAGCCTCCATGAAACACAAGATCGAGGGGCATTGGCCCTGTTTTACATGTTTTTTCAACAAGATCTTGGGCGGCTTTTAAAATTTCAGGACGCAATTGGACGTTACCCGGTTTATAAACCCCATGAACATTTCCAAAGGAAGCGGCCAAGGAAAAATGCCCTAGGGGAGAAAGCTCTTCATAGGCTCGAAGGCAATCTTCGCTTTGGGTGTAAAGACTTGGGTTGTTAAGATTATCTTCAGAACCAACACCGTCTTCTTCGCCCCCTGTAATACCCAATTCAATTTCCAGGGACATATCAATGGCAGAAAGGCGTTTTAAAAGGCGCTTGGATTCTTGCAAATTAAAATCAATGGATTCCTCTGAAAGATCTAACATATGGGAGGTGAAAAGAGGAATGCCTTGATCTCGAAAAAGATCTTCACTATAGTCAATAAGCGCCTCAACCCAAGGGATGAGAGCTTTGTTTGCATGGTCTGTGTGAAGGACGACACAAACGCCATAATGTTCCGCTAAAAGGTGAACATGTTGTGCGGCAGAAACGGCTCCTAGAACCCGCGTATTAAAGGCATCCGGGTGACCTTTTCCACCGTAAAACTGAGCACCACCACCGGAGAGTTGGATAATGACATCGGAGTTGTTTTGCGCAGCTGCTTCTAACACAGCATTGATGGAGTTTGTTCCGACCACATTAACGGCGGGCAAAGCATAACCCCCTTTCTTCGCTGTTTCAATGAGGGTTTGATAGTCGGTTCCGTTGATAACGCCAGCAGGTATATGTGTCATTTTTAAAGCTTTATAGAGAGGGTTGTTATAAAAAGAGTCTATCTTAAGGAAGATGCAAAGACTACCTGAATTTGACTTTTTAAGACAAGGAAGGTAGAATTAATCTAGTAGGAGTGCTTTTTTAAGGCTCTTGTTGTTAACTATTGCTCATTTGAGGATATAGTCATTCCAAAAAGGTCCCAGACGTCGTCATTCTCTCCTAAACGACAAGAGGTCGTCGTCGGTCGCTCTTTCCTAGACTAGAACTTTTTTGAAAAGACTACAGAAGGAAACTAGCCATGACACGACTTGATTTACAACCCTTTTTCCGTTCAACAATTGGCTTTGATGAGATCGTCGATATGCTGGATGGTATGACCGATAATAACCGCAAGCCCAATCAATACCCCCCCTATAATATTGAAAAAGTAGGAGAGGAAATCTATCGCATTACCGTTGCTGTTGCAGGGTTCCAGGACGAAGATCTTGACATTACAAAACACAATCATCTGTTGACTATTGAAGGGCGTTTGACCCGGAAAGCCGAGCAAGAAAACGATGAGCACACCTATCTTTATAAGGGTATTGCAGAGCGTTCTTTTCAATTGCAATTCCGCCTTGCGGACCACATGACTATTCTAGGGGTTGATCTTGAAAATGGCATGCTGTGCATAACCATGGAACGAGAAGTGCCCGAGGCCCTAAGGCCTCAAAAGCTAAAAATTAATACGAAGAAAAAAGACAAAACGACTTTAATTGAGGGTAAGTCAGAGAAGTAATCTCTTTCTTAGCGCAGTGGTTTTTGGGCATAGAGATACCGTGCAAAAATACAAAAAAGGCGTGCTTGTCTCAGGTGGGGCAGAGGTGCCGCTAAAAAAACCATTCAGAGACTAGTGCTTTAAATTAGGGAAAAGGTTTTAAAATGATCCTTTTCTCTTTTTTACTTATTAAGAATGGGGTTTGTTTTTAGTGTCGTCCCCTTATAAAAGGGTGGAGCGCGCTCCGGTTGCTTTTGAGAGAGAATTCTAGTTTAAAAAGGCGCTTCCTGCAGGGAATCTTGTGCCTAAAGAAAAATTTCGGCTTTCTTTGGCAGGGATCATTTAAAAAAATAAAAGGCATTAGAACATCCCCTCTTCTCGACCCGAAGAGTATATAGTAACTTACTTTGTACTGACCGTTTGTTCCTGCGTTTTTGACCTATAAACATAGGCTTCGTCGCTTGTGCCTCCGGTCATCACAAATCTAAGCCACCCTACTCACCCTGATGCCTAATGCTTTCATTTTTAAAAATCACCAATTGTTTTAAAACAAGTCTTTTTAAACCCCTCTCTCTCAGGGGCTTATTAGGGCCACAAAAAAGACCTCCCTTTTTCAAAGGAGGCCTTCATAGAACTTTTATAACCCTAATAGAAGAACCCTGACATATTTTTTTTAAAAAGTCAAGTTTTGGACCTTTTTTGGGACAAGAGGTCTAATCTCTTAATGGAAAATTACTTTGCTTGTTTCTCTTTTGACGGCGTCTCTTGGGTCGCTTTTTCCATGGCAACATCAAGCTCACTTTGCTTGCAAAGGCCAAGAACAACAGGGCAACGGGGCTTAATATGAGTTGCGTTACGGTGGGTGCGATTTTTAACAGATTCGACTGTCTTGTCCGTTGTTCCAACAAGACGTGTGATTTGCTTGACGGATAATTGAGGATTATTTTTCAAAAGCCAGGCAATGGCGTCGGGGCGCTCACTCCGTTTTGAAACCGGCGTATATTTGCGAGAAACTTTGCGATTGGGAAGGGGGTTCTTTGGAACCATCAACACCAGTGATCTGGACGTGTCTTCTTCACAACGTTTGATTTCTTCGGCGGTCAGCTGTTGATTCACAAGGGGATCAAAGGGCACAACAGGGACGTGGGATTCGCCGTCGGCAATGGTTTGAACCTCAAGAATATGGAGACCTGTGAAATCGGCAATTTGCTTGAAGGTAAGCATTGTATTATCAATGAGCCAGAGAGCTGTTGCTTTTGGCATAAGAGGCGCTGTCATGTCCGTCTACCTTTTGTATATAAATTCAGTATTATACAATTAATGCTTTATGAGCTTTTTTGCAAGCTCAATCTCAAAAGGTAAAAAACTTTCCATAAAGAGAGAAAGCTAAAACAAGGCCAAAGGAAATTTTTGAAAGGTGATAGCCTTCAAAACGGTGGTGTGTTTTGTGATGGAAAATAGCCATGATGCTAAAAGCAATGAGGGCAGGGTAAACAATTTCTAAGGCAAAGGCAATCCAAGACGCAAGAGTAATAAACCCAACAAGGGAAAGGGTATAGGCGAGAAGAACCGTTGCAATAAGAGTAAAATGTCTAGAAAGGCGCTCTTTCAAAATATCTTTGTGGAGAAAGTCAGCGAATAAAGAGGTTAAAATGGCTGCGGTGGTAAGACACGCAAGGCCAATAATAACAGCGGCAATGGGAAGGGCAAGGTTCCCTAAAGACTGCTGAGCAATAACAACCAGCAGTTTCTCAGGGGCAATGCCTTGTAAGAGGGGCGCGAATTTTGCGCCTAAGGCCACAAAACCGAGATAAACGACGGTCAATAAAAAAGCCCCAATTAAACAAGCCGTAACGCTGAGTTTCTCAAGATTCTTTTTGTCTTCATGGGTGGTGAGCGCCTTTGCAATAAAGGCAACGGTTGCCGCAGAGAAAAAGAAGGCAGCTAACAAGTCCATGGTTTGGTAGCCGTGGGAAAGTCCTGTTGCAAGGGCTTGTTTTTGGGTGAGGAGACTTGGCGCAATAGAGGGGCCAAAGACAAGCCCTCCAACAATAATGGCGATAATCCCGCCCAGCAACCAAGGGGTTAAGAATGTGCCGATGATTTCAATGATCCGTGTTTTTTTCCACGCTAAAATTAGGGTGATGATCAAGAAAAGAGCATTAAAAAGGGCTGGAGAAAGAAAAGGGGCGATTAAGGTCATGCCTCCATGGGCGACAATGGTACAGCGGGGCACAACGGCAAAGGGGCCGAGTAGCCCTAGCATGGCGAAGGTCAAGATAAAGGCAAGGGGTTTGCCGAGGGATTTAAAAAAGAGGTGCCGATTTCCGCTGTAATAGAGCATTCCTAAAAGGCCCAAAAAAGGAACAGCAACCCCTGTGATCATCAATCCTATTGAAGCTATTTGAAAGTTGCTTTGAGAAAGGACACCGACCATGAGGGGAAACACAAGATTTCCCGACCCAAAGAACATGGCGAACATGGCAAACCCAGCAACAAAAACAAGACGCGTATAACTCATGGCTTAAAAGGCTCCAAGGTGGGCTAAGACTTTTGCAACAATGGAGGCGAGGAGAATGAGCCAGAAAACTTCCCGGGCATATTTGTGGCCTGTTTTTTTGGCAATGATTTTAGCAAGGGCATAACCAATCAGGGCGGGGTAGGCAATAATAAGTGCATTTGCGATCCAATTGGCAAGGTCCGAGAATCCAAGAAGGGAAAACGTGTAGGCAATAATAAGAGTAATAATCAGGGCCAGCCAGCGAGGGATCTTTTCTTGCAACATATCCTTTTGTAAAAAGTCTGCAAAAAGGGAGGCGAGAATTGTGGCTGTGGTTAAGGTCGCAAGGGCGATCACAATGGCAGCTAGGGGGAGGGCGATGCTGCCAAGGGATTGCTCGGCAATGGCAACCAGCAATTTTTCGGGGGCAACGTGACATAAGGTGGGGGCGTACTTGGCACCCAAATAAACAAACCCTAGATAAACGAGGGATAGCAAAAAGGCCCCAATCAGGGAGGCTGTCAAGCTTAAGCGTTCGAGATTTTGCTTATCTTCATGGGTGTTTAAGGCTTGGGCAATAAAAATAACGGTGGTGGCAGAGAAAAAGAAAGCTGCCAATAAATCCATGGTTTGATAACCTTGGAGAAGTCCAGCTGTTAAAGCGCCGCTTGTGGTGAGGGTGCTTGCCGTTGGTGGAGGTCCTAGAAGGACCCCAGCAATGATGAGAGCAAAAACACCCAGCAGTAAAAGGGGGGTTAAAAATGTTCCTATGAGCTCTATTATTTTAGAACGGTGCCACGCTAAAAAAGCTGTAATGACACAAAATATTCCATTAAAAATAGGGGCAGAAAGGCCATTAAAAACGAGATCAACGCCGCCATGGGCTACAATAATGCAACGGGGCAAGACGCCAAAAGGTCCCATGAGGGACAGCATAGCAAAAGTTAACACAAAGGCTGCCGGTGCGCCAAGGCTTTTGAAAAAAAGCTGCCGGTTGCCACTATAATAAATCATAGACAGAAGCCCTAAAAAGGGAACAAGGACTCCCGTGATCAAAAGGCCAATGGACGCAATGTGAAATTGGTCAAGACTCTTGACGCCAATCATGAGGGGGAAAACAAGATTTCCTGATCCAAAAAACATGGAAAACATGGCAAAGCCAGCAACAAGAACAAGACGCGTGTAGGACATAAGGCTGCAGTGCAAAAAGGGTGTAAGCAACAACTTTGCACGCCCCATCCGCTTTTGTCAAGTTTCGCCCTTTTTTGAGCTAGGATTAAGTCTGAATAGTCTTAAGGAAGATACCGAGGGGAGGAGTAAGCAAGTTTCGCCCTTGAAAAGTCATTTGATTTTTAGATAAATTTTAGATTTGACCTGTGGGCGCTTTCGAGGGAAACTAAATGTGAAATAATAAAGTTCTCTTCACAGAGACTGGAAATAGGATATGATCATCAAGTATTTTTTAACGTTCCTTTTTTTTATAACGCAAATTTTATACTGCCCCGTATTTGCACAAAGTGAAGATGTTGCTCTTAAAAAGCAGATTGATGGCCTCTCTAAGCGCATTAATGAGCTGGAGGCAAAGGAAAAAGCATTCTTAGGGTTAACGGAAAAAGAAGTTGTTACAACGGGCTCTCCCTTAGCCCTTAGAATAAGCGGACATATCAATAGGGCTGTTGTTTGGCACAGCAATGGTAAAAATTCTAATATTGTCCATGTCGATATTGATAACTCTCCGTCACGTATTAACCTTACAGCCCTTGGAAAAATAAGCGAAAATACAAAAGTTGGGGCCGTGATCGAAGAGGCCTTTGAGCCAAATTCAACGGATAGGGTGGATGTGCATGATGCTAATGATAATCAGCCTTTTACCCATCGAAAGATGGAAGTTTTTATCGACGATAAAACGTGGGGAAAATTATATCTTGGCCAAGGGTCCATGGCATCCGATGGGACTATGGAAGATACGGATATGTCGGCAACAACCGTTATTTGCCTTGGGTCATCGGTTTCTTTTATTGGTGCTGGAATACAGTTTTTTGATGCGCGGACCAATGAAAAAGCGCTCTTGAATGGGCAGCGCATGATTGTTGAAACTGTTTTTGATTCGGGGGATGGTTTATTCCGCCGCAACCGTATTCGTTATGACACCCCCCGATTTTATGGTTTTAGTTTGCAAACCAGTCATTACTATAAGGGAAGAAACGATAACTGGGACGTCGTTTTGAAATATGCAGGGACTGTAAAGGATATCAAAATTGCTGCCCAAGGGGCTTATTTACACCGTTTAAGTAAAACAGTCTCTGTGCCCGTGGGAAGCACACCCGCTAAATATGCCCAGGCTAATGGGTCTTTTGGCGCTCTCTTTCCAAATGGGGTTAGCCTTTTTGTTTCAGCCCTCTATCGAGATTGGCAGTCACGCAAAACCCATAATGGGAGTATTTATTTTATAAAACTCGGTTATCAACACACCTTTTTTGAAGCGGGCAAAACGGCTTTTGCCCTTGATTATGGGCAATATGAAAATTTGATTTTTGATACAAGGCCTGGAAATGAAAGAGATCAATTTAAGGGGACAAGTTATGGCGCCATGCTTGTGCAATTTTTGGACCGTGTTTCAACGGAGCTCTTTGTGGGCGCGCGCGTTTATCGCTTAGATGGTCCCTCCCATCGTGCCCCTCGCTATAAGGAGGCGAAGCTTATCTTGTCTGGTATGCGTGTTAAATTCTAATGTTTTTTGGGTAGCCCCTAGAGCTTTCAGGGAATATGGCGTATCTTGATGGAAAAGAAATAAAGTGACGCAGAAAAATGACAGATCCTTTCTCCTCTGATAAGCCCCCTGCCCCTGAGTCAAAGGCCTCCTTTGGCTTCAAGGATGTTTTGCCCCAAGAAAAAACAGACCTTGTCACAAGTGTTTTTCGTCGTGTTGCGCGGCATTATGATGTGATGAATGATGTGATGAGCTTGGGCATTCACCGCCATTGGAAGAATGAGCTCATCACCATGCTGCGTCCGCGCCCTGATATGCATTTGTTAGATATGGCCGGTGGAACAGGGGACATTGCTTTTCGTTTTTTAGACGCTTGTACAGGATTCACACCGCCGCCCTCGGTGACGGTATGTGACCGTAATGATAAAATGCTTTATGAAGGAAAGCGCAAGGCCATTAATCAGGGGATTTTAAAAGACATTTCTTGGGTTTGTGGAGATGCCGCTGATATCCCCTTTAAGGATAATACCTTTGATGCCTACACCATTTCCTTTGGCCTGCGTAATGTGACAGAAATTGATAAAGCCCTACGGGAAGCACGCCGTGTTTTAAAACCAGGGGGGCAATTCTTTTGCCTTGAGTTCTCGAAAGTGACTTCAAAACCCTTGGAAAAACTCTACGATTTTTATTCCTTTCAGGTGATTCCCAAAATGGGCGCCCTTGTGGCGAACGATAAAGAAGCCTATGAGTATTTAGTGGAAAGCATTGCGCGTTTTCCCGATCAACAAACCCTTGCGGATAAGATAAAAGAGGCTGGATTTGGACAGGTTTCTTGGCGTAATATGAGTCAAGGGGTGGTCGCCATTCACTCGGCTTTGAAGCTTTAAGATCAGAAAGGAATTGATATGTTTTTACCCCTAAAGAAATTAGGACACCTTTTCTTGGTGTTGTTTTTATCTCAAACGGCCTTTGTGATAGCCTCTGAGTTGGAAAAGTCTCAAGAGACCGTTATTCAATCGCATTTTGATGCGATCAAGCAAGCTTTTGAAAAAGGATTGAATCTGACCCTTGGACCTAAAAATGACATCACGATGATTGCGGGGGGCTTTTCAAAAGCAGATCTCTTTAAGGTCACGACATCTCAAGGCCCCTTTGTTATTAAGATTATGAAAGACTCTCCCCAAGAAGATATTCTCACGGAATTTAATGCGGCTCAGATTACGGGCGAAGCGGGCGTTGGGCCAAAACTCCATTATACTGATCTTAAAACAAAGACGTTGTTGCTCGGATATATTGATAATAATAATGGCATTAATCGCCATGACTCACCCTTTCATAAAATGGTTGCTGTGGAAATAAAGGCTCTTCACAATGCCACGCCTTTGGATCGAGATACGCGGTTTTTCGATATTTTGCACCAAGATGAAAAGCGCCTTGTTGATCTTGGGACAGTTTCACCTTTTTTAAGTGAGAGTGATGTCGCTTTGTACGGTGAAATGGTCAAAGAAGTGGAGGCGCTGTTTAAGCAATTTCCAGAGGACATTCGTCCTGTGCATCATGACATTAGCCCTCATAATGTTTTGTATGATAAACATAAGGCCTGGTTGATTGATTGGGAGACGGCTTCCAATGATTATTATCCCATTGACCTCTGTATGTTTGCTAATTTTCATGTCTATGATGAAGGGTTACTACCAACATTTTTAGAGGCTTATTACGGGCGAGAGGTGACAAAACTTGAGCGGGCTAAGTTCGATGTGATTAGGCCTTTTTGTTATGCTTTCCATGGATTCCGGTTAGCTTTTCTCTCAAATTTAAAAGCCTTCCCAAAGTTGGGTAAGGTCATGGAATACCAAGCCTTTCAATTGGCTATTCGTCGAGGAGAAGTTGACCTTGGTCCGCCTGAATGTCTCTTTAAATTAGCCGTGTCAACCATGACAAAATCAATGGTTATGCTTAAGGGGCCTGCGTTCAAAGAGGGCTTGGACACTCTAAAGGCTCACCTTAACTCACAAAGAGATCAGATATGAAATTACCCCAAGACTACGCAGAATTAATCGCTATCAAAGCCGTCCAATATTTAGCGCAAAACCCAGAATCCCTTGGCGGGTTTCTAGCACACGCCGGTGTTGGTCCAGCGGATCTTAAGACGGCTATTTCCAGTCCTGAATTCTTGGCGGGCACCCTAGATTATATGATGGTGGATGAATCTATTTTAATGGATTTTGCTCAAAGCATGGCGCTTGCGCCCCAAGATATTGTCAAAGCACGCCTTTGTTTTCCAGGGGCTGATGGCGAGCTTATAGTCAGCCCACAAAAGTCCCAGACGTCGTCATTCGGGCTCTGTTGCAAAAAAAGTTAGAAGTTAAAGGAGTCCTTTGATTTTGACGTT
>CAXBEY010000007.1:0-43658 GCA_963974885.1 uncultured Alphaproteobacteria bacterium
AAAGGCTCGGGGCTTTTTTTGTGCCATCAGGGTGGGCTTCCTGAGTCGCTTACCTTTATTTATGGTGGTACAATGGGTGGTTTGAGGCAGACCTGCCTTCAGAGCCGCTTGACGTGCTGGTGCTTGACCAAGGCCAGCGCTCAGAACACACCCCATAAAAACAGCCTCAATATTTTGCGATTCTAAACCACTTTCTTTCAAGGTTTCTTTGAGAACATGGGCGCCCAAATCTGTCGCACTCAAAGAAGATAGAGTCCCTTGAAAAGATCCAATTGGTGTTCTTTTTGCAGACACGACCACAACATTTTTTAAGGACATCTTGAACCTTTTCCTGTTTTTTTTACGAGAGCTATTTTTTCTTAGGAGGCTTTACTGACGTTTCATTCAAATGTTTTGGCGTAATAATACCGGCAGATACGACCATTTTTATGCCTTCTTCAACGGACATGCTCAGAATTTTTATATCGCTGCGAGGAATAAAAAGAAGATAACCTGATGTAGGGTTTGGCGTGGTTGGCACAAAGACATTTAGCACTTCATCTTTTGTATTTTTCTGGACTTCTCCCTGTGTTAAACCCGTCACAAATCCGAGAGACCAGAGACCTTTACGAGGGTATTCAATCAACACAACCTCTCTGAAAGAATTTTTATCACGCTTAAAAACAGCTTCGAAAATTTGTTTTACAGCAGAATACAGCCCTCTCACAATGGGCATACCATTGACAAGTCGTTCACCTGCCTTAACAAAAAGGCGTCCCAAAAACCCTGCTGCAAATGTCCCAATGAGCGTAAAAACCACAAAGGCAATGATAATACCAAAACCCGGTACATCAAAAGGGATATATTTTTCAAAATAATACTTTGCAGGGATTAAACTTTTAACTTTATCATCAATAGTTGTAATGACGATCCAAACGATATAGGCCGTTAAAGCTAGCGGCGCTGTAACTAAAACCCCCGATAAAAAATGACGCCACACCTTCAAAAAGAAAGTTGGGGACTCTAAGGACGTTTTCTTTTGAGAGCCTTTTTTAGGGTCTGTCACAATTTATAACCTCACCATTTCTGCAGCCATTACCATGTTTGAACAAAGAGTTTTTGCACCTGGCTGCCCCGTCGGTACTCAATTTTCCAGCCATCCCTCGAGCGGGATAAATACCTCAACACTTGGTCAACGGTTTTAATAGTTTTCCCATTTATTTTGGTGATTACATCTCCTGGCAATAAGCCATTCAAACGAGCCAAGGAACCATTTCTAATCTTATAAATCACAACACCTCCGTCCTCATAAGGAATAGCGTAATCTTCTGCAACAGCCGGAGAAAGACCTGTAATCATTGCACCCGTTAAAGGATTGCGACCTGTTACACCAACACGGCGATTATCAGCAATTTCAGGGGGCTCTACCAAAGTCACTTTGACTTCCTGCGTTTTTTCTCCTCTCAACACCATAAAAGTTGCAACTTTACCCACTTGCAAGGTTGCCATACGAAAGTTAAAAGAAGACTCTCCTGTAATCTTATGGCCATTAACATCTAGAATAATGTCTCCTTGCACAATTTTAGCAGCCTCAGCAGAACTGCCCTGAAAAACCTTCCTTACCAAAACACCTTTTGCTTTTTCAAGACCAAGGCTTTCTATCATTTCCGGTGTAATAGATTGCACACGAGCCCCGATCCAAGGACGAATCACCCGTTTATCACCACGGCCAACACTGGCAAGGACCGGTGCCACAAGATTTGAGGGCACAGCAAAACTAATGCCAATTGAGCCCCCTGTATTAGAAAAAATAGCTGTATTAATACCAACTAAGCGCCCGTCCAATGTGACAAGAGGACCACCGGAATTCCCAGGATTAATGGCTGCGTCCGTTTGAATAAAAGACCGAAAATCCTCTACGCCCAACTGGCTGCGTGCCAAGCCTGATATAATACCACTGGTGACGGTATGTCCAAAACCAAAGGGGTTCCCAAAGGCCAAAACAATATCACCAACCTTAAGTTGATCAGCATCACGCAATGTCAAATAAGGAAGATCCTGATCCTTTGTTTTAAGCTTTAAAGCAACCAAGTCTGTACGCTTATCTAAAACAACAACTTCTGCCACCATTTCTCGACCATCATGCAACACAACTTTAATTTCTTTAGCGGCTTTGATCACATGGTAATTAGTCACAACAATACCGCTTGGGTGCACAATCACTCCAGACCCAAGAGAGCTCTGCACACGCCCGCCTCTTCCCGGTAAGCCGTCACCAAAAAAGTGTCTAAAAATAGGGTCTTGAAAGAATGGATTTACCTGTGTTGCTTCAATAACACGGGCCGCATAGATATTCACAACCGCTGGGGCCACTTTGTCTACAACGGGCGCAAAAGTAAATTGTAACTGCTCTTGGTTTTGGGGAACAACCTCATTGCCTCCTTGAACAGGAGAGAGCATCAAAATTAGTGATAAAAAAAGAGCGCGCATAGGGATCACAATATTTTCTATTATTTTTCATCCATTATAACAATTTCCACCTTAAGAAACAGTTAAATTTTTAAGGACCCTTATTCGCGATGCGTTCAAAGAAAATTTACAGTATGAGGACAGGCCATGAAAAAATATCATTACCCCCATACGAGGGACACTTTTATTTTCCAGCTGCCCCTCCTGCATTCACCTGTTATACAATCTCATTAACAAAGAGAGAGGTAATAGATATTTTCTTTTTTGGATCAAAGCAACGGCATGTTTTAACAAATGAAACTTTGGGAAAAAGTTCTCATTTTTTATACTGACATTTGAGGGGATTCCTTTATATTAAGGAGTGGTTTATGGAGAACTTTTTGCGCATATCTCATTAGCAGGACGTTTTTCAAAAAATATGTGCCCGTAGCTCAGTAGGATAGAGCACAAGATTCCTAATCTTGGGGTCGGAGGTTCGAATCCTCTCGGGCACACCACCTTCTTTCTTTATACTTTCAAAAAGTATCTTGGTATTTATCTAAAATAGGCCTATTCCGCCTGTTGCAAAAAATTCATCTTTTAGCCTTAAGATTTTTGTCATGAGTGATTTTAAATAGTAAGGTCTATAAGGCCTAAGAGGGATATTCACAGAGCATCTCTAAGTTTTAATCTTTTTTGCAACAGAGACACATAAAGTACCTATCTTATAGAAAAATTAACTTTTTACCTATATAATTAAATTATATATTGAAGGTTGAAAACTATGGAAAGTAAACAGACTCCACTTTCTCTTGTTGAGATATTAAATAAAAATCTTGAAGATTCAAAACTGCCTAACGATGACTCCTTGCAAAAATTAAGCCCAGAAAACTTAGATATTATGAAGCTTCTTCTTGAAAGCACGGAAGCAACAGTAGCACCAATTATTACACCAACTAGGGGTGTAAGCCAGGACGTACGACCCCATGATTTTAGCTCCCTCGCCGATCAAGTAAGCAGCACAGAAATTGGGGACGCCGTACTGGCTAGTCGCTTTGGCCTAGGAGAAAACCTTGATCCCCTTGCGGATTTTGTTTATGAAAATATTGACAGCGCCAGAGGAAACAAGACTGGGGAAGAAAAACAAGAAGTAGATCTCTTTATTAACCCTCTTAACTTGGCTCCTCCCTCGTTGCCTATAATTGATAGTAGCAATATAAGCACTGTGGAAGATAATAGATTTCAGATCGAGAATTCACTTATTACCAATCCTCAAGATACCCTTGTTAGCGTTACACTCTCAGATATTCCAACGGGATCAACGGCCCTGATCAATGGTGTACCCGTTACAATTACAGGCAATACACTCTTTATCACAGGTGCCGACCTTCCTAATTTGGAACTTATTCCCCCACTCAATAGTGACATAGATTTTACACTGAGTGTTGCTGTCACCGTCTCCGGGCCTAACTCGCAGCAACTCACAGCCTCAGGCCCCCTTCCCGTTATTGTTGCACCTGATGCCGACGGCGTCGATCATTTGTTTGAAAATGATGATATAATGAACACTGTGGAAGATGTCCCTTTGGAAATGTCTCCTGTTATAATCAGCTTAAAAGATAGTGATGGCAGTGAGTCAGCGACTATACTTTTGATCAAGATTGATCCTGCTCTTGGTCAGTTGCAGTTGGGAAATCAATTTTCAAATGCTTCTGGTGAGTTGAGTGTTTCCATAGGCTTAACGGGTGGAACCACTTCATTTTCCTTGAATGGCCTTACTCTCCACCCCACAGAAGATAGTTCTTTAGATGTTCCTGTCACCTATTCTGTCTTAACAACGGATGTCGATACTGAAGGGCTTTTCCCCAATAGCTCAATCATCGATACATGGACTCAAACCATTGCAATTACACCCGTTGTTGATACGCCTGACTTATCGCCACCGTCTTTAAGGGGCACAGAAGATACACCCCTTCATATTCCAGCAACCACGATCACTCTGGGTGATTTAGATGGATCAGAAACCCTTGGCCCCCTCTTTACCCTTTCTGATATTCCTCAAGGGACTCAAATTTTTCTTGGCGATCCTAATCTTGGTGGCACTCCCCAGGGGGTTAGTGCAGAATCTGTCGCTCTTAATGTCTCAGATCTTAATAATGTTTATCTTATTCCACCTGAAAATAGCAGTGACAATTTTGATCTCACTTTGACAATCACCGTCATTGACCAAGATCCTGATAGTCCTGCCGTTGATACGTCTACCTTCAGCACACAAATTCCTATTTCTATTTCAGCTGTCGTTGATGGTGTCATCTTGGCTGAGGGATCAGATAAAGTTGGCATTGAAGATCAGACTGTATACCTTGATGATGTAAGTATTTCCTTGCAAGACGTGGATGGCAGCGAAAGCGCCAGCGAGCTCGTCATTACATTCACGCCCGGCTTTACTGTAACCTATGGAAATTTCTCATCCAGCACGGGGAGTTTGACCATCCCCCTTAATCTCTCTGGTGGATCTCCTTCAATCATCCTATCTGGTATGACAGTCGTTCCTCCCCTTAATTCCGACCAAGATGTCACCCTCAATTTTAGTGTCACGACAACAGACATTGATCCAGATTCCCCTAATAATATAGATACAACAACCCTTATTAAAACAGTGGATGTGATCATCCAAGCCGATGCAGATGCCCCAACTATCAATACAGCAACAGGGGCAACGGGCCCCTTGCAAAACCCTGTACCCATTACCCTTGATATTGATCCAAGTGAGGACAATGATGGGTCAGAAGTCTTAACCATTGACCTTGCAGGGTTTCCGGAAGGAACCCTTTTGACAGCAACAAGTGGTTTAAATGCGGTTGTTGGCGCCTCTGGTACTATTACAATTGCCCCAGGGGATCAAGGGGGCTTAGCTGCTTTGTTTCCAAATGACGCTAGCGGCATCGGCACTTTCCCGATTACAGTCACGGCAATTTCAACGGAACTTGAAACAGCTGCAGGACAAGTTTTTGATCAATCAGAAGAGGTATCAGCTCCTTTTGAAATGACAACTTTGCCCTTTGGTATTGCAAATTTAGAGGGAACAGAGGATCAATTCGTTTCTATCCCTATTACCCAAAGCACAAACCCAGACATTCAAATTGAAAGTTTGCAAATTTCTAATATCCCTGAGGGGGCAACGATACAGGTGACGGGCCTATATTCAGGTGGGGGGTGGACAGATGACGGGACTTATTCATTTTATGTGGCGACAGCTCCAAACGATAGTACTGTCATTACAGACCCAACACCTTCTGTCATAAAAAGTTTCTTAGACTCCCTAGAAATTAAAGGCCCTGAAGATTCTGACCTTAATTTCCCCCTTGATTTCTCAGGGACGTTGTTTAGCGCACAAACGTACTCACCACCTAATGTTTCAGTGATTCTTAACGTTGATGCGGATGTTCCTCTTAATGTCACCTTTGGCAACCAGCTTAGCCCGACAGATATTATTGAAGACACTTGGAATGTGCTTCCCATAACGGGAAACCTAAAAGACACAGACGGGTCAGAGACCCTCTCGTTCATGATTAATAACGTCCCAGATGGGTCATCATTTGCAGCAGACATTCTGGGCACCATACCTGTGGGGACGATTACAGGAACCAATGGGGACGGCACTAAAAATTGGACCTTTACCCCTTCCAGTGACTCTGAAATTTTCGATATTAGTGGGCAGTCAATTGAAGACACTCTCTTTTTCAAACCTCCTCTTAATTTTCCAACAGGGCCAACATTCTATGACCTTGATCTGATGACCCTTAACGTAACGGCGTTAGACTCAGAGTCAGAACTCATTGATACAATAGCCTCTGATACTGCCTTTGCCACAGCTGATATTGAAACGACTGTTACTGCGGTCACTGATCCTCTTCAAGATGTAACATATCAAGTGAAAGAAGATACGGCTGTTACAATTCAAGCCCTTGATTTCCTAACGGACCAAGATGGCTCTGAAGCTTATATCGGGAACATCACCATAACAAATATTCCCGTTGGGGCCGTTCTTATGATTGATGGCATTCCTTACTCTGAAGGCTCTGATATTTCTGGGGGGCAAATCATTTTTGACTCTCAGTACTTTGATGGCATGACAATTCAACCACCCCTAAATTCCGATGTTGATTTTTCTGTAAGGATTGCAGGGACGACACAAGACAACCCTGGAGGCTTGCCTCTCCCTTTCGATCAAGAACTAACCCTTCAAGTGGATGCCGTCATAGATGCCCCAATTCTTAATATTACAACTGTGCCTGGGGATGAAGAGGTCGGGGCTCTTGTCAATATAGATGCCTCTTTGGGAACTGATATTGATGGTTCAGAAACAGTCGTGTTTGTCAGGGCTTTGCATTTTCAACAGGGAGCTGAATTCGTAGATGGGTCAGGGGCGCAAGTTGGATCTCGCCAAGGTAATCACTGGGTTTTTGATCCAGAGGCTGGGCCCCCAGAACAAGCCTATGATTATCTGAATGAAAACAACCTTTTTGTCCGTTGGATTGATCAAGACAATAGCAACAATATTTCCTTTAAGGTTCAACTTCAAGCAAAAGAAACCAACCTTTCCGGCGTTGAATATGATTCTTCTGATAACACAAAAACCATAAAAACCAGCACTATCATAGCTGATATTTTACCAAAGGCTGACGCTGTAGCTTTTGAAGCTCTTCCACAAAAAGGACTTGAAGACACCCAAATTCCATTGAACCTGGCCGTAAAACTCACTGACTTAGACACCTCAGAAGCGGTCACATCCGTCACGTTAGAATTTTTTGAGATAGGAACCAGTACCCCTCTTTCCATCAGTCTTTTTTCTAGGGATGGTAATCTTATTTCCCCCACAGCCCCCGGGATTTACACTATTTCTCAAGCAGAAATTCTAGGGTTGAAAGTCTTGCCACCTCTTCATTCAAACGAAGACTTTGATGTTAAACTGACAACGGTTGTAACAGATACTGCCCTAGATGAGCCCTCTCAAATAGATACCCTAACGGAAACTCGAACCATTACGGTGAGTGTTGTGGGTGATGCGGATGATCCGATTCTTGAAGATATCCCTGCCGTCAATGAAGATACCGCCATTATTCTAAATGACACTCTTATGCATTTAACGGATACAGATGGTTCGGAAGTTTTATCGGGTCGACTTAAAGACCTTCCGCCCGGCGCGTCAATTTCAGGAGCAACAAACATTGGAAATGGAGAGTATATTTTCTCCTATACAATAGGTGGCGTTAACCCTCCCATTTCCATTATCCCACCAGAAAATTATTCCGGGTCATTTGAGTTTGATCTAAGGTTAGTGTCAACGGAAAATGATGGTGATAGTAATGTGAAAGACTTTCGCCCTGTTGTTACCATTAATCCCCAAGCAGACATGATTAATATTAGCGTCGGGGGGCCTGTCACCGAAGACCTCGGCTTTCAAGCGGCGCCTGTTACCTTAAGCTTGACGGATACAGATGGTTCTGAAATTCTTCCCTCAACAGTAACACTTGATTCTATTTTAGGAGATCCAGGGGCTCAAGTCCGTATCAATGGAACGACACTTGTGAATCCAGGTGATTTAATATCTGTTTCTGATTTAAGTACCCTGGAGGTTCTCCCCTCTGAAAATAGTAACGTCGATATTCAGCTTACTTTTTCTACCCTGAGCACCGATGGATCATCAACCCTAACAACAACGTCAACAGTTGTTGTTGACGTTATCGGAGATGCGGATGTTGCCCCTGTTATTGCGGAAGATGTTATTGGCGATGATGACAACGATGATGACGATGATGATGGTAGCGAAGAGGAGAGTCTTGTAGGTAATGAAACGCTACCCCTTCCTCTTACATCCGCTTTTGTAGACAATGATTCTTCTGAAACACATTATATTATTATTGATAATGTGCCGGATAGTTGGTCCATCGAGAATCCAAATGGTCCTCCTTTAGTATACATTGGAGATAATAAATGGCTGCTCCCTCCTGATCCAACGGCTTCAACTCAAAGCCAAGAATTTGATTATCTAAGCACCTTGCTTGTCAGGCGAGATGGCACTGCGGGTACCATACTAGATGACTTTCTTTCAGCTTCGCCGTCTGGTTCGAGTGAAACTCTCTCTATTATTTCTGTTTCTAGAGAAAACGATGGGGACTATGATTACGTTTCTACGGATGTAACTGTGACCTTTACCGGCACACCTGTTGATTCTCCCAATCAAACGCCCCCAACGATTAATCCAATGGTTTACAGCGGCGACGAAGACACGGGCATTGATTTTAGTGGGCTTATTACAGGAACCGGTGATCTTTCTGTAACGCTTTATAACCTTCCCCTTGGGTCAAGCCTTTCTAGCGGCACATTTTTTGAAGCCGGAACGGTTCCGTCTGGTGTCTTAGCTGGTGGGTTCTGGGTTGTTCCTGAAAGCGAGTTAACAACCTTAGAAATAACACCGCCACAAGATTTTAGTGGCACTTTGGAATTTGACATTATTGCAACCTCTTCTGCTACGGGCACAATTGGAGGCAGTAACGCAGGAACCATTACAGCAACCATAAATCCCATTGCCGATGAGGCTGAAATTTCTAGCAATGCGAGTGGAGACGAAGATGTTCTTATTCCGCTTAATATATCTTATATCTTAGGAGATGGGGATACTGACTCTGCACGGGGTGTCGAATCAATTATTGATGACCCCACAATATTGTATTTAACAGGCATTCCCTTAGGGAGTATTCTCTATTCTGATAATGGCACGACTGTTATCCCAGATAGCGGCGGGGGAATTTATAGTGTTAACTTGGCAGATCTCCCAAATCTACATATTATGGCTCCTCCACAGAGTAATGTTGATTTTTCACTAACCCTCCATTACTCAGTCATCGATGAAAATACCACCTTCCCCCTTGATGATACCCGTGCATTTACAGCCAATATTCCCGTTGATGTGATAGGTGTGCCTGATCTGCCTTCCATTGATCCTGGAGATGCCATTAATATTGCAGAGGATACGCTTACCCTCATACCGCTCGACATTAACATTACATCAGATGAAGACCTTGATGGATCTGAAACAACATTCTATAAAATTAGCGGCCTGCCCCTTGGTGTAACTTTGGATGTTGGAAACAACCAGGGAGATGGTGTTTGGATTGTACCAGAAGCCTCTATTTCAAGTGTCGCCATGAATATACCAGGCGATTTCTCTGCTAATTTTACGATCAGTATTCACGGACTTGTTTTAGAGAATGATGGCGGCTTTTTAGAGAGCACTGCCGTCACAAAAGATATTACAATCACACCTTTTGCCGATATACCCGCTGTGATTGCACCGGCTAATTTACTTGTGAATGAAGATGATCAGTTAAGTTATGAAATTCCCCTTAGTGTTTCAACATCGGATATCGATGGGTCGGAAACATTTGACATCTTGATTTCTAGTTTTCCAACTGGGTTTACTTTTAATCAAGGAGTCTCAAGCGGCGCTGATTGGCTGATTTCTGGTCTTACGGTCAACCAGCTTACAACTTTACAAAATCTAGAAGTCTTTGTGCCTGAACACTTTAGCGGTTCTGTCAGTCTAGATTATAAAATAGCGGCTACGGATGGCTTGGATACACAAGAGGTTACCGTTCAAAGTACTATTGAGGTCACACCTGTTGCCGACATGGCCTTGACATCTATTCTGCCTTCTTTAAGTGGTGAAGAAGACCAAGATGTCACTATTCCCCTTGATATAATCGCCGTTGATAATGATGGCTCTGAAACATTCCGTGTTGAAATTGAGGGATATCCCTCTGGCATGTCTTTTGATCAGGGGAGTGAGGTTGCTGGAACATGGGTTATTGATAACCTGAGTTCTTTAGACTTAACAAGCTTATCAACCCTGCAAATGACACCCCCGTCAGATTATTCAGGGACAGACACATTAACTTTCAACGTTTATTCCCGTGAAACAGCCAATGGTGCAGAAGCCCTAACAACTATATCTTCAGAGATCACCCTGACGCCTGTAACCGATGCTGCAACTCTATCGATTCTGGACGATACCCTTAGCACCTTGACAGGTGTCGGGATTAATCTTGGCTTGGACATTCAGCTACAAGATATGGACGGTTCTGAAACACTCCTTGTCGAAATATCTGGTGCGCCCGAATTTTCCTTAAACCTTGGTACTTATGCAGCGGGTGTTTATACGGTGGAACAAGGTGATGTGGCTGATCTTGAATTTACCAATAACGCTTCAAATTCTTACAACCTTGTTATTTCAGCAACATCCCAAGATTCACCAGCAATGCCCATAACTATCGTTGATAATATGACTATTGAAGTTATCTGATAAGATTTGGGGCTCATAAGGCGGGCACAAAGATATGACTATAGGATTGCTATATGGTTCGATTATCGACAAAACAGGCAGAGTTCGCTTTGAAATTGAAGCATGGAGAGTTCTCCATTTTTAAAACGTTTTTCAAGGCGCAAAAGATGGCGAAGGCTGTGGGCGGCGAGCTTGAGATTCCACAAGCGCTCTGAGCGTTGAAACAAGGGTTTTGTACTAAAAAACAGAGGGGTTTTCATAGAGGAAACCGCCTGAGAAAAGGACGTCGCAAACTGTCGATGGCTCATAAATTCGCAAAAGGTACTCATCTGCCGAATCAACGAACGCAAAATTAAATAGGGCTCCTCTTCCAAAAGAGCGATATCTCCATGGCGCAAAACCTTTTCCTTATTACGCTCGATAAATCCCTCAATGAGTTGATCTACATCAAGTTTTAAAGACCCATTCACAAGTTGCTTGAGGTCCTGCGCCTCAATGCTGCCATTGCTCTTTAAATACAGATCAAGCTTTTCCATATCGGTCATCAATGATACGGGTGAACCACTATAGGCCTCTAAAAGAAGATCAATATGGTCAGGAGGAAGGGTCAAATCACGTTGTTTGAGGGCCGACAAAATAACATCTCTCAGCAAGGGCAATGAAACATCATAGGAGGGGATGGCGCCAACATTTTTTGCCGTTTGGAAAAAGGTAACCATCTTGATTTTCGAGCCCAAGTTAGGCCCCACAAGAATCAATTTATGGGAGGGATCAAGGGACTTTAGGGTTTTCTCAAGAAGAGGAAAATCACGGCCTGTTACTTTGCGACAAACGGTGACAGTCTGTTGATCAGGCCCATCAAAAAGACCGGGCTCATTTCCAAGATTAATCTCTTCAAGGGTTGAAATTGTTTCAACGATAGCCCCCTCTTGTTTAAATCTTTGAGTCATAAGATCAAGATGAAACTGCAATGCCCCTTCATTATTGCCATACAAAAGCAGCGCCTGCTGAGTCTCATAGGCTTTGCTATTGAGATAACTATTGAGATTTGGAATCCGCATGGTCAATGCCTCCTTGGCCTATTCTTTAAATGATAGTCTTCTATATTCTGGCGTAAAACGACTCGCCAATAAAGTCGTTTCAAAAAAGTTCTAGTCCAGGAAAGAGCAATCGACGACTATCTCTTATAGTTTAGGAAAGACTTTAACGCCACTTTTTATAATAGATCGCCAACATCACCTGCATATCTTCGGCAATTAACAACAGGGTACGGCGCTTAGCATCGGATTCAGAAATCGTACTCGCATAACCAAAAGCAGCTGTTGCCTCCCCCAAGGAAAAGGAAGCTGTTCGCTTGATGGTATCCGTGTACAGAATCTTTTTATTATCCTTATCTCGCAAAATAAGATGGGCCGTTGCTACCATATTAAAACGTTGGGTGGTGCCGTCTTTTCGAACAGAAATTGAGTGTTTATCCAAGGATACACTCACTTTCAAAAAAGCGTCAGGATCTAAGGGCTCCCCTGAGGGATTGAGTTTATCCAATAAATGATTATGGAGAATCTGCCCTTCACGCTCTGGTAAGGGTGCAATTTTGATGCCTGCCAAAGCACGTTCAACGCCTAACGACTCACCATCAGATGTCGTTCGAGGGCCATAAAGGGGTTCAAAACCACACCCCCCCATAAAAAAAGGTGAGGCGAAAATAACAAGGGCAAAGAAAGACCCAAAAGAAGATTTAGGAACAAACAATATTCACTACCTTTCCGGGAATCACAATAACTTTACGCACTGTTTGCCCGTCAATAAAACGCTTAATATTCTCATGGCCAAGAGCCTGAGTTTCGATCTCTTCTTTGGGTAGGCCAACGGCGATCTCAATGGTGCCCCTCAATTTCCCATTCACTTGAATGGCTTGGGTCATGGTATCTTCCACCAAAAAAGAAGCCTCTGCCTTAGGCCAAGTCACATCCACAAGGGTCGTTTCGCAGCCTAATTGTTGCCATAATTCTTCGGCCAAATGGGGAACAATAGGATTAAGCAATACAGTTAATGTTTCCAAAGCTTCCCGCAAAACGCTTTTATCTAAAGTCGCATTTTCCTCAACTTTAGCAATCTCATTGCTAAAAGTCCGCAAAGTTGAAACGTACGTGTTTAAAGCTATAGCATCGAGATGCCGAGTCGCTTGCTCAATGGTTTTGTGAGTCAAGCGCCGCAAAGCCAACTCATCCTTGGAAAAGTCTATTGGCATTTGAGAAGGGTTTACGTCTTTAACCAAAGGCAGCAAAGATTGAGCAAGGCGCCAAATACGGGCAAGATATTTCCAAACCCCTTGCACACCACTTTGAGACCATTCTAAATCACGCTCAGGGGGGCTATCGGAAATCACAAATAAACGGGCCGTATCCACACCGTATTCATCGATAATTTCTTGGGGCTGAACAACATTTCTCTTGGACTTACTCATCTTTTCAGAGCGCCCTAAGGTCACTGGAGATCCATCGCTTAAACGATAAACCTCTTCATTTTTATAGCCAACGTCTTCGGGGTAAAGCCATTTGCCGTCGCTATCTTTATAAGTTTCATGGCAAACCATCCCCTGAGTCAACAGGGCTTTGAAGGGTTCCTCAACGTCATGATAGCCACATTTCTTAAGGGCTCGGGTAAAAAAACGTGAATAGAGCAAATGTAAAACCGCGTGTTCAACACCTCCAATATATTGATCAACGGGCATCCAACGGTTGACAGCTTCTTTCTCAAAAGCGTTACCTTTGGGTTGAGAAATAAAGCGTTGGAAATACCAAGAGGACTCAAAAAAAGTATCCAAAGTATCAGTTTCACGCTCAGCCTTTTCACCACATTTTGGACAAGTGGTATGCTTCCATGTCGGGTGATGATCCAGCGGATTTCCTGGCTGATCAAAGGTTACCTCTTCAGGCAAGACAATGGGTAAATCAGCCGCCTGAACGGGGACCGTTCCACAGTTTTCACAGTCAATAAAAGGAATGGGACAGCCCCAATACCGCTGACGGGAAACGCCCCAGTCTCTCAATCGATAAGTTGTGGCACTCTTACCAAGGTTGCTTTTTTCAAGGCGATCTAAAGCTTTTTTCTTAGCCTCTTGAGAGGTTAATCCATCCAAAAAGGACGAGTTAAAAATAACCCCATCGCCTGTATAAGCTTCATTAGCAACGGTGAAATCATCGCCGGCCTCACTGGGGCGGACCACAGGAAGAACAGGTAAATCGTATTTCCGAGCAAAATCGAGATCTCGTTGGTCATGGGCAGGGCAAGCAAAAACAACACCCGTTCCGTATTCCATCAACACGAAGTTTGCCACATAAACGGGCAGTTTTAACGTCTCGTCAAGGGGATGTGTGACAAAAAGGCCGGTGTTAAAACCTTTCTTTTCGGCCTTTTCAAGGGCTTCTTCACTGGTGGCCGTTTTATTACAGTCTTGGATAAAATCAGCCAAATCAGCCTTGTTTTTTGCAAGCTCTTCCGCCAAAGGATGGTTCGCAGAAATGCCAATAAAAGAGGCACCAAAAAGCGTATCAGGGCGCGTTGTAAAAACTGCTAGGGACTCATCTCGGTCAACGAGGGGAAACTTAACATAAGCCCCAAGGGATTTCCCAATCCAGTTGCGCTGCATGGTCACGACTTTTTCAGGCCAGTCTTTTAATGTATCAAGGCCAGCCAATAAGTCGTCGGCGAACTCGGTAATTTTTAAATACCACTGGGTCATTTTACGGCGTTCAACGGTTGCTCCAGAACGCCACCCCTTTCCATCGACCACTTGCTCATTGGCAAGTACTGTATTTTCAATGGGGTCCCAATTAACATAGCTTTCCTTTTGATAAAGCAAGCCTTGCTCATAGAAAGTTAAGAGAATTTTTTGTTCTTGGGCATAGTACTCTTGATCACAGCTAGCGAACTCACGGGACCAATCAAAGGCCAATCCCAGTTGCTTGAATTCTGCCCGCATGCTGGCGATATTGTCATAGGTCCATTTGGCAGGATGCACATTATGTTCAATGGCTGCATTTTCCGCTGGCAACCCAAAAGCGTCCCACCCCATAGGGTGAAGGACCTCAAATCCCCTCGCTCTTTTATAACGCGCAATAACATCTCCGATGACATAATTGCGGACATGCCCCATATGCAACCGTCCAGACGGATAGGGCCACATCTCTAAAATATAATAAGATTCCGCAGAACCTTGAACAGCTTCTGAACCCAAGGGGAGCTCAAAACACTTTGACTCTGCCCAATGGTTGCGCCATTTTTCTTCCGTTGCTCTAAAATTATATCGCTCGTCGGTTGTCATCATCTGTTACTTTTCTTTATTTCGTCGCACTTACTTTTAATTGACGCGCCCTTGTTAAGATTGCATCTTCGATATCGCGTTTTGTAGAAGGGCTCACCCCCGCATTAACCCATCGGCCTTTTTGGTACTCTTGGCGAAAAATAGAGATACTCAAACCATCGGCCCGTAAAACACGGTCTAAAATCCGCACGTCTACTTTTACACGCTCATTAGGTGTTTCCTTTGGGACATACCACTCCGTTGAAATGACGCCCCCAAAAGGATCAACGGACTTCAACGGCATAAAGGACAAGGTATCCAAAGAGGCTTTCCACAAATAAGAGTTGACCCCTATGCCAACATCGGGCTTTTTAGCGCTATTATCGCCCCCAAAAAGCAAGGCTTCTTCTCCAAAGAACTTACCATATCCTTTGTACTTGCGCTCTCTTTTTGTGACGATTTCATCATCTTCCGCTTCGGGCATATTTGTACAACTTGTTAAGAGAGCCGTCATAGCCCCCAATAGGAATAGGTTTAGGAATAGATTTTTACGCATCTGACTCACTCTCTCATAAAATAGATGTAATTTTTGTGACTATATTTGTATGGAACGATTTTATAAAAAGGTCAAGAAAAATGCCATACTCTCTTACCTTTCTTAACCCCTTATTAATCTTTTGGCTTTATTTTAAAAACCGACAAACTTGCTTTTGTCTGAAAAAAGCCCTACAAACGACGTAAATGTAAAAGGTTGAGTAAATGACCTATCTTGTTATAAAATTTGGTGGCACCTCCGTTGGCAGCATTGAGCATATCAAAGCTGCTGCGTCTCGCGTTGCTGACCTTAAATCACAAGGCAACAAGATTGTTGTGGTTGTTTCCGCAATGGCAGGAGAAACCAACCGCCTTTCTGACCTAACAAAAGCCTTTAAAACCAAAAACCCAAAAGCTTATGACACAATTGTGAGTACCGGTGAACAAGTAACAACGGGGTTAATGGTCATGGCCCTTCAAGAACAAAATGTTGCGGCCCAATCCCTTCAAGGATGGCAAGTTCCCCTTATAACCTCTCCGGACTTTTCAAAGGCACGCTTTGAAAGTGTCCCCGTTCAAAATCTTACGGCTCTTTTAGACCAAGATATCATTCCTGTGATTCCCGGATTTCAAGGCGTAACAAAAGACGGTGAAATCACAACCTTTGGGCGTGGGGGTTCTGATGTCACAGCTGTTATTCTAGCGGCAGCTCTTAAGGCAAAAGCCTGCCACCTTTATAAAGATGTCCCCGGTATTTTATCCAGCGACCCCAATCTTGTTGATAATCCTCAAATTCTGGAGCACCTCGGCATTGAAGAAATGTTTGAGATGTCGTCACAGGGTGCCAAGGTTATTCATCCAAGAGCCATTGAGGCCGCCCTTGTCCATAAAGTGGACTTAAAAATTCTCCCCACTTTTGACACGGGAAAGGGAACGACCATTTCTTCTGGCACGTCCTCTGATACCTCCTCCTGCACGACACCTCTTGAGTCTCAAAGCATAACAGGCATTGTTTGTAACAACGATGAAATCCGTATTTGCCTTCAGAATATCCCAACGAGTCCTGGGGCAACGGCTTGCCTCTTCGAGGCCTTTGCGAAAGCAAACATTAGCTTAGACATGATTCTTCAAGGAGGGGCGGCAACCACGGATAGTCCCACTCAAAATCTGACTTTTACCCTATCGGAAAGTGATGAAAAAGAAGCCATTTCCCTGACAAAGGGCCTACAAAAAACCATCGGGTTTACCCATATGGATATCCACCCCCGCATCGCAAAGGTTTCCCTTGTTGGCGCGGGTCTGAGAGGGCACGCAAGTGTGGCCCACGTGCTGCATAAAACCTTGTCAGACCTTGGGATTTCCCTTTATGGCATGACAACAACGGAACTCAAAATGAGCGTTCTCGTCTCCAATGAATACGCCCCCCAACTGGTCAAAGCTCTCCACGATAATTTCAACTTAACCAAACAAAAAAGAAAAGAAGGTAATCATGCACCAAGCTCAACACTATCTGCATAATTTATGGCAAAAAGGCTGTGACTTCCTCGGCACAGAGCACGCTATTTTAGGAGGCGCCATGACATGGGTTTCTGAACGGAACCTTGTCGCTGCTATTTCCAATGCAGGGGGATTTGGCGTTATTGCGTGCGGTGCTATGCCTCCAGAGATTTTAGCCCAAGAAATTCAAGCCACCGGAAAGCTCACAAAAAAACCATTTGGTGTGAATCTTATCACCCTTCATCCCCAGCTAAATGATCTTGTTCAAATCTGTATCCGAGAAAAAGTCAGCCATGTGGTTCTTGCGGGTGGTGTTCCTTCAAAACATACGATTACAGAGCTTAAAGAAGCGGGTATAAAGGTTATTTGTTTTGCGCCTGCCCTTGCCCTTGCAAAGCGTATGATTAATTTTGGGGCTGATGCTCTTGTCATTGAAGGCAGCGAAGCTGGTGGGCATATTGGCCCTGTTTCAACGTCAGTTCTGGCGCAAGAAATTCTACCTCATATGACAGATGTTCCTGTTTTTATAGCCGGCGGTATTGGTCGTGGTGAGGCTATGGTATCTTACCTTGAAATGGGGGCCTCCGGCTGCCAATTAGGCACCCGTTTTGTTTGCGCCCATGAATGCCTCGCCCACCCCAACTTTAAAAAAGCCTTTATCAAAAGTGCGTCTCGAAATGCCATTATTTCTTCACAAATTGACCCCCGTTTTCCGGTTATTCCTGTTCGTGCCATTGACAACAAAGGCACACAAGATTTCATGGCCTTTCAACGGGAGATGATTAACAAAGTTGACCAAGGCAATATTGCTCTCGAAGCCGCCCAACTTGAGATTGAACACTACTGGGCTGGCTCTTTGAGAAAAGCCGTTGTGGATGGTGACGTCGAACACGGATCTCTTATGGCAGGGCAAAGCGTTGGCCTTGTGAAGAGCGAACAGTCCATACAAGAAATCATTGACGAACTTATAACACAAGCTATGGAGAGCACGAAAGTACGCCTTCAAAAAGCCTCATAACTAAGGCATGACAAAAAAACAGGAAACAGGACATAAAAACAGGTGACACAAAACAGGAAGCTCAAATCTAAGGCAAAACTACCTCGCTCTGAAGGGATAACCCTTTTGCGTCGCGTGCGTGAGATTATAGCCGCTGAAGCCACTGCCCCCCAAGAGCGCTTGGATAAAGTTTCCTCCCTTCTTTTGAGCGAGCTCAAGGCAGATGCCTGCTCTATTTATGCGGTGCGCCCAGGCAATGTTCTTGAACTTATCGCAACAAGCGGACTCAATAAGGCGGCCGTTGGCGTGACACGCCTCACCGTTGGCGAAGGCGTTGTGGGCCAAGTTATTTCACAAAAAAAGCCCATTAGCCTCTCTTGTATTGCGCAACACCCCAAATTCATTCTGCGTCCCGAAACCGGTGAACGACATATTCAAGGCGGTGTTGCGGCCGTTCCTTTACAACGTAACAATGAGGCCTTAGGGGCTATTTCTATCCAATCCACCCGAAAAAAACGCTTTTCGGCGGATACATTAGATGTCCTTGAAACGATTGCCATGCTCATTACCGATCTTGTTTTCACCCTGTCAAATCAAGATTTGGACAGCACCGAACGCGATATCCCCACCTCTAAAACTTTACAAGGCATTCCCCTGAATATTGGCCTTGCAGAGGGCATCGCTGTGATTCATGCTCAAAAAGTTGATATCCCTTTAGTGATGTCTAAAGACAGTAAGGGGGAACAAGCCCGCTTTGAAAGAGCTCTTCTTTCTATGAATAAAAGCCTTGAGGCCTTATTTGACGAAACACAGCAGCAGAATTCAGCATCTCAAGATCAAGAAAAAATCCTTGAAACCTTCCAAATGTTTGCTAAAGATCAGGGGTGGCTTAGTAAGATTCGAAAATCCATTACGGGAGGATACACTGCAGAAGCCGCCGCTCAAAAGACCCTCAATGAAATCCGTTCTCGCCTTTATGCCTCCAATGATCTGTATATGCGGGAAAGTCTTTGGGATTTTGAAGACCTTACCCACCGCCTCATCCAACATTTGCAGGGAAAAAGCTCACGCAGCCATCTCAAAAACCTTGATGGCATTGTTGTGGTTGCTAAATCCTTAGGGCCAGCAGAGCTTTTAGAGTATCAAAAATATAATGTGCGGGCCGTTTTATTGGAGGAAGGCGTACAAACCGCCCACGTGGCTATCCTTGCACGTTCCCTCAATATCCCCATTATTGGACGAATTCCTGATGTCACGACTCGCATTTTCACACAAGATGCTATTCTCGTTGATGGTAAAGCGGGAACGGCCGTTGTCCGCCCTAGTGGCCTTGATGAACAAGACTTCAGGGAACGAAAAGCAAAACAAGAAATCATCCAAAAAGCGGCTGATAAAGTTTTACCTCTTCCTGCTATTACCGTTGACGGTGTGCGTATTTCTTTGAATTTAAACGCTGGTCTCATTGGGGACCTTGATCAACTTCAAGAAACAGGCGCCGATGGTGTGGGGCTTTATCGGACAGAAATTCCCTTTATGATGCAAAAGGAATTTCCCGATGTCACCTACCAAAACAACCTCTATAGCGAACTTTATGCTCGGGTTAAAGACAAGCCTCTTATCTTTCGGACCCTTGATATTGGCGGAGACAAAGTCCTCCCCTACTTTAATCGCCTTAATGAAGAAAATCCCATGTTAGGGTGGCGCGCCATCCGCATTGGCCTTGATCGCCCTATGCTGTTACGCAAACAAGTGCGCGCCATGATAGGTGCTGCTAAGGGCAACTCTCTGCACCTCATGTTCCCCATGGTTTCTGAAGTCTCTGAATTTCTTGAAGCAAAAGCCTTGGTTCAAAAAGAGCTCGCCCGAGAAAGCGCCCTAGGGCACCTTACCCCTTTAGAAGTGAAATATGGCGCCATGATTGAGGTCCCCTCCCTTGTGTGGCGTTTGGACCAATTGCTCCCTCACACGGATTTTATTTCCATCGGTACCAATGATCTTTTCCAATTTTTCTTTGCTGTTGATCGAGGTAACCCCTACGTTGCGAAGCATTTTGACACTCTTTCCCCTGCCTTTTTATCCCTCTTAAAGGAAATTAAAATAAAAGCTGACCTTCATCATTGCCCCCTTTCTATTTGTGGAGAGATGGCCAGCCGCCCCCTTGAAGCCCTTGCTCTCCTTGGCCTTGGGTACCGT
The DNA here is from genome assembly GCA_963974885.1 of uncultured Alphaproteobacteria bacterium. Classification (GTDB taxonomy): domain Bacteria; phylum Pseudomonadota; class Alphaproteobacteria; order Caedimonadales; family UBA9215; genus UBA9215. Next base: position 20,299 of record CAXBEY010000007.1, read on the forward strand.
TCCATGTCCATGGGAGCCGCTGCCATTGGCGCTTCTAAAATGATGATCCGCAGTGCTAATTTAAAAATCTTAGAAGACTTCCTATCAACACTTCTAACCTTAAATACTCAAAGCGTTCGCAATCCTTTAATATCTTTTGCAAAAGATAATCAAATTAAAATATAATAGACTTTCCCTATTTATAGAATATGCTATTATTATGAAGAATATTCTATATGTGAGGCGATAATGGTACAAAAAAAGGCAGTTGCTCGTGAAAAAAAAGCAATAAGAAACCAGGAGAGTACACCTAAAAAAAGAGCTCTCAAGGCTGTTGAGATGCCCGCCGCTCCTCTAGAGGACGCCCCAAAGGCTAAAAATATAGGCGAAGCCCTCAAAACGATTCGACGTTCAAAAGAAGAAACCTTAAAAACCATCGCTGCAAAGCTTCGTATCAGTGAGCCCTATCTTAAAGCCATAGAAGCCATGGACTGTAATAACTTACCCGAGCAAGTTTATGCCCTTGGGTTTGTTCGTTCCTACGCTCACCACCTTGGGATTAACCCTCAAGAAGCTGTGAACCAATTCAAAACAGAAATTTTTGAATCAAGCGCCACTGCAAAAAAATTATCCATCCCCCAGCACGTTGAAACTGCCATTCTCCCGACAAAAAGAATTCTTTGGATTAGTACCCTTGCTGTCCTTGTTTTTCTGGGTCTCGCTCGCTATTTTTGGAGCACCCAACACGCTGACTCTTCCCTTGAGCAAGAGCTTTCCAATCTGTTGAGGCCTTCTTTGTAAAGATGTTTTTCTAAGCATCAAGCCCAACTTCTTTTATAGAAGCATTTGCAAAAACTTCTTTCGCCCTTTATAGAACGCCCAAAAACTACAAGCACCTGACCTACGAACAAAGATGTCCGGGTACCGGCTCACTTGAAAAGCTCAAGTTTTAGACCTATACTGGGGCAGCATATAAATCTTCACTCGAGAAAGAAGACCTCATGTCCACAGTTGATCCTCAAGAAGTTAACACCTTCACGGCTCAGGCCTCACAGTGGTGGGATGAGAGCGGTCCTTTTAAGCCCCTCCATAAAATCAATCCGCTGCGCTTAAGGTTTTTGCGAGATGAGATGATGGCACATTTTAAGCACTCTAACGAGGGAGATAGGGAAAATAGTCTTCCCCTTGAAGGTTTAACTATTTTAGACGTGGGATGTGGAGGCGGCCTGTTATGTGAGCCCTTGGCCCGCCTTGGGGCAACGGTCACAGGCATTGATGCCGGACAGGAAAATATCGATAGCGCAATAACCCATGCTAAAACATCTGGCCTCACAATTGACTATCTCTGCACAACCTCAGAAGACCTTGCGGCAACGGGTGCTCAGTTTGATTGCGTAACAGCCCTCGAAATTGTGGAACATGTGGCCGATGTCCCTCTTTTTATGAAGTCCTGTTCCGATCTTGTGCGTCCAAAGGGTCAGCTCTTTATGAGCACTCTCAATCGCACCTTGAAATCCTATGCCCTTGGCATTATCGCAGCAGAATATATCTTACGCTGGGTTCCCAAAGGCACCCACCAATGGGATAAATTCCTTGAACCAGCGGAATTAAACGACTATCTTGAAAAAAATGGCGTTGTCCTTCACTCCCTCAAAGGATTAACCCTTGACCCTTTCACCAACAGCTGGAACCTTAGCGATGACCTTGATGTCAATTACCTGCTGAGCGCTGTAAAACAGGATACAAGATAAAATGAACAAGAAATTAACAGCCTTTATGGGGCTATTTTTCTTATCCGCCTGCCAACACAATGCCTTAATTACACAGGAGCCTCCCATGACAGACCTTCCCACTTATGTTGTTATCAATAACGACTCCCAATCAGAAGAGCTGCGCTCTGTATTGCGCACCCCCGCTCAAAAAATATTTTTTCCTTTAAGTCCTGAAGACCAAAACTCCTTAAAGACTCTTGAAGCAAAATATGATGCAGAAGAAAACTGCGCTGGCCTTGCGGCCCCTCAAATTGGCATCCCTAAACAAATGATTGTTTTTGAAGCACTTTGCAGCCCTGAAATCAAAAAATGGCGCCCAGATTTTACCCAAGAAATGCCTAAAACTATCTGGGTTAACCCCTCCTATGAAGGTATTGGGGATGACCTCCATGAAGATTACGAAGGTTGTTTTTCCGTTGCTGATCTTGCCGGACCCGTTAACCGTTTTACAAAAATTACCTACAAAGCCACTCTGCCCGATGGCACGCCCGTTGCCGGAGAAGCCGAAGGGTTTCTAGCCCGTGTCATTCAACATGAAGTCGATCATATCCGAGGCACCCTTTGCATTGACAAGGTCCCTGAAGGCAAACTCATCAGCGTCAGCGCCTACCGTGAAATGCGCGCCGCAAAAATGGCCGAGGAGGCAGAGGGTAACGTAAAAGAATAACCCTCTCCATTTTCGTCATTTAGCGCCTACTTCTTTTTACGCTTGGGATCCATCAGCACATCATGGGCCTGGTTGATCTGAGAACTGAGGTAGTCGGATCCGCCCCGATCTGGGTGATTTTTTTGGATAAGGTTAATGTAGGCTGTATGAATATCTTCATCGCTTGCCCCTTCTTGAAGTCCAAGAATTGCATAGGCTTCTTTCATACTCATGCCCCCTGACCCTTGCTCAAGTTCCCCCTGAGGTTTTCTTGAGGAGTAACCTTGTTGTTGTCGTTTACGCTTGGCTGAAGCCCCTGAAATCAAAAGGGCAATGAGGAGCATTAAGCCCCACCCCAAGGCATGGAAAAACCGCCCCGTTAACACCAAAGTAAGTAACCCAACAATGCTAAAGGTCCAAACCGTTAGCATAATAAGGTTCCGTTTGTCTTCTTGGGACGCTCGCCTAAACCAACGTCTCAAGAGGACACCTAAAACAAGGGCAATGGTGACAAAAAGGATAATAAGGGGCACTCTATCTACGCTTTCTTTATAGGTGGGCTTAAAAATGGGCCTCTGTTTACGCGGCCATAGCTGTTGGTGCAACGGCCTCATCACCGTTAAGTTTTTCTTCGATTTGAGGAAGATCAAAAACCTCCAGCAAACGACGAAGCTCTTGGCGTGCCGCAATATGGGAAAGGCTCATATCGATGCCCGCATCTTCAAGATCAAGCACCGTGAGGCCTTTCAAAAAGAGCTCGCGGAAAATAACACGCTCCCCAAACCCCTGGGCCGTTTTAAAGCCAATTCGTTTGGACAAAGCTTCCAACGCCTTTTGCATGTGTTCTTTATTTTTTGCATAAAGGCTGCTAAGACGATTGCGCATAACAATCCATTCAAATGTCGGCTCGCGACGCATGGCCCGTTGCTTTTTCTGATCCCACACCATTTCAGCATAAGTACTCGGGCGCAACACTTCATAGGTCTCAGGGTCCACACGACCAATCATATCAAGATCAATAAAACTATCGTTCAATGGTGTGATCAAAAGGTCTGCATAAGAGTGAGCAATACGGGAAAGGTTGTTATCAGTACCCGGTGTATCGACAACAATAAAGTCTTTATCTTTCAACTTCTCCATGGCATCAAGCAACCTTTTTTCTTCTTCGGCTTTAGCTGCTTCAAGGGATTCATTGGTGCTTTTATAAACAGGGTGATGTTCAGGAATAGTCAGATTCAAACCCGCCGAGCGACAATAATTTAAACGATTTTCAATATACCTTGTAAGGGTTCCTTGACGGGCATCAATATCGATGGTTCCAACGCTAAAGCCAAGGCGCAATAGGTGAGTAATGATGTGCATAGAGACGGTTGATTTCCCTGTGCCTCCCTTTTCATTTCCCAAAACAATGACAAAACCTTTTTCTTTTTTTGGAGCTGTATTTTGCATAATCATCTTTTTTTTAATCCTTTAGCTTGTGAGATTTCTTTAAGCGCCGGTGCATAAAAACACCCGTCGCAATAACACTTAATGTCACAAAGGTCAGAACAACTGTCGCAAAGGCATTGATTTCTGGACTTACGCCGTGACGTACACTAGAAAAGATTACCATGGGTAAGGTCGATGATCCAGAGCCACTTAAGAAACTTGCTAAAATAACATCATCAAAAGAAAGTGTAAAAGCTAAAAGTCCCCCTGAAGCAATGGCGGGCATAATAATAGGAAGGGTTATTTTTGTGAATACTGTCAAGGGCTTAGCTCCTAAATCAAGGGCCGCTTCTTCAAGGGAGGTGTCAAATTCTGCAAGGCGTGCCCGCACAATTAAAATGACATAGGCAATGGCAATTGTGGTGTGTCCAATGGTAATTGTTAAAATACCTCTGGTTGCCGGCCATCCAATAAGTTGATACAGGGCCACAAAAAGCAATAATAAAGCAAGACCCACCATAACGTCAGGCATCACAAGGGGCGCTGTGACAAGACTATTGAAAAAGGGGCGACCTTTAAATTTCTTAAAGCGCACCATAACCATAGCTGCTGTGGTGCCAATAACAACAGACAAAACAGCCGTCATAAGGGCAATTTTCAAAGAGAGCCATGCCGCCTTTAAAATGCGTTCATTATGAAAGAGAACCTCAAACCACTTCAAGGAAAAACCACTCCACGTCATGACAATGGGGGACTCATTAAAGGCGAAAACCACCACGGTAAAAATGGGTAAATACAAAAAAGCATATCCAAATACTAAGGCAGATAACAAAAATCGAGCGCGTTTCAAAGGCATCAATTATTTTCCTCTTCTGAGGTTTTGGGGGCGGGCGACAAGAGCTTTTGGAATAACAAAATTGGAATAAACAAAACAATAAAAAGAGTCACCACGAGGCTGGAGGCCAAAGGCCAGTCATTATTAAAAAAGAACTCATTCCAGAGCACTTTTCCAATCATAATAGAATCTGATCCACCTAAAAGAGCGGGGATCACAAACTCGCCAACGGCCGGAATAAACACCAGCATGGTTCCCCCCACAATACCCCGATAAGACAAGGGGACAATGACTTTAAAAAAGGCCATTAAAGGCTTACAACCCAGATCATAAGCGGCTTCGAGATAGCTCATATCGATTTTTTCAAGGGACGCATAAAGGGGCAGAATCATAAAGGGCAAATAAGAGTAAATGAGACCAATAGTCACAGCAAAATTATTATCCATCAAAGGCAATGGCTCGGAGATAATACCAATGGATATCAAAGCACTATTAATAAGCCCTTTGGTGCTTAAGAGTCCAATCCAAGCGTAGATACGAATCAAAAAAGAAGTCCAAAATGGCAGAATGACCATCATCAACAAAACCGTTCGCCATACGCCTGTCACACGGGTAATACCATAGGCCATGGGGTATCCCAAAATCAAGCAACCTGTCGTGGCAATGGCCGCGATTTTTAAAGATTCAATGTAGGATTTTAGATAAAGATCATCCTCTATCAAAAAGAGGTAGTTTCCAAGGTTCAAGCGGACTTGTAAAAAAGCATCATCAACCCACTGGAAAATCTCACCATAGGGGGGTGATCCAATAATGCTTTCCGCGAATGAAATGCGTAAAACAATTAAAAAAGGCACTAGAAAAAAGAGGATGTGCCATCCGTAAGGCAGGGCAATCAATAGAAAACGAGAGAAGATTCTCTTAAGGCGTTCCACCTGTAAAAGGCGTCGCCAAAAAGCTTGTAAATCCTGCTGTTTCTTTTTATAAAAGAGCTTCACTTTCTCACGACCCCATCTCTACCCTGTTAAAATAATACCGCTATCAGGATGCCAAGAGAGGTAAACCTCATCCTCCCAATTCACAGGACGCTCTGATAAACGCACTTGATTGCTTAAGGCCACACGAACTTCTTTACCGGTTTCCAAAAGGATGTGATAAATGGACATGTCTCCAAGATAGGCAATCTCGTTAACAACCCCCTTTGCCGTATTACGTTTGTGACGTACTTTATCCGTTGAGAGCATAATTTTTTCAGGACGAATAGCAACCGCCACCGTGGCTCCGAGGGGCACATCACTCACGTGAGAGATATCAATATCGCACCCAACTTCTTCTGAATGGATACACACATGGTCCGCTTCAATTTCACTCACGATGCCTTCAAACATATTCATATCCCCCACAAAATCAGCGACATAGCGTGAGTTAGGATATTCATAAATCTCCGTGGGCGTCCCAATTTGACGTAAACGCCCTTCTTCCATAACCCCAATACGAGTGGACATAGTCATAGCTTCTTCTTGGTCATGGGTGACCATGATAAAGGTTACACCAAGGTCTTCTTGAATGTTAACAAGTTCAAATTGTGTTTGCCCTCTCAGCTGACGGTCCAAGGCGCCCAAGGGCTCATCAAGCAAAACAAGTTTTGGCTTTTTTACAAGGCATCTGGCTAGAGCCACCCGTTGACGTTGACCACCAGACAATTGGTTGGGCTTTCGACTCGCATATTGATTCAAGCGCACCCGATGTAACATTGAGCTCACTTTATCGCGAATTTCATCCTTGGGAAGTCCTTCTTGCTTAAGGCCAAAGGCAACATTTTGCTCAACGGTCATATGGGGGAAAAGGGCATAGGCTTGGAACATCATATTAACGGGGCGATCATAGGGCGGCATGTGGGTGATATCTACCCCATCAATATAAATGTGACCCTCAGAAGGCTCTTCAAAACCCGCTAGCATTCGCAATAATGTGGACTTTCCGCATCCTGATGGACCCAATAAAGAAAAGAGTTCTCCCTTATAAATCTCAAGTGACTGACTATTCACAGCCACAACGCCATCATAACTTTTGGATAAATCCTTGATCTCAACATAGGGAACCGCATGGGGGTCTTGCCACGGTTCTAGTTGTGTTCTTTTATCTATCTTAGCCACTTTTTTTATTCCTTATGGGTAATGAGTGAAGCAAAAGAGCGAGATAAATGCCTCTGAAACTGTAAGGATTGCACTTCTGGCAAAACAACTTTTTTGAGATACTCCTCGCCTGGAAACAGGGCTTTATTGTTGCGGATGCCTTCTTGTAAAAGGGGGTAACTCGCCTTAACAGTCGTCGGTGTGTAAGTTTTATTTGTGATGCCAGCTGCTGTTTCTGCGCGCAATAGAAAATCGATAAAAAGATGGGCGTTATCCACGTGAAGGGCATCCTTTGGAATAGCAATACAATCAATCCACATGAGTGTTCCTTCCTTGGGAAGCATGATTTTTATTTTAGATCCAGTAGAGGTTCTTTTCCCGGCTATTTTTTTAAATTTAGACTGGGCATGGGATAAAATTCCACTCCAATGCATCACAACACATAATTCTCCATTCCCCAGTTGTTCTGCCACAAGGCTCGTGCCAAAACGCTTAATGTAGGGTCGAACTTCTTTAAGGGCTTCTTTCATTTCTTTCAGTTTTTTCAAGGAGGGATTGAGGGGGTCCTCTCCTTTATAAATATAATAGGTTAAAAAGACATCCAAAGGATCCTCTAATAACGTTACACCACATCCCTGCAATGCTTTTAAAACCTCAGGATCATAGAGTAACGCCCAAGAATTTCGCTTTTCTTCTGGCACAAGATTTTTAATTTTTTCCTCATCATAGCCAATGGCCACAAGGCCCCATGTATAGGGAATAGAATAACGATTACCCGGGTCGGCCTTTTGCATTTTTTCCAAAAACAGGGGGTCTAAATTCTTATAATGGGGCAATTTTGATCGGTCAATTTCATGGTATAAACCAGAGACTGCTTGACGTACCACATAGGGCCATGCCGTCGGGAAAACAACGTCATAGCCTGTGTTCCCTGCCAGCATTTTTGCTTCTAAAACTTCATTACTATCAATAATATCAAGATTGACTTTGATACCTGTCTCTTTTTCAAAGGCTTTGATAAGGTCATTGGGAATTTGCTCATACCAACTAGAAACATTAATGACTTGTTCTCCACTCACTTTATTTTCTTGAGCCTGTAGCTGAGCACAAAACAGGGTCGTAAAGCAGAAAAAAAGAGTCAAAATTTTCATGTGGCAACCTTGTTGTTTTTATATATGACTTTAAGCATAGAGCAACTTTCTTAAGGAGTCCTTAATAGCATTTACAGTGTAGAGAAAAAAGCGTAAAGTTTCTCCTATAAAGACAAAATTAAAGGTCCCTAAAAAATGTATCAAATTTCACTGCCTAAAATTCATAAAGAAGGTTTTCTTTTTATCGGAATTTTCTTAGGTGTCACCCTCATCTTAAGCTTACTTTCTTCTGTCTTGGGCTATATTGGCTTGATCCTCACAGGCTGGTGTGCTTACTTTTTTAGGGACCCAGATCGTGTTGTCCCAACCCAAGACGGTTTAATTGTAAGCCCTGCTGACGGTGTCGTCCATGCCATTGTTGCTGATGCTGAAACCCCTGATGAAATGGACCTCCCAAAGGGGAAATGGACACGCATTAGTATTTTCTTGAATGTTTTTAATGTTCACGTTAACCGTGTTCCCCTTGGCGGTAAAATTATCAAAAGCATTTATCATCCTGGGAAGTTCTTAAACGCCTCTTTAGATAAAGCCAGTAAGGAAAACGAGCGCCAATCCCTTATTGTGGAAACAAAAACAAAAGATATCATTGGCTTCACACAAATTGCCGGTCTGATCGCAAGGCGTATTCGCTGTGATATTCGCGAACAAGATGAGGTTAAAACAGGTCAACGCTTTGGCCTTATTCGCTTTGGAAGTCGTTGTGATGTTTATCTCCCCTCAAACATCGTCCCTCAAATTATTGTCGGTCAAAAAACCATTGCCGGTGAAACAATTTTAGCCAATATGGCTGCTAAGGATGCCAAACCTCTTGCAGGCGAGATCCTTTAAATGACAACCGATAAAGCAGATAAAGAATCCCCGAAAGAACAAAAGGGTGCAGGCGCAGCGGCGGCTGCAAAATTGCAAGAACTTTCCTTTGTGCGCATGATTCCTAATCTAGCAACAGTTGCAGCCCTCTGCACGGGTCTATCTTCCATTCGTTTTGCCATGTTAGAGCGTTTTGAGTGGGCTGCTGTGGCTATTTTGATTGCTGCCTTTCTGGATGGTATTGATGGGCGTATCGCGCGCCTCTTAAAAGCAACTAGCGATTTTGGGGCTGAACTTGATTCCCTGTCGGATTTTATTTGTTTTGGGGTTGGTCCTGCCGTTGTCATTTACATGCTCACCCTAAAAGACCTCGGTGGATTTGGTTGGGGAGTAACCCTCTTTTATTCCGTTTGTATGGGGCTACGTCTTGCGCGATTTAATGCCATGACTATTCAACAACAACGTGAAAAGACAGAGGAAGAGGACGAAACACTCAAGCAATCTCCTATTATGATTGCCGGGAAAAATAAATTTTTTGTTGGAACACCAGCGCCAGCAGCAGCCTTTATTGCCCTTCTACCCCTTATGAGCTATTTGGCCTTCGGGATTGATTGGATTTTAAACCCGCTCATCTATACCTTCTTTATGGTTCTCTCCGCTGTTCTCATGGTAAGTCGTATTCCAACCTATTCCTTTAAATCCCTTAAAATTCCTCGTAGCTGGGTCTTGCCAAGTTTGGTAATCGCCGCTCTTTTAATGGCCATGATCATTAGCGTGCCTTGGATTTTGGCCTTTGCCATTGTATTGACTTACCTCATCACCATTCCCTTTTCCATCATGGAATTTAGAAAGCTCAAAGCCTTAGAGGCAAAAGAAAAGCCTTAAGCTGCTTTCTTCACCTCCCCCTCAGTCGCAACCTTCCAAAAAAGGTCCCCTCTAGGCGCTAGCACTGAAGCCTATATTTATAGGGAAAAAGTGCAGGCAAAACGTCTGGAATTTTTTTGAGGAACACTATCTCTATTTGGATTAAAGAAAGGTATGTTATTCTTATAATAGCTGCAACAGGAAGGCCCTAGAAAAAAACCGTGCCCCATCATAAGCCTCTCACTGACTTTGTTTCAACACACCCCGCCTTCAGTTCCCTTGGCTCTTCGGGGCGCACTTATGTTCTGTCAAATTTAATTTATAAAACCTTAAGAAAAGGCGAGGTCATTTTTAAAGAGGATGACCCGGGTGATACTATATACTATGTTGCCCAAGGAGAGGTCGTTCTTGATGGTGCTATGGGGAGACATATACAACCTGAAGGGACTTTTTTAGGGGTCGAATCTGTTATTACCAATGACGACTACCATAATACAGCTAAAGCCCTGACCCCGTTAGTCCTTGTTGCTCTTCCCCGTCTTTTCATAAAACCCTTCATTCTTAAGCACCCAGAGATACTTAGTCACTTTCTAGCAACGGATGAAAAAGAGGGTCCAAAAAAAGAAGCCGCCGAACCTCCTTTAAAACTACGGGAGATTATTGGTTATTTTGCAACCTTTATTGTTCCCATAACCCTTTATAACCTCTTAGGAGGCACATGGATTGATCCTGCTATTACACTTTTTCTATGTGTTCTATCAGCCACAGTAACCATGTGGTTTTTCCGCCTTTTTCCCAGTTACATTCCTGCCCTTTTTTTTCTACTGGCCATTCTATCTATTGGGTTAGCCCCTCCCGAAGTTATTCTGAGAGGGTTTTCAACACAAACCTTCATTATTCTCATGAGCACATTTACCCTTGGGGCGTCTATTCTTCTAAGCGGCCTTGGGCACCGTATTATGCTTATTTTCTTCAATAAATTTTCAAAATCTTATTTTAAAAGTAACTTAGCTCTTTTCTTTTCTGGGGTTTTTCTCACACCTTTTATGCCCTCAATCATTGCCCGAGCTGAAATTGCCGCACCTATGTATTTGGAAGCAACACAAGCCCTTCGTTTCAAGCATGGCTCCACAGCGACAACACAACTCTCTATCACCCTCTTTTCTGGCATCACTCTCTTTTCAAGCGTCTTCTTAAGTGGATCCTTAATGAACTACATGGTGCTTGCTCTTTTGCCGGAATATATGCAGGTGCATTTCTCATGGCTTGTATGGATTCAAGCCGCTTCTGTCTATGGCCTCATTGTCCTTGTCGGCTACCTTAGTGCCTCACTCTATTTCCGAAAAGATGCACAAAACGTGAAAATTGATAAAGCCATGTTAAAGGATCAGCTCCTCGTTTTGGGGCCCATGACCCCGGCTGAACGCTTAGTTATCTTAGCTCTCACCCTCTTTATGCTAGGCATTCTCACAACGGCTTTTCATAAAATTGAAACAGCCTGGATAGCCTTTTTTGTTATGTTCTTTTTGTTGCTCTTTCACGTCCTTGCCACCAAGCAATTTCGCTCCCACATAGACTGGCCTTTTTTGATTGTTATTTCAACAACCATTGGCATCTCTTATGTTTTACAATACTTACATGCTGATAAATATCTCTTTGACTCCTTTGTGAAACTCATGAATGATTATCAAATGAACAGCATAGAATTTCTTTTGTTCTCTGCTGCACTCACCTTTTTTGTACGCATTATCCTTCCCTTAGGGCCCGCTGCCGTTGTGTCTGGGACCCTCACCATTCCCCTTGCAACACACTACCAAACCCACCCATGGGTTATTGCTTTCACCGTCCTTGTCATGATTGATGTCTGGTTTTTTAAACACCAGTCTCCTACTTACACCCTTTTCAAAAAACAAGCGCGCCTCAATAAAAAACTCGTCTATGATGAGAAAAAATTTATGATATTTAATTATTTTATGAATGCTTTAAAGCTGGTTGGTTTAACGGCTTCAATTCCACTGTGGAAGTTCATGGGGATGCTCTAATGACCTTTATAAAAAGTCAGAAATTTAAAAAAATTTTCTTAGCAACATTTATCATCGCAATTGGTATCTTGTTTTTGTGGACATCGTCAACACGGCCAAGTGTCCTTATCATACACGCTCAAAATGCTAAATCCCCCTGGGTGCAAGAAATCAATAAAGGTATCCGAAGCGTCTTCAAATCCCGTACATTTTATCACGTCTATTATAATTACATGGCTATTGAAGAACACCCCAACGGCACCTCAGAAGTGAACACCACAAAAAAAACGCTCAGTGTTATTGAATCTCTCAAGCCAGATTATCTTATTCTTGTGGATGACTTAACTCAAGAAAAAATTGGTAAAAATTACGTAGATAACAAAAACATTAATATTATTTATTGCGGTATTAAACGCCCCCTTAAGGTGTACAACTACCATATAGCAAAAAATGTGACAGGTATTAGCTTGTCCCTTCCCTTGGAAATTCTCAATGAACTTTTTGAGTTCAACATTAACGAAGATGTTTTCAAGGGTGACATTCGTTTGACCGTAATGGGGGATCTCTCAACAGCTTCTCAAGAAGATAGTGGGACCTTTAAAAACTATGGAAAATGGGAGCAGGTCCGTTTGAAAAAGCCTATAAATGTACAGACTTTTCAAGACTGGAAGAAAAATATTAAAGGTATTAAGGGCCCCAATGACGTTATCCTCCTGTCAAACTACCACTCCCTCACTTATTCAAAAAATCGAACAAAATTTGTTCCGCCGCAAGAAATCATCCAATGGACCCTAAACAACGCTCATGTTCCTATCATCGGGCTTTATGGATTTTTTGTACTTGATGGTGGCTCTCTTTCCATTGCCCCTTCTGCCTTTGAGCTCGGTGAAAAAGCGGCAAAAATCGTAGAAAATCTTATTGAAAATGACATCTATATAACAGAAATTCCACCAAAAGACAGTAAACGATTTTTAATTTATCTCAGAAAAGACAGGGGCAAAAACGCTAAAAAACTCAAGATTCCAGCTCTCTACGAGACCTTTGCCAGATCCACACGTCACTATTATAATTGACTAAAAAGCTCAGCAGATATCACCGTATTTTCAAGGAGACACGCAACCGTCATTGGGCCAACGCCACCGGGAACTGGCGTGATTGCCTTTGCTTTCTTAGAAACGTCATCATAGTTAACATCTCCAATAAGATAAGCTTTCCCCTTTGTATCCACAAGGCGATTAATACCCACATCGATGACAATAGCGCCTATTTTCACCCAGTCACCTTGGACAAGATGAGGCACTCCTGCCGCTGCAACAACAATATCAGCCTGGCAACACAGCTCTTTAGGGTTTTTTGTTTTTGAATTTAAAAGAGAAACCGTGCAGCCCTCTTTTAAAAGAAGGTGAGCTAAAGGTTTTCCAACAAGATTTGAGGCTCCAATCACGGCTGCATTCAACCCCTTAAGATTCTTTTGAACCGTCTGAATAAGCTTGATACATCCCTTTGGCGTGCACGGAATAAACCCACCCTCAATACCACAAAAAAGCTTGCCTAAATTAAGAGGATGTAATCCATCGACATCCTTTTGAGGTGAAATAGCTTGAATGATCTCAGCCGTATTAAATTTCTTTGGCAAGGGGAGTTGGACAATTAAACCATGAATTTCAGGGTCTTCATTAATACTCTGAATCAGATCAAGGATCATTTTTTGTTTTGTGGCACTGTGTAAAATATGTTCAAAGGAACGAATGCCAATTTCTTTGCATTGACGTTTTTTAGAGGCAACATAAACTTGGCTGGCAGAGTCATCACCCACTCGAATGATAGCAAGGCCTGGGCGAATTTTATGATCTTTTTTAAGAATTTCAATACGTTTAAGGAGGTCAGCCTTAAGGCTAGTAGCTAAGGTGCGTCCCTCTATAACCTTCATTATCTTCTTTTTTACTATGGGCGTTTTTGCCACTGGCGTTTTAGGCGCTGGAGCTTTAGAATGCGTAGTGAAAGGCATATCCTTTTTAATTTAAGAGAGAAACTAAATGAGTTTAGACGCAAGTTGCCCAACAACTCTTGCTAGAAACATAAGAATTAAGATCAACACAAGGGGTGATAAATCCAAACCGCTAAAACTTGGCAAAAATCGGCGAATACGTTGCAAAACAGGCTCTGTTACCGCATAAAGGAAATTATTCATAATCACCACAAATTGGTTAGAAACATTAATAACATTAAAATTTACCAGCCATGACATGATAATATGGATGATAACAACCCATACATAAAGTTCAATTGCATACTGTAAAACATTCAAAAGAGGGACAAAAATAATATCCATGGGCCAATCCTGTTAACATCTATAACTTAATTGTAAATGTTTTTTATAAAAACAACAAGGGCAGTTCTCATTAGGCAACTCCCAACAACAATAATCCTCTGCATAATGCTCTTTTGAATTCAAAAAAGCTAAAGTAAACTCTCCCCCTTACTCTCAAACAACCCGCGTTAATAAGATGTGGGCGACTTGAATAAGAGGGGTGGCCTCTAGACCATAGGGTTCAAGGGCTTGGCAGGCTTCTTTAATAAGAACCTCTGCCTTTTCTTCGGCTCCCTTGAGACCAAGACAGGAAACAAAAGTCGCCTTATTTTCATCAGCTTGGCTTGGCTTACCAAGGCTCTCTGAAGTCCCTTTAGCATCAAGTAAATCATCTGTTATTTGAAAAACCAGTCCAAAATTCCTCCCATAAAGAGCCAAAATCTTTTTTATTTCTTGAGGGGCCTCAAAAGCAATCTCCGCGCAAGCAAGAGACACTTCCATAAGCGCCCCTGTTTTGAGGCGTTGTAGGTGGGTGATCCCCTCAAGGGTCAGAGGTTTTTGAGACAGCATAGCCTCCATATCAAGCTGCTGCCCGCCCATCATTCCAGAGGCCCCACTGGCTTTGGAAAGGGCACGAATCAAGGCAAGGCGTTTTGTTTCTGAGAGCTCAAGGTCCGTTAAAATATCAAGGGCAAGGGTATAAAGGGCATTGCCCGCAAGGAGAGCTGTTGCCGGATCAAAAGCAGTATGAACAGACGGTTTGCCGCGACGTAAGGGAGAATCATCCATACAGGGTAAGTCATCATGGATCAAGGAATAGCAATGGACCATTTCAAGGGCGCAAGCGATATCAAGGGCCTTTTTTTCATCTCCACCCACAAGCCGTGCAGCAGATAGATGAAGGAAGGGACGCAAGCGCTTCCCCCCCCCTAATAGGCCATAGGCCATGGCTTGGGCCAAACGCTCAGGAACGCCTGTGCAAGCTTGGTCTAAAAAAAACACGAGCCGCTTTTCAACGGCCTTTTGAACCTGTGATAAATCGTCTTTAAAAGAATAAGACATCTCTATTGAGGCCCCTCAACGAGAGCTTGGAGATCAGAAGACTTAACCTCCACAGTGCCATCCTTTGACTTATAAATTTCTTCCACAGTCAAGCGGGCGTCTTTCAGTAATTCCTCACAGCGTGCCTTAAGGGCTGCCCCTCTTTCATAGGAGCCAATGGCTTGTTCCAAAGGCACACGACCGTCTTCTAAGTGGCGCACCACTTGTTCTAACTCAGCCATTGCCTCTTCAAAGTTCATCGCTTCCGGTTTTTTATGAGCCATAACACACCTCTTGTTTTATCTTTTTAAGCAATAACTGCATAAGCCTAACCCTCCCTCGTTAGAACAGCAATAAAAAACTTGTGCCGTTGGTGCAAAACACGTTATCTTGTGGTTATGAGTACACATTATCATGTCCTAGCCCGTAAATATCGCCCCCAGACCTTTGCTGATCTGATGGGGCAGGATGTGCTCGTGGATACGTTAACCAATGCGATCAAACACCATCGCATCCCCCATGCTATTCTCCTCACCGGTGTGCGGGGCATTGGTAAAACCACAACGGCACGTATCATTGCCCGCGCCCTTAACTGTATTGGTGAAGATGGCAAGGGCCGTGAAACCATTACCCCTTGCGGAAAGTGCCAGCCTTGCGTTGATATCCTAAATGATCGCCACCTTGATGTCATTGAAATGGATGCCGCAAGCCGTACCAGCGTAGATGATATCCGCAAAGTCATTGAGGCGGCTTACTACAAGCCCTCTTCGGCGCGCTATAAAGTGCAAATCATTGATGAGATTCATATGCTCACCAAGCAGGCCTTTAATGCCCTGCTCAAAACCCTCGAAGAACCTCCTGAGTATACGAAATTTATCTTTGCGACAACGGAGCTTCACCGCGTTCCTGATACCATCATTTCACGGTGTGTGCGCTTTGACCTCAAGCGTTTTGATCGCAGCACCCTTAAAGAATTATTGCAAAAGACATGCGACCAAGAAAAAATTAAAATTGAAACAGAGGCGCTCTCTTTGTTGGCCCAAGCCGCCAATGGGTCTGCCCGGGATAGTCAATCCTTGTTAGAGCGTGCCATAAGTCTGTCTCCTGGCACCATTACCGATGAATCTGTGCGCTCTATGTTGGGGCTTACCGGACAGGATGATGTCTTAAATTTGCTCCAAGCTATTTTAGCAGGGCAAACGGCAACGGCTCTCTTGTTGTTTGATGCTTCTTATAAAAACGGAGCCGATCCCGATCAAATTTTGCGCGCCCTTTGTGATTTGACCCATGAGATTAGTTGTCTCAAAATCTCGTCAGATTTTGCGGACCGTTCCCTTTTAGCAAAGGAGCAGCTGGATCAACTGCAAACCTTGGCCAATGATCTGCCCGTGCCTGTGCTAACCCGTTTGTGGCAAGTCCTTACAAAGGGCCGCGAAGAGTTAAAAGGCGCCCCCTCCTCCGCGCAAGCAGCAGAAATGGTTCTCATTCGCACGTGTTACTTAAGTGAGTTGCCAACGGCGCAAGCTGTTATTGCAGAGCTCGCTAAACAACACGGGCAAAAAGAACCCAATGATTTTTTAAAACCCCCTGCTAATATAGAACCTCCTCAAAGTATTGAGACTCAAAAAAAAAATCCTGAGTGTCCTTCCCAAACATTAGGGCTCAAAAGCTTCACAGATCTAGTGGCTCTTTTTGAGACAAATAAAGAACCCCTCTTACAGTATGAATTCGAAAACCACGTAAAATTTATCTCATTGGATGTTAGTAAACACCACCTCGCTATCGAACTCACTCAAGATATTGCTCCTGACTTTGTCAAAAAAAGTCGAGAGCTCTTGGCAAAATGGACAAGTGAAACATGGACCATTCAAACTCATCAAGAAAACAAAGCCTCCACAAAACCGTCTAAAACTTTACGGGTGCAAGACAAAGAGAGCAAGGAACAGCTGGTGGAAGAGGCTAAAAAAACCTCTCTTGTAAAAACAGCCCTTGAAATTTTTCCCCAAGCTGAGATAAAAGACGTGAAACTTTTGAAAAAAACTGGCTAACCACTAAAGGAATAACAGAATGCAAAATATCGGCAAACTCATGAAACAAGCCCAACAAATGCAAAAGAAAATGCAAGATGTTCAGGCGAAATTAGACGAGATGACTGTGGAAGGCTCTGCTGGAGGCAGCATGGTTAATGTTGTGATGACCTGCAAGGGTGAAGTGAAAAAACTCACCATTGACCCAAGCTTGGTAGATAAAGACGAAATTGAAATGCTCGAAGACCTCATTACCGCAGCTCTTAATGATGCCAAAGGAAAAGCACAGACCTTAATGGATGAGGAAATGGCCAATGTGACAGGTGGCATGGGGCTACCAGGTGGCATGAAGCTCCCCTTTTAACCCAACCTTTTCTTTATTTGACCCTTCTTTAGAAACACCGAAAAAATGGCAGATGAACCTTTAAAGCACTTAATGAAACTCCTCTCCAAGCTTCCAGGTTTGGGACCCCGTTCTGCACGACGCGGTGTTGTGCACTTGCTTCAAAACAAAGATTCCCTCATGCAGCCCCTTGCTAGAGAATTGCAAAAAGCCGTTGAAGAAATAAAAGAATGCGACCTGTGTGGCAATTTGGATTTAACCTCCCCTTGCCATATTTGTGCACACCCGGTTCGGGACCGTAAAACAATTTGTGTGGTAGAGGATGTCGCCGATCTTTGGGCTCTTGAACGCAATACTGTTTTCAAAGGATTATTTCATGTCTTAGGAGGAACCTTATCAGCCCTTGATGGCATTGGTCCCGATGATTTACGCCTCAAGGAACTCCTCGGGCGCATCGAAACGGATACCGTTGAAGAAGTGATTCTTGCCCTTAATGCCACCATTGATGGGCAAACAACAGCCCACTTTGTAGCAGATCAATTGGCTGGAACCGGCGTTAAAATTACGGCCATTGCCCATGGCGTTCCCGTTGGAGGTGAACTCGATTATCTTGATGAAGGCACGATCACAACGGCCCTTCAATCAAGGCGCGCTGTTTAAAAATCCCTATATAATAATAATAGTTGTCCCAGCGTAGGGAATGGTTATGGTACCCCCCATTAAACAGGTCCCCGTATCTTCATCACCATTTGCAAGGATCATTTCCCAAAACACACTGGAAACTCCTGCACTCCAAAGGGGGAGCACAGCAGGATTGCATGCGGTTTCCGACCCTGCTGTAATAATTGCCCATATGATACAGTCCCCAAAATCAGGATCAGTCCTGCAGTCAAGAATTGACGAGGCCGTATTACCCTCAAGGGTTATACCAGCCGGAATGAATGCTGTAACATTATCTGTTTCTGAGCCCATATCACATTTTTCAATCCCTGCAGAATCAACAACAGCAAAAGCCATGAAAAAACTCCCATTTAAAAAATAATTTTCCCATGGGTTTATTGTGGAGAGTAAATGATTTAAAATCAACCATGATATAACCTTGAAAATGAGTAAAGAGAGATATGGCAGGTCATTCACAGTTTAAAAACATTATGCATCGCAAGGGCGCCCAAGACAAAAAGCGCGCTAAGGTTTTCTCAAAAGCCACAAAAGAAATCATTGTAGCCGTTAAGGAAAGTGGCCCCGATCCCGATGGCAATGCGCGCCTTCGAGCAGCCATTGCCGCTGCTCGTGCCGTTAATATGCCCAAGGATAACATCGATCGCGCCATCAAAAAAGCTGCCGGCGGAGATGATGATACTGTTTACGCAGAGGTGCGTTATGAAGGTTATGGCCCTGGAGGCGTTGCCCTTATTGTGGATGGTTTGACCGATAACAAAAACCGCACAGCCTCTGATGTGCGTTCCACGTTTACGAAATATGGTGGGAGTCTTGGGGAAAGTAACAGCGTTATTTTCCAATTCGACCATGTGGGGGAAATTATTTATCCCCTTGAAAAAGCAACCCCCGATGACATGTTTGAAGCCGCCCTTGAAGCGGGAGCCGATGATGTTCAGTCCACGCAGACAAGCCATATTATCACCACAAGTTTTGAAGACTTAAACACTGTCCGAGAAAATTTGGAAAAAACATTTGGTGATGCGGAGCGATCCGAACCCCTCTGGCGTCCTCAAAATACAGTCAATGTAGACGAGCAAAAAGCTCTCACTCTTTTCAAGCTCATTGACGTTTTAGAGGACAATGACGATGTGCAAAGTGTCTCGGCCAACTTTGATATCGATGAAAGCGTTTTGGAAAAATTAAGTAATGCATAAAAAACCAACCCTTCAAAAGTACAGTCAACCCTCAGAGCCCCGCCGAATTTTAGGGTTAGACCCGGGGCTCCGACTAACAGGATGGGGTCTTATTGAGTCAAGTGGAAATCGTTTAACCCACATTGCCCATGGCACCATTAAGGTTAATACCAAACAAGACTTGGACCTGCGCTTGAAGGATTTATTTGACGGACTGTCCGAGGTCATTAGAACCCTCCAACCCCACGAAGCCGCCGTTGAAGAAACTTTTTTGAATAAAAATCCATCCACCACCCTAAAGCTTGGATTGGCTCGGGGTGTTGTGATGGTTGCCCCTGCAACCCAAGGTATTCGGGTCGGAGAATATTCTGCCAACCATGTGAAAAAAACTGTCGTTGGCGCAGGACATGCCGATAAGGAACAAGTCAAAACCATGGTGAATTACCTACTGCCCGCTTGTGGTGAGTTGTCCTATGATGAAGCCGATGCATTGGCCGTTGCCATTTGCCACGCCCATACCCTTGAAACCCAACAACACTGGAGGGTCGCGTCATGATGATTGCAAAACTTAGGGGCACCCTTGATTCAACAGGCTCAAACTGGGCTATTTTAGATGTAAATGGTGTTTTTTATCACGTTTTTTGTTCAGCAAAAACATTGAATGATCTCTTAGAAATTGGGGAAACCTACACTCTTTTGACGGAAATGCAGGTGCGGGAAGACCTCATGGCGCTCTATGGTTTTTCTACCCAAGAAGAGCAAGAGTGGTTTCGGATTCTCACAGGCGTTCAAGGCGTTGGCATGAAGGTCGGCCTTTCTATTTTATCCGTTGCAAATCCTGCTGATCTCCATAGGGCGGTTCTTTCTCAGGATAAAACGACTTTTTCAAATGCAGATGGTGTAGGACCAAAACTCGCTTCGCGCCTTGTTAATGAACTCAAAGACAAAGTCAAAAAGGTCTTTGGTGATCAAATCGCAACGGCACAACACCCTTCAGATTCCAGCACCGTTGTCTCCCTTGCGGCCCATACCTCAACCCTTGACACCCCCTTTCAAGATGCCGCATCGGCCCTTGTCAATTTGGGCTATCGCGCCTTTGAAGCCAATCAAGCCGTTGCCTTTCTTAAGCAAGAAGGCCATACTGGAACCGTAGAAGAAATCATCCCCTTGGCCCTAAACCGCCTTACAAAAAAAGTAAGATAAATTAAATCCCATGGCAATAGAACCCGTCCTTTCCCCTGATTTTCAAGAAGAGCAAGATCAGCAAGAATCGTCTTTGAGGCCAAAATCTTTGAGCGATTTTACGGGGCAAAAGGAAGTCTGTGATAATCTAAGCGTTTTTATTAATGCCGCACGAGGCCGCGGCGAGGCCCTTGATCATGTGATGTTTTTTGGACCTCCTGGCCTTGGTAAAACAACCCTCGCGCAAATTATTTCAACGGAACTAGGGGTGGGATTCCGTTCAACTTCAGGCCCTATTATTACAAAGGCCGGCGATTTGGCCGCAATTTTAACTAACCTCCAACCCCATGATGTTCTCTTTATCGATGAAATCCATCGCCTCAATCCTGCCGTTGAAGAAGTTCTTTATCCCGCCATGGAAGACTTCAAACTAGACCTCATCATTGGGGAGGGTCCTGCAGCAAGATCCATTCAAATCGATCTGCCCCCCTTTACGTTGGTTGCAGCAACCACAAGAACAGGGCTCATCACTTCCCCCTTAAGGGATCGTTTTGGCATTCCTTTGCGCTTGAAATTCTATGCTCCTGAGGACCTTGAAAAAATTGTGGCCAGAGCAGCCCGCCTCCTTAAGATGGAAATGACAGCAGGGGCGTTGCAAGAAATTGCAAAGCGCTCACGGGGGACACCTCGCATTGCAGGGCGCCTTTTAAGGCGCATTAGGGATTTTGCAACGGTGCAAAACAATGAAATCGTTGATGCTAAACTGGCAGATATTGCTTTGCAACGCTTGGGCGTTGACCACAAAGGATTTGATGAGCAAGATCGCCGTTATTTAGAGCACATTGCCCATGTTTATAAAGGAGGTCCCGTTGGGGCTGAAACCCTAGCGGCTGTTTTATCCGAGCAAAAAGATACCTTGGAAGAAGTTATTGAGCCTTATTTAATTCAGCAAGGTTTTGTACAACGAACCCCCCGAGGGCGTTGCCTCACAGATATTGCTTATGACTATTTAGGTCTTGAAAATCTGAATAAACCGACACGAGATCAACCTTCTTTATTGGATTGAATAAAACAGATAGGGATCAAAAAGGCCCCTTTTTCCCAAACATTAGCCATAAAAGCATGGTTTTATCGTCCTCAAACGAGAGTGAGATAGATCATAGCTCCTCTCCTATAGTGATTTAGGTTTTGCCCCTGCAAATGACCGGAGGCGCAAGCGACGACGGCTATACTTCACAGCTTAGGAGCGCAGGAACAAACGGTCAGTGCAAAGATAAGTTACTATATAAATGGAAGCCCCGCCTATATAATAGAGTGGGGCTTTTTTTAGATAAAAAACCGGTATTAATCGAGTCGGTTAATTCTAAATATCTCTATAGAACAGCTTTCCTCAATAAAGATTTACGAAATTGTATGCCACGAATTTCGAACAGCTTCTCCCAATCTTTATGCACGGTTATTTGTGTCATTAAAAAAGATGATGAAATTTCTCCAGTTCTAGAATCAATGGCAAGTTGATCATTTGTATTAGTATTAAGTTTACAGCTCTTAAGTGTAATTTCCGACCTTTCAGCCCAATCTAAAATGTCAAGTTGCATGGATAAAGAACTACTGTCACCCCCAACTAAATGCATCTCTACATTAGTCCCATATCCCCCTACTGCATATATCATTTGGCTTAGAGAGCCTGTTATTGTAGTCAGGTCGTCTAAGTGACCCAAGGATGTTGTGCCTGTTTGGGTGTTAAAAAAAACAGCAATAACACAAGGACCCGCACCAGAAGTAGAAATAATTGGAAAATTAGACGTAGGCGTTGTCACCATATACTCGTGTTGCCACAAGCCATAGGTGTTTTGTTTGTTGATTGAAAAGCTTGAAAAATTTTGCGGATGCTTCGTATTAAAGGCCACTATTCTTACAGGACCTTCCGTTATGCGTAGCTGATTTTTCTCTTTCTTACGTCGAGCCCACAAAGCTTTATCTTGATCAATATCTACATGAATCAAGGATAAAATATGTGCCGCAAGGTCGCCTGCCATAATCTTCTGTACGACAAAAACATTAAGAAATTGGCCCAAGTCAGCTTCAGGTTTGCTCCAGAAATGATTGTAGTGAGGAAACGAAGGCTTTCCTAATTTAGCTGCTTTTAGTTCATCCTTAATTTTATTATGTTTTTCATGTAATGTGACTTCAATTTGTGTGATGTTCCCCTCATAGGCACCAATAAAAACTCCTTTGATCTGGGTGTTTTTAGGGTTTTTAGGCTTTAAACTTACAGCTCTTTCTATATCACATCCCTCCACGTTTTCTAAGAATTCTGAAAAATTCCCTCGTTGGCCCCACTCTGTCTGAGATTGATCCGTAAAGTTTTCAGATGCCCGTGATTCTTTGGCGGTAGAAAATAAGCATAGCGTACTAAAAATACTTATAATCAAGATCTTTTTCATAATAAATACCCTTATAATTTCTTCATACATTTTTCTATATAAATATTAATTGGTTTTAGCTTCATCTTTACTCAATGTCCTATTTTATAAAGCTGCTGTAAAACCTTAGAGGTTGTCCCGTCACATAACATCTCTATTCTATATGATAATTTAACTTTACGGTATACTTGTTTTTTTCTTGTCTTTTATATTTTACTCCTCACTACCGGATGATTTTTTCAAACAACTCCTGTAAGTGTTTGATAGCCTTGTTTTCACCCCAATCTATGAGCTGTCTTATCCAGTCAAATCCCCGCCTAAATATTGAGAACAAAGGGGACTTAACCGTCTTTCTATAAGGGGTTTTAGAGATTTTTTCTTGCTGTTTTCCCGTCAGAAATGCCAGCACACAAGCCATGGTCACAACGGCAAAAAGCTTGTGGAGCCGATCTAAATGCTTTATATGGGTCTCTTCGAGATTAAAGCCTGATGTGTCAACCTTTTTACGGACACATTTTAAGCTGCTTGTTGAGTTTTTTCGT
>CAXBEY010000008.1:0-39545 GCA_963974885.1 uncultured Alphaproteobacteria bacterium
ACGAAAAAACTCAGAAAGCAGCTTAAAATGTGTCCGTAAAAAGGTTGACACATCAGCTGGTCTAGGAGTAGACCAAGCCCTTTTTTTAATCACTGGTATTATTGACCCCATGAAAGTGGTTCGTACAGCTCTTCAAGATGCAGCCTCTGTTGCTGGTCTTTTGATCACAACGGAAGCCATGGTTGCTGAGATCCCTGATGACAAACCTGCTGCAGGCGGCATGCCTGATATGGGCGGCATGGGTGGAATGCCAGGTATGGGCGGCGGCATGGGCTTCTAAAACCCTCCCCCTTTTAATCTCAGATTCATTTAAAAATCCTCGGCCAAAACCGAGGATTTTCTTATGGTAAAAATAACGTTAAAAAGACCAGTTATTCACTAGGTTCTAGTTTTTTCAAGTGGGCGCTATCTTGTTTAACTTGTTCTGTTAAATTAGTTATCTTTTTCTCTGAGTTAGAGATCAATTTGCTTTAGGACGCATTACTGGTTTTCCATCTACCATTCTTTTTCTTCCATCAATAACCATATTGTCTTTCGGTTTACCTTTCATTGCTCTTGTCCCATCAAATGCTTTTTTTGCATGCATGGGGGCTCTGATTGCCAATTGGTCTCTATCTCGTTTAATCATCTTGTTTAATTGATCTCTGCTTTCCTCTGCGCGAAGAATTGACTCTTTTGTCCTAAGAATTGTTACTTCCCTATCTTCAGCTGGTGCCATCTTTTTCATTACTTTTCTTCCATCAATTCCTTTTACCCCTGGAACTGCTTTTGTCGCATGCATTGGCATAGATTCTAAGCTTTTCAATTTTGCTTGATCTGCTTTAATACTTTCGTTTAATTGATCCCTCTTTTTTTCTGAGCGAAGGATCGACTTCATCATCCCAGGACCTCTATTTTCAGCTGGTTTTACCTCTTTAGGTGCTTCTGTCTTATCAAATTCTTGTATCTTTGCAATTGACTCTTTCCATCTAACGGTTTTTTTATCTGGCTTGTCCCCTTCCGAATCATTAGTCCCCAGATCTGAAGCATTTGCTTGCCCTGACACCAAAAAAGCCGTCATCGCGGACAGCATAATAATTTTCGATAGTTTAGTCATGGTATTCTCCTTTAATACATTTAATAAAAGTATAATTTTACAAAATAAAAATTGTAAATACTTTAATAAGTATAGTATATAAAGAAAAAACTGTCAATATTTTTTAAAAGAGTTATGATAACTTTGATAACGAACTAAGAGAACTACTCACCTAGCATAGAAACACCAGAAGCACTCTATAAGCCTTCCTACAAAATCTAAAAGTAGTCTTAAAAAAAATGGGTCAGCTTCAGGCTCATCGCTTTGAGAAAGAATCGGGAAGTCATCTTCATAATCAAGCTCTTCTTCATCATCAGAGTCTCCTTCTACATCAATATTACTACCTTCATCATCAGGGGGATCAAGGTTTATTTCAATATGAGTTTCGGCTGGCATATGAAGAAGATGGATCTCACCCCCAACACTGTCTCTTAAAGCGCTGTGGTGAAGAAAGCCCAGAAGATAATATTCGTTGTCATCTCCCATAATAATAGCTTTTGGGAAATATTGAATGGCTTCCAAAAAACCACCCAACATATAAGCTTTGTAAGGACCTGCAAAAAGTGTTCCTTGGATATAGTAGCCATATTGTGTAAATTCTTGATTTGGACCATCACTGGGGAAATCAAGGCTCATGGTAATATTCTCACTTAAAAATCCTACTGATGTATCTCCTAAAGCCTCAGTCAAATCATCGTTCCCTCGCTTTAAACTCTTGGAATTTTCAGATCCATTAGGTATAAAAACCCCTTGGCCACGCGCTGTCAGCCTCAAGACCTTATAGCCTTCCTGCATCAGAGTTTGGTAAACAAATACGGTGCACTCTTCCAACGGATCACTCCCCCCATCGGTTCGCACACTGAAATAATCCACATCCAGGCAGACCAAAATGTCAGAAGGCTCGCACCCTAGAGTCTTTTTACGCTCACGCGCTATGTCCAAAGCAGCACTAATAGATTTAATGGTCCTGAAATGTTCATAATCATGAAGTAATCTTAAGGGGTTAGTTGACCTATGGAGACCTTCCTGTTCTTGAAAAGAGTCACTAGAATTTAAGTCACTTCCTCGGAAAACCAATAAAACTAGCAAAAAATGAAACACAGTTTTCATAATAAATCTCCTCCCTGAGCCAAAAAAACTTTCTATAGGAAAGTGTTTTTGTCCTAACTCCTAAATGGTACACTATAAAAAACTCTGTAAAAGAGTTTAAAAAAAGGTGAGTTCCATGGAACAAGATCAAGTCATTATTCTGCTGATTATTCTTTTAGCCCTCGTGCTTTTTGTGTGGGAAAAATGGCGTTATGATGTTGTGGCTCTGGGCGCTATGCTTTTGGGCGTTTTTCTCGGTGTCATTCCCGCAAGCGACGCCTTTAGTGGCTTTGGACAT
Source organism: uncultured Alphaproteobacteria bacterium (assembly GCA_963974885.1). GTDB lineage: Bacteria > Pseudomonadota > Alphaproteobacteria > Caedimonadales > UBA9215 > UBA9215. The sequence goes on from CAXBEY010000008.1 coordinate 2,463, forward strand.
CCGGCGGTTATCACCGTTGCAGCGGTGCTTATTCTCTCGAGAGCTTTGGCAAATAGCGGGGTGACCGATCTTATCGTCAGCCTATTAGACCCTTTAACCAATAATTTTTACCTCTACCTTTTTGCTCTCTGTTTCGTTGCCATGGTCCTTTCTGCCTTTATGAATAATGTGGGAGCTCTGGCGCTTTTAATGCCCGTTGCCATTGCCACCTCAACAAAGGCGGGGCATTCACCTTCTCTTATTCTCATGCCCCTTGCCTTTTCATCAGTTCTGGGAGGTCTTGGCACGTTAATTGGAACACCACCCAACATTATTATTTCAACCTTTCGAGAACAAAGCCTTGGTGAGCCTTTTTCTATGTTTGACTTCTCGCCTGTAGGGGCCGTTGTTGCGGCCTGCGGCGGACTTTTTATTTGCCTTGTCGGATGGCGCCTGATTCCCAAAACACGGGTCAGCAAACGTCCCCTGCAAGATTTGCTAGATATCGAGAGCTATGTCACAGAAATCCAACTCAATGGAGATTCATCCCTTATCAATACGCGCCACTCTCACCTAGAAGAGCTTACAAAAAAAGCAAATATTGAAATTTTGGGCCTGATTCGCCATGCGCAACGTTTTGTTGTTGTGCCTCAAAACCAAGTTTATCAGGAAGCAGATATTTTAATTGTTGACGCGGACCCAACGGACTTAGATCGTTTTTGTTCAAAACATGGCTTTACAATTAAGGGTACAGATGAGTCCCATAAAAAAGAAGGTAATGGCGACGATGACTCCAGCACTGATCCCAAAAAAGAACAGGAAGATCTGGAACTCATCGAGGTGGTGATTGGGCCAAATTCAGGGGCTAACGCTCATCAAGTGGAAGACATTGCTTTCCGGCGCCGCTATGGGGTCAATCTATTAGGGGTCTCAAGACAGGGACATCCTTATAAAGGGCGCCTCAAAGCTTTTCACTTAAAAGTTGGAGACGTTTTGTTGCTTCGCGGTACAACGGAGCGCCTTTCTGCCCTTATTAGCACCATGGGTTTAATGCCTTTAGCAGAACGGCGTCTGAAACTGGGAGGGCATAAAAATCTCTTCAAAGCCATAGGCATTTTTGCTTTTGCCATTACATTAACAGCCCTCAAAATTGTCCCAGCTCCCGTTGCTATGAGTGTTGGAGCCCTGCTTATGGTCCTGACACGCACCCTTGCCCTTAAAGAATTTTACGAAAGTATCGACTGGTCTATTATTGTTTTACTAGGAGCTATGATCCCCATAAGCATGGCTTTTGAATATACGGGTGCCGCTAATTTCTTAGTGAGTTCCCTCATCGGAGAAAGCCCCCTTCTTTCCCCCGTATTTCTCCTGTCTCTCATCCTTATTATAACTATGTTTTTAACGGATATTATGAACAACGCAGCGACTTCTATTATCATGGCTCCCATTGCTGTTTCGATTGCTCAGAGCCTTGAGGTCAACCCAGATAGCTTTTTAATGGCTGTTGCCATTGGCGCATCAAGCTCTTTCCTAACACCCATTGGCCACCAAAACAATGCGCTGGTTTTAGGGCCTGGGGGCTATAAATTTAGTGATTATTGGCGCATGGGCCTTCCCCTTGAAATGATTATTGCCCTTGTGGCCGTTCCCATGATTCTTCTTGTATGGCCCTTACAACCTTAGAACTATATAAAGTTACCGTACGGTAACTTTAAGGCGCCTAAAGATACAAAATTGACTAAATGATCCCGATCGGTAACTTTTAGTTGACATCCCTTCTTTCTATGGCATAATGTTACTGTACGGTAACTAAAAAAGCCTTAATATGCAGACACAAATTAAAACCATAAGCACCTTAGGAACCCTCATAAAAGAGGCTCGGAAAGCACAAAGTCTAACCCAGGAAGACCTTGCAGGCATGACAGGAACAGGGCGGCGCTTTATTGTGGATTTAGAAAGTGCTAAAGAAACAGCAGAAATTGGGAAGGTTCTACATGTCTTAAATGCCCTTGGTATCAGCCTTAATGCAATAGCAACGTGGAAAAATTAATCAATGGACACCGCAGAAAAAAAGAACGCAAAATCTCCCCTTGATGTCTTTCTCCATGGAAAACAGGTAGGAAAGCTTTTTTCCAATATCGGGGGAGACCTTTCTTTTACCTATGAAATGGCCTACCTAAAAGACCCCAAAGCAGCCAAGCTTTCGGCTTCTCTCCCCTTGCAAGGGGGCGCTTTTGATCATCCCACAACCTTTGCTTTTTTTACAGGCCTCTTGCCCGATGAGTATGTGCGAAAACGCCTCGCACGTTACTTAGGCCTCTCTGAAAAAAATATATTTGCCCTCTTGAAAGAAATTGGGGGGGAATGCGCTGGCGCTGTTTCTTTGCACCAAGAGGGGACCTCCCCCCGCACACAAATAGAACAGACCTATCGTGTCCTAGAAAACAAAGAAGCCCACGATATTTTATCCCATCTGGATAAACGACCTATGCTGGCCGGAGAAGAAGATATTCGCATTTCGGGGGCTGGTGCACAAAACAAGCTCATTATTTCTCTTATTCAGGGAAAAATTGCTATCCCTACAGGCAACACACCCTCAACCCATATCATCAAGCCCGCCATTAAAGACATTGCTCACTCTGTCCATAATGAATTTTTTTGCATGAAGTTGGCCAAGGCCGTTGGCCTACCTGTACCAGAGGTTTATATTCATTGGCTGGAAAATGAGCCCTATTATTTGATTGAGCGCTATGATCGCTGTTTATTAAAAGACGGCTCTATAAGACGCCTCCACCAAGAAGATTTCTGTCAGGCCCTTCATATTCCAGCAGAGCAAAAATATGAAAACGAAGGGGGACCGAGCCTTCTTCAGTGTTTTGACTTTCTAGATCAGCGTATGGCATCGGGTGTTATGGCAGGACGTAATAAAATCACTCTATTGGAAGGGGTCATCTTTAATTTTCTCATTGGAAATGGAGACGCCCATGGCAAGAACTTTTCATTGCTTTATAAGGAGGAAGCCGAATCTCTTGCCCCTTTTTATGATCTGATGAGTACGGTTATTTATATCGGCGCCTTTAAAGCAAAGATGGCTATGAAGCTTGCTGGGCAAAGCAAATTCAAAGATGTTGTCCTTCATCACTTTGAACGTTTGGGAGAGAGCATTGGATTTCGCCCTGATTTTGTGGCAAAACAGGTAAAATCTCTTACTCAAAAAACCATGAAATCAGCGATTCTTTTACGAGATAAACTCAACGATGATAGCAGAACAGCCTCTCCCATCTATGATGATATCCTCAAAACCATTGAAAAACATAGCCAGCTTTAAAAAAGCCTTCGTCCCTGAAAAACACTCTTCTCAAGACTTCCTAAAAAATAGACCTGTTCCCTTCCTTCTAAAGTTAAAGTAAAATTTTATATATATTTTAGTCTATTTTTAATATTTGACATATTTTCAACAATTAGTTAAATATATATTAAAAAAATGGATGATATTATGCGCTTTATCAACAAGTTACTATTTAGCCTTGTCTGCGTGTGCAGCCTAACGGTGCCATTTTCAGACCTCATGGCCTCAACCCTTGTATTATCATCCCCCGATGAGCTCGTTCACACTTCCCATAGCCCCTCTTTGCGAGAAACATCATCCATTGATCAAGACCTAGCCCATCGACTGTATGATATCGCCAAATCTCTTTTATCTCGCCTAGGGGATGACTACGCCTTAAATGAGAATTTCTTGGAACTTTTAAGTGACAACCAACACCTTGGAGACTTCTCAGACTGGATGACCTCACCTCACAGAACAGTTTCAAAAGAGGAGAAAATCCAAAAAACAAAAAATGTCCTGGCCAATATTCAACATAACTATCAAGCTGTTCAGCAGTACGAAGATTGGATTATTGGCTATTCAGAAGGCGCCCATAACGCTGAGCAATTATTTGAAACCCTCATGAATATTTACCTTTTCAAATCAAAGGATAAAGTTCAGGGACTTTCACAAGGCCAATCCATTCCGCCAACCCTTGGAAAGCACATAAGCAGCCTAGATCAATACAGCCAAGGCTTGGCACAACAAAGCATCGATACACACACCCTGCTCTACCTTCTTTTGCAAACCTTATACGATCGTATTGAGGTAACCAATATCTCTCCACAGTCTCAGACTCTTTTAAAACATATGCCCGTTTTAACAAGTCTTTTAGAAGGTCGGAACACTGTTGGGCCCAATCCAGATTTAAGTCTTTTAGATGGCGCTATTCTGTTAAGTGGTGAGCACACATCCTTAAAAAACATGCCAAGCAAAGTAACCTTTAGAAGTCTACGAGATGATTTTAAAGGCTCTTTTTCCATCCTAAAAACAGTGGCTGAAAGACAGGTCATCAGCAAAGGGCGCTCAAAAATATCTTTATACAAGATGGCTGATTTTTTACCGACCTACGAGAATATCCGAGTCATTACCCCCCAATTAACGGGGCACAAACAAACGTCCAAAGCAAAAAAAACCTCTACAAAAAAGAAGAAAAAGAACAAGCAGAAGAGAAAACAGGAGAGAAATCAACATTCTCAAAAAGCAGCATCTAAAGCATCGGTGATTGAAACTACACTAGATTCAACAGGCCTGAGCCCCTCTCATGAAAAAGAGGAAATTAACGACCAAGTAAAAGATCTACCCGCCGTTCTCCCAACTCTTGTTTCTCCCTCGTCCGATGAGGATACCTTATCAACATCCACTGATATTTCCGATGACTTTGAAGTAGAAGAACTTGATCAAGAAAATAGTGAGCTACGAGAGAGTATCTTATCAATCGCTCTCCCTGTTGAAAAAAAGAGTGTACCGGATTTAAGGCCCACCCTACACCTCAAAAGATGGAACCTCTTAAGTGATTTTTGGGGAAGTGATAAATTTTCTTACAGAAATTTCATCACACTCTTTGAAGGATTTGGTGGAAAAATAAAGCAAACAAAGGGTGGATCTTCACATGTAAAATTAGATTTCATGACAGAGAGCGGTTTACATCTTATCAGTGGGACATGGCGCCCGCATCCCAAACCCGTTTTGAGAAATTACAGCCTAAATCACCTCCGAGGCTACTTTGAACAATGTGGATTCATGCTTGAGAATTACCAAATGGCCAATTAAAGGCCAGCAAACCAAGAGCTCTGGAACATTTTTGAAAAGACTGTAAAAGCCCCTCTTAATAACAAGGGGGCTTTTTCTAATAAACTTTAGGAGCAACCGCTGGTTGACCCACAAGTCACACACTTCATGCAGGTTCCATTGCGCACAAGGGTAAAGTTACCGCAATCACCGCAAGAATCTCCCTCAAAACCCTTCATCTTAGCTTCGGCAATTTGCCTCGTTGAGGACGTTGAACCAACGCTGGTTATCGTTGCCGTCACCGTCGAAGATAAAGCAGCTGTTGTTGCCCCCCCCGCAGAAGACGCAGCAATAACTTTATTGGTTTCAACAGCTTGCTGAGAAAGTTCTTGGTTTGTATTGGCTGTTTTACTATGAAGCATATGAAGGTTGCTCCGAATAAATCCACTGCTGGCAAAAGGATTCAAAAAAGCTTGCATGGCCTGGTCAGTTTCTTGAGAAACTTCGACCGGCTTACCTTCAGCTCGGCCATTACCAACGGTGTCAGACATCAATTTTTCAGCATCAACATGGGCAAGATCCGTCCTACCGAGATAGGAAATAGCAAGCTCGCGGAAGATATAGTCCAAAATAGACGTTGCCATACGAATAGCTTGGTTGCCTTGTACAAGGCCCGCAGGCTCAAACTTCGTGAATGAAAACGCATCCACATATTCTTCCAAAGGCACACCGTATTGGAGTCCCAAAGAAATAGCCATGGCAAAGTTGTTCATCAAGCTTCTAAAAGCGGCACCCTCTTTATGCATATCAATAAAGATTTCACCAATACGACCATCTTGGAATTCTCCCGTACGAAGGTAAATATTATGCCCGCCGACAACAGCTTTTTGTGTATACCCTTTTCGACGGTTGGGAAGCTTTTTACGCTCAGGCTTTTGGACGATTTTTTCGATGATTTTTTCCACGATGCGCTCAGTCACTTTCACAGTTTGCTCAGTTTTGCCTTGGGCTGAGAAAGTTTCTACATCACTTTCCGCCTGACCATCGCCCTCATCAGCAAACAAAACAGACGCATTGAGGGGTTGAGAGAGTTTTGAGCCATCACGGTAAAGAGCATTGCATTTCAAACCTAGTTCCCAAGACAGCATATAAGCCTCTTTACATTCTTCAACGGTGGCTGAATTCGGCATATTAATGGTTTTAGAAATAGATCCACTAATAAAAGGTTGAACCGCTGCCATCATACGAATGTGGGATTCAGTTGATAAAAAGCGCTTACCTGTACGGCCACAAGGATTGGCACAATCAAACACAGGAAGATGCTCAGACTTCAGATGAGGTGCCCCTTCAAGGGTCATGGTTCCCGCACAATAGCTGTTCGCTGCCTCAATATCTTTTGAGGAGAATCCAAGGTAGGTCAACATATCAAGGTTCTCATCAAGAAGCTGAGCATCACTCATTTTTAGAGTCTCTTTGCAGAATTTCTCGCCAAGGGACCATTTGTTAAACACAAACCGAATATCAAAAGCACTCTTCAAATCAGGCTCAAGGCTTTTTAGAATTTGATCGGTGAACCCCTTTTCTTTCAGAGTCTCAAAATTCACCTTTGGTGCCCCTTTTAAGGTGCCTATACCGACGGCATAGTTGGTGATATCTGTAATTTGGCTTTCACTGTATCCCATCTTTTTCAAGGAACGAGGCACCATGCGGTTGATGATTTTAAAGTAACCACCCCCTGCTAATTTCTTAAATTTTACCAACGCAAAGTCAGGTTCAACACCGGTTGTATCACAATCCATCACAAGACCAATGGTCCCCGTTGGCGCAATAACCGTTGTTTGGGCGTTGCGATAACCATACTTTTCACCAAGGCTTATCGCCTCATCCCATGCCTTTTTGGCCTCATCGGAAAGAGACGAAATGGACAGAGACTTGTGATCTAATGGCACAGGTTTCTTATCTATATTTTCAAACCCTGATGCTTTTCCGTAGGCCGCTGTACGGTGATTTTTCATCACGCGCATCATGTGTTTTTTATTAGGTTCATAGCGTGCAAAAGGGCCTTGCTCCTTCGCCATTTCAGCGGAAGTTGCATAGGAATATCCTGTCATAATAGAGGCAAGAGCCCCGCCAATGGCACGGCCTTCATCGCTATCATAAGACACACCAAGACCCATCAATAAACCACCAAGGTTGGCATAACCAAGTCCGGTTGTACGATAATTATAAGTGCCTACTGCAATTTCCTTTGACGGCGCTTGGCACATTTTAACGGAGATTTCCAAGGTCAACATCCACAACCGAATGGCGTATTTATAAGCAGCGACATCAAAGGTTTTACCCTGAGCCTCAAGGTCACAAAACTGCACAAGGTTGAGGGAGGCAAGATTACAAGCAGTGTCATCCAAGAACATATATTCTGAACAAGGGTTAGAGGCATTAATTGTGCCGTCTTCAGGGCACGTATGCCAATCGTTAATTGTCGTATCAAACTGAACACCAGGATCAGCACAAGCCCAAGCTGCATAAGAAACTTGCTCCCAGAGGTCACGGGCATTAATGGTTTTATGAACGCTTCCATCGGTTCGGCGCAATAAGTCCCAAGACTCGCCCTTTTCAGCTTTTTCAAGGAAAGCATTGGTAACGCGAATAGAATTGTTGGAATTTTGCCCTGAAACTGTGAAGTAAGCCTCTGAATCCCAATCCGTATTGTAAGAGTCAAAAGCAACAGAGGTATACCCTTGCTTAGCAATTTGAATAATACGATTCATATAGTTTGCTGGCACGCTATCTCGGCGAGCAGCCCTCAAAGCCCCTTTAAGATTTTCGTTGGCCTTCGGGTCAAAGCGATCATCGGTAGAGCCTAACTGACACGCTTGCATAATCGCATTAAGATGCTTTTTCGTGATTTGAGATCCAACCACAAGGGACAACACTTTTTGCTCTTCGTGCACTTTCCAATTGATATATTCTTCGATATCCGGATGGTCAATATTAAGGGTTACCATCTTAGCGGCACGGCGGGTTGTCCCGCCAGATTTTATGGAACCAGCCGCCCGATCCCCAATGCGCAAAAAGCTCATGATACCGGAAGACTCTCCCCCACCGGATAGAGGTTCACCCTTGCCGCGAAGATTTGAAAAGTTCGTCCCTGTACCAGATCCATATTTAAACAAACGCGCTTCCCGTACCCATAAATCCATGATGCCCCCCTCATTGACAAGGTCATCTTTGACGCTTTGTATAAAGCAAGCATGGGGTTGAGGGCGCTCATAGGCTGACGTCGATTTCATCAGTTTGCCGGTTTTATGCTGAACATAATAGTGTCCTTGATCAGGACCATCAATGCCATAGGCCCAATGAAGACCCGCATTAAACCATTGAGGGGAATTGGGTGCAACACGCTGGGTTGCCAGCATATAACGCATTTCGTCATAATAAGTCTTCGCATCATCCTCAGAGGTAAAGTAGCCCCCCTTCCAACCCCAGTAGGTCCATGTCCCTGCTAAGCGATCAAAAACTTGTTTTGCAGAAAGCTCACAGGTGGTTTCTGTTGACGTGGATTTGTCCATCACATGACGGGAGAGCCATTCTGGGACACCGTTTTCAGAAAGCACTTTAAGAGCCTTTGGCACACCAGCCCTTCGGAAATATTTTTGCGCAATCACATCGCAGGCAACTTGAGTCCAAGTCTCAGGAACCTCAAAATCTTTTAACGTAAAAACCACTGAACCATCTGGATTTTTAATCTCACTTGTTGCTTTTCTAAAGGAGATCATGTCATATGGAGAAGAGCCAGACTTGGTAAAGTGGCGTGTGATTTTCATGGGGGAATTCCTCTAATTTAACTTAATTACTTTTTTCTTTGAAAATCAACATGTAGTACCTTTATGGGGGGGCTAGCTACTATATGTAGTGATTACACCTCTGATAGTGGGCAACTTAAACGACATCGTCAATAGGGAAAAATTATGAAAAATGCACATTCTACACTTGACAAAAAATCAGACCTTACAATTCTAGGACTTCTGGTTCCTTACCTTTGGCCCAAGGGTCGAATTGATTTAAAAGGTCGTGTTTTGATCGCCTTCTTCTTTTTGACAATCAGTAAAATTATTAATGTATACATGCCCATTTTGTACAAAGAATCAATCGATCTGTTAGGGCTCTCCTCAGAAGCTCTCACATGGTTATCCCTCCCTGTCTTGATTATCTTAGCCTATGGCGCTGCCCGCTTGGGCGCTCAAGTCTTTAACGAATTAAAGGATATTATCACCGCAAAGGTCGAGCATTATGCCATGCGTGAAGTGGCCCTTGACACCTTTAAGCATATCCACAAACTCTCTTTACGATTTCATTTAGATCGTAAAATGGGGGGGCTCAGCCGCACCATAGAGCGCGGTGTTAAGGGCATCGAAACGGTCTTGCGCTTTAGTGTGTTCAATATTATTCCTGGTCTTTTTGAAATGCTCTTTGTCAGCATTGTTCTTTGGGTGATGTATGACATAAGCTATGTTATTATTATTTTTCTAACGCTTTTTTCTTATATATTTGCGACTATTCAAATGACCACGTGGCGCATTACCTTTGTGCGTCAAATGTTTTCCTCGGAAAACGACTCCAACACCAAAGCCATTGATAGCCTGCTTAATTATGAAACCGTAAAATATTTTGGCAATGAAGACCATGAAACAGAGCGCTATGACGTTGGATTGCGCACCTACGCTCACGCCGCCATTAAAGGCAAACAAAGTCTCTCAGCTCTCAATATAACCCAAGGACTGATTATCTCCGTTGGTCTTGTTGCTCTCATGCTTATGGCCGCCTTTGATGTGCGTAACGGCTTGATGACCGTTGGTGACTTCGTCTTGGTCAACACCTACCTCATTCAACTCTATCTCCCCCTCAATATCTTGGGCTTTGCCTACCGAGAAATAAAACTCTCCTTAACCAATATGGAAGAAATGTTTGATCTTTTGGATGTGCCCCATGAAATAACAGATTCAAAAGACCCCCTCCCCTTTTCGTCAAAAGATGCATGCGTTACATTCGAGAATGTTAGTTTTGACTATAATCCTGACCGCGCCATCTTAAAAAACATCTCCTTTGAGGTTCCGTCTGGCAAAACCTGTGCCATTGTGGGATCAAGTGGGGCTGGGAAATCTACTATTTCACGCCTTCTTTTTCGCTTTTACGATATCACAAAGGGCGCCATAAAATTAGACGGAATTGATATCCGCGACATGAGTCAAAAAGATCTCCGGCACGCCATTGGTATGGTGCCTCAGGATACGGTGTTATTTAACGATACCATTTATTACAACATTGCCTATGGTAATCCCAAGGCGCCAAAGGAAGCCGTCCTTGAGGCCGCTCGCCTTGCTAAAATCCATGACTTTATCGAGACCCTCCCCCAAGGGTACGAAACCATGGTGGGTGAGCGCGGCCTCAAATTATCCGGCGGTGAAAAACAGCGTGTTGCCATTGCGCGCACCCTTTTAAAGCGCCCTGCTATTTTCTTATTTGATGAGGCTACTTCAGCCCTTGATACTCAAACGGAAAAAGAAATCCAAAAAAGTATCAAAGCTGTTTCGGCTAACCACACAACTCTTATTATTGCCCACCGGCTCTCCACGGTAATCGATGCCGATCAAATTATTGTCTTAGATCACGGGGAAATTATCGAACGGGGAACCCATACTGACCTCCTCAAGGCAAAGGGCCTTTATGCCAAGATGTGGAAGAAACAACTAGAAGGGGGTGAAATAGTATAAATAGATTTAGATTTTAAGAGTAAATTAACTATTTATTGCTATAATTAAAATTATGGATAATACATCACAGACCCGCCAACCTAGTTTATTCGCTCCTGTAGATGCAGATAGGGTATCTGCTCAAAATATCCTGCCGTTTTCCCTATCAACAGCTTTTACGCACCCCCCCTCAGAAACGCCTATCTATAATGAAGCTCCTCTCGTAGAAAGTACAAATTTTCTTTATAAGGGGAATGAAGGGTTTGGCGAAGAAACATCCATTAAACAATATATTAAGGGTGATCCACATTTCTCGGAGCTAAACAACTTTGAAAAAGACTTTGGGTCCTCAATAAATCAGCGCAAACACCTACAAGAAGACGTCGATCACACAGATCCTTTTATTAATTCAGATCCTACTGTAGATCCCATTCAAGAAATTAACCCCCCTCAAGGTCTTATCATTGACAGTATTCATGGAGAAGATGTTTTAGCCATAGGTGGAGCCCTTGATGATACTATCCTCGGATCCATTGATGGGGTCTGGGGTGGCGGATTTTCTGCCTTTAATGTCGAAACAGGGCAACTTATTTCTTTAAATGGCAAAACACAGTCCCATGATGTTTTTGATGGAGGAGATGGTTACGACCTTATTACACTAGGCGACACAAATGATGCTCTCTTTTTAGACAATATGTTTTCCCCCTATTACAACAGCATACAGCAAGCTCGGATTCTTAATATCGAAGAAATTCAGGCAGGCGGTGGTGATGATATCATTGATTTAACGTCAAATTTATACAGCGTTGGCGATATAACCCTTAAAGGCGGCCTTGGGAATGACTTTCTATGGTCCAGTGATGGTAACGACTTTTTGGACGGAGAGGCAGGTAGTGACTCTCTTTATGGGGGGCAAGGTGATGATACCCTTGTTTTTGACATCAATGATATTTCCATAGACGGCGGCGGAGATACAGATACCGTTCTTTTTGATAATAACACGACCACTTTTTCAAGCATCGACAGCATACTGGCCAATATAGAAATTTTTGATCTTAGTAATAGTAGTTCTCTTACCGTTGATAGTGCTTTCATCGCCAGCATTAGCGGAAATAGCTACACTATGCAAGTTGACAGTGACAACACATCGGACATCACCTTGGAAGGGGCCTGGGTTGCTGGCCCCATCGTTTCTGGATATATTGATTACACAATCAATGATACTGTCCTGAGCATTAGCACCGATGCAACAGTCACAATCACCCCTTAAAAACGGGCGAATAATCTAAGAATATCCCAAAACAGCTAAGCCAGCAGTTTTAAAGCCCTGATAGAAAGAAGTGAAGCGCGAGCCAAATAATCAAAAAATGTAGAAATGGAGGCGTACCTTTAGTACGTGCGTTCCTTGATAAGTCGACTCTTTGACTTTTTATCGCCAAAAGAGCATTATGCAGAGGTTTTTATTGCTATAAAGGCTGCAATATCCAAGCAGTCTTTTCCTATGTCCTTTTTGATCCTCATATTCTTTTTTAGATAAGGTGGCTCAAAAAAAATCTAACCTGCCATTCCGACGACTTGTGAGTCAACGATATCATCCTTAAGAGTTTCAATGAAATTGAGAACATCCTGACGCTCCGTTGCTGGCACAGAGAACTCGTCTAGTGTATTTTCCAAGTGCTTTCTAAGGGCCAACCAGTCTTCTTGATTAAGTCCCATACCGGCATGTACACGCTTCATATCTCGACCTGTATAATAAAGGGGACCGCCCGCACTTTCACATAAGTAATCAATAAGCAGCTGTAACTCTCTTGCAATGCCGTCTTTACCACGGTGAGCCCAGAATTTTGCTAACCGGCTATCTTTTTGAAGGCGCTCCACAAGATTCTTTGCAACAGCCGCAATGGCATCATACCCACCAAGCCGTTCATATAAAGTGACTCCCATAAAATAATTCCTCTTTTTTCCTGTAAAGTTAATATCAATAGGTTAGCCTATGGGTGAAAAAAGAAAAGACATTTTTTTATGAAAAATGTATGAAAAAACACTGGATTCCCTAGGTTTTTTGTTAATCTTATGGGGAAACTAGATCATTGCCATGCCACCATTTACATGGAGAGTTTGGCCGGTTATATAACCTGCCTCTTCTGAGGCAAGGTAAAGAACAGCATTAGCAATATCCTCAGGCTTGCCCATACGACCTTGAGGGATGCCCGATAAAAGTGCCTCTTTTTGAGCATCAGGCAACACACTCGTCATATCCGATTCAATAAAACCAGGCGCCACACAATTCACCGTAATATTACGACTAGCAATCTCGTGGGCAAGGGATTTTGAAAGTCCTATAATACCAGCCTTACTGGCGCAATAGTTTGCTTGTCCCGGATTTCCTGTCACAGCAACGATAGAAGAAATATTAATAATGCGGCCCCACCTCGCTTTCATCATCCCGCGCATAACCGCCCGTGATAGATAAAAAGGGGCTTTTAGGTTGACGTCAATAACCTCATCCAGTTCTTGATCTTTCATCCGCATAAACAAATTATCTCTGGTAAGGCCCGCATTGTTCACAAGGATCGAAATAGCCCCCACTTCCTCTGTGACTTTTCCCACAAGACTTTGAACACTGTCTTTATCCCCGAGGTCTGCAACCGCTACATGGGCACGTTCCCCCAATTCCTTTGCAAGGTCGTTCAGAATTTCAAGGCGACGTCCCGACAGAACAACCGTTGCGCCGGCTTTATAAAGAGAGCGAGCAATGGCCGAGCCAAGACCTCCTGTAGCCCCTGTGACAAGAGCAATTTTTCCATCTAAGTTAAACATATTTTTAATCCTTATTTTTTAATTCTAAGCCGCTAGTTTCTGGCAAAAGGCGTCAATATCAGCTGGGGTTTCAAGGCTCATAGCACTGACATCTTTGTTAATCCGGCGCATCAAACCTGTCAGAACTTTGCCTGCCCCTACCTCAATTATTTCGCTCAGACCTTGCTCGGCAAGGTAAGTCATACTCTCAACCCAGCGCACCCGCCCTGTAATTTGGTCAACAAGGCGTTGTGTTAATTGCTCTCGGGTTTCAAGGGGGGTTGCTGTGACATTGGAAATCAACGTGACACTTGGCAAAGCTTGTATCTTTTCATTCCCAAGAGCGTCTTTCATCCTTTCCGCCGCCGGTCCCATCAAAGAAGAATGGAACGGCGCACTAACGGGTAAAAGAATCGCCCTCTTGATGCCCCGTTCTTTATCCTGAGCAAGCTCGAGGGCCCTCTCAATAGCGTCCATATGGCCACTTAAAACCACTTGTCCCGGCGCATTATCATTGGCAATTTCACATAAGGATGCCCCTTGTGAGGCCTCTTTGGAGAGAACTTCAGCTTGCTCTAGGGTCGCCCCAATCAGCGCAGCCATCCCCCCTTTTCCCGCAGGAACGGCTTTCTGCATGGCATTGCCACGAATACGCAGCAACCGGGTTGTGGCCGCAAGACTATACACCCCTGCTGCACAAAGGGCTGAATATTCTCCCAAAGAATGCCCCGCAACAAAACCAGCTGTTTTTACTAACTCAACACCCATATCTTTTTCAAGAATCCGCATAATAGCCAGACTCACAGCCATTAAAGCTGGTTGCGTGTTATGGGTTAATTTAAGATCAGCTTCATCTCCTGAAAACATCAACTTTGAGAGTTTTTGATCAAGAACATCATCAACTTCTTGAAAGACTTCTTTGGCACTTGAAAACGTATCATGGAGCTCACGGCCCATCCCAATATATTGGGATCCTTGCCCCGGGAAAACAAAAGCTTTCATTATTACACTCCTTTTAAAGACTAAGTATAGCTATAGCGCGTTGGCTTGTTTTGTCAATGAATTTTCAGGTAAATGAATCATCTTAATATGTTGAATACCAGCCTCTTCGTAGGGCTCTCCCCTCTCTTGAAAACCATATTTTTGGTAAAAGCCTTTCACAGAATACTGAGACGATAAAACAAGGGCAGAATCTGGATAATGCTGTCCAACATGCTCAAGAAAGCCCTCAAAAAGGTGTTTGGCAAAGCCTTGACCACGGCATTTTTTAGCGACAACAAATCGCCCTAAAACAATCTCATTCCTCTCCGTGCTCTCAGGAAGAAAAAACCGCGCATAGGCTATCACAGCTTGCCGGTCTTCAATAAAAATATGCTGAGCTTGATAATCCAAGCCGTCTAAGTCTTCCTCAGTACATCTTTGCTCAACGGTAAAAACAGCCTCTCGTAATTGCAGAATGCGATAGAGGTGTTGATTGGAAAGCTCTTCAAAGGATTTAATCTGCATCTTTTCTATACTTATTCAGTTTTGAAGTGTGGGTTTTAAAACGAGGCCAGAGCTCCCGGAGCGTATTCTTTATACGTGAGGACAGCGATGTGTCGCAGTTTTAGAAGTCCACGGTTCAAAAGAGGATGGGTATAACCTCTTATGGCTGTACTTTTCCTCCACAATACGTTAAAAAGATAAAATTAACGAGTGTTTTTTATGACAAATAAAATGACAGACAATATTGATTTAGAAACCGTTAAAGGATTTGGCGAAGAGTGGTCTCATTTTGATCAATCAACTCTTTCTCCCGAAGAACACCAAGAACAATTTGACCGTTACTTCAACGTTTTTCCATGGCATGACCTCCCCAAAGAGGCCGTCGGTTTTGACATGGGATGCGGCAGTGGACGATGGGCACAGAAAGTAGCCGAACGGGTGGGACTATTGCACTGTGTTGATGCCAGTGCACCAGCCCTTGAGGTTGCCAAGCGCGCCCTCAACACATTTCCCAAAACGCAGTTTCATTGTGCCAGTGTGGATCACCTACCCTTTGAAGATAACTCCCAAGATTTTGGCTATAGCCTCGGGGTTCTGCATCACATTCCCGACACACAAAATGCCCTCAATTCTTGTGTTAAAAAGCTTAAAAAAGGGGGCCCCTTTCTGCTTTATATTTATTATGCCTTTGATTCCAAACCTTGGTGGTTCAAAGGCATTTGGCGCCTGAGTGATTTGCTGCGCCGCGGTATTTATCGGCTCCCTTTTGGGCTAAGGAGACAAGTGACTAATCTCATTGCCGCCCTTGTTTACTGGCCTCTCGCCCGCCTCTCAGGTTTGCTAAGAAAATTCGGTATAAAGGTTGATAATATCCCCCTTTCCCAATATCGCCACCATAGTTTTTATACCATGCGAACCGACGCCCTTGATCGATTTGGTACGAAATTAGAGCAACGTTTCACCTTGGCTCAGATCAAAAGCATGATGGCATCTGCAGGTCTCAAAAACCTTGTGCATAGTCCTGAAGCACCTTTTTGGTGTGTTTGTGGCACCAAGGGATTATAAAGTTACTGTTTTTTTAAGCGAATATTAGGGACCTTGAAAAAATAGCATAGAAGTCGTGTCAAAAACGCCCCTGCAATGGTAATGGCAACGGCATATTCAATGGGGTCCGCGTTCACGCTATTGGATTGATAGATCAAGAAAGCGGATAGCAAAACACCCCACCCCACGGCAATTTCTGCATATAGTCCACCGTGCAACACAACTATATGCTTCCCTCCACTTAACATATCACGCATAATACCGCCTCCGGCTGCTGTTAAAAAGGCAAAAAAACCACCCCAAAGCCATAAAGGCTCTGCTTTTGAAATCACCGACACAATGACACCCGTCACCGTAAAGCTTGCCAGTCCCAAAGCATCTGTCACCATCAAAAAAGTTGCCCCCCCTGATGGAGAAAAAACAGGACTCTTCATCACTTTTTTATAATGTTGCATGATACGAATAGCCAACATTCCTCCTAAAACTGTGACGACGACAATCCCAAGGTAGAGAGGTGAGGTTAACATACCAATTGGCTCTCTTTGAAAAATTATATCTCTCACGATCCCCCCCCCAAGAGAAGGCAGTAAGGCAAACAAAAACGCCCCAAAAATTGTTGAATTCTGACGATAAGCAATCAAAAGACCAGAAACAGCAAAAGAAAAAATCCCTATGATTTCAACAACTTGAAACCACCATGCAGAAACCGTTTGGAGGAGCAATACGGGGTAGAGATATAAGCGGATGATTTCTTGATATTTCTGAGTTTCTTGGAGGGTGTCAATGGCTTTGTTCACCTTGACCATAAACTCTGGTGTGGTTATTTTTTTACTAAACATTAAATGAATAGGCGTTTTAATATTGAGATCAAGGCTATCAACCTCCCCCCCTAAATTTTTGCGCCAGATAATGGTTGACCCCACTAAACGATCTGCCAAAACTCCCTGAGCTTTTCCTGAAAGCAAAGCATCGAAACTTTTTTGATCCGTTGGAACAAGTAGAACAAGGTCCTTATTTTTAGGATCTGCGATCCAATCATTGATTTTTGAATCCGCATAAATAAAGCCATCAATAACAGCGATTTTTTGTTGTTTTTCCGTCAAACCTGTTAGGAAGGCATCAATAGAAGATGTTTCAAAAACCCCTTGACTTCCCCGCAAGACAAAAAGAGCATTTTCTTCAAAACGATATGGTTTAGAGAAATAAACAAAGGCCTCCCGTGCTTTTGTTTTTGTGGCACCAGCTGCGAAATTCCTCGTGCCATTTTTTAAATCTTCTTGATGCTGTTTCCATGAAACAGGCTTATAAACCGCCTCATACCCAAGCTCTTTAAGGATAGCTCTCACAAGGGCAATATCCAAACCGGTAAGAAAGGGAACCCCACTGCTCATATCTTCAAATTGGTAAGGGTCCCAAGAATACCAACCTGTTAAAAGCTCTGTCTTCTGGGGTGTTGCCTCCAATAAAGGAGGGGAAGAAAAAGAGAGAATAAAGGAGGTAAGAATAATAAAAAATCTTCTCATCAAAAACTCGTTTTATTTTTATTATACCTTAGATAGTCTTCCAAAGAAATAGCCTCAAAAGAGAGTGAAGATTTAGTGGTAACGCTCTTCACGCTTGATATTCTCTGCCAACAATTCTTCCCAGCGATCACCATTATCCAAAAGTTTTTCTTTATTGTAAAAGAGCTCCTCTCGGGTGAACGTTGAATACTCATAATTGGGGCCTTCAACGATGGAATCAACGGGGCAGGACTCCTGACAGAGACCACAAAAAATACATTTTGTCATATCTATATCATAGCGAACGGTCCGCCTACTCCCATCTTCTTCTCGAGGCCCTGCGTCAATGGTAATAGCTTGTGCTGGACAAACAGCTTCGCAGAGCTTACAAGAAATGCAACGCTCTTCACCATTTGGATAACGGCGCAAAGCGTGTTCGGCTCGAAACCGAGGGCTTAGAGGGCCTTTTTCATGGGGGTAATTCAAGGTGACCTTGGATTTAAAAAAATACTTTAAGGTCAAGGCAAGGCCCGACAGGATTTCTAAAAGAGCAAAGGCTTTAAGACGCTGAATAAAACGAGTCATAGTAACAATCCTTTTAGCTGGGTAAATTATCTGTATAAAAAAGGAACCCAGCAGTTAGCACAAGCCATCCAAGGGAAAAAGGCAAGAAGACTTTCCACCCCAAACGCATAAGTTGGTCATAACGATATCGAGGCAGTGTTGCCCTCACCCACAAAAAGCAAAAGAGGACCATGGCGATTTTAAGGGCAAACCACACAAATCCAGGGAGCCATGTGAAAGGGGCAAAATCAAAGGGGGACAACCAGCCACCAAGGAACAAAATGGTTGTCATCGCGCTCATGAGAATCATGTTGGCATATTCACCCAAGAAGAAGAGCGCAAAGGGCATGGAAGAGTACTCAACGTTGTAACCAGAAACAAGTTCTGCCTCAGCCTCCGGCAAATCAAAGGGGGCACGGTTTGTTTCAGCCAAGGTTGAGATAAAGAAAATAATCATCATGGGGAATAAAGGGAGGGCATACCACATTCCTTTTTGAGCCATGACAATATCCGTTAAATTCAAGGATCCAACACACATTAAAACGCTCACAATAATAAGCCCCATGGAGATCTCATAGGACACCATTTGGGCTGCCGAGCGCATGGCCCCAAGAAAGGGGTATTTCGAGTTACTGGACCAACCCGCGATAATAATGCCGTAAACGCCGAGGGAAGAAATAGCAAAAAGGAACAAAATACCAACGTTTAAGTCCGAGAGCACAACCCCTTCTCCAAAGGGAATAACGGACCAAGCCACCAAGGACAAAGTAAAGGTAATCACTGGCGCCATCAGAAATAACAGGGGATTAGCGCGGCTTGGAATAATAATTTCCTTATGCATCAGCTTAACCGCATCTGCAATGGGCTGGAGCAAACCAAAAGGACCCACGCTATTGGGACCTCTTCGCAATTGCATATAGCCAATAACTTTACGCTCGGCATAGGTCAAATAAGCAACGGAGAGAATCAAAGGTAAAACGATAAGGAGGATGTATCCCAGGGTGACGGCTCCATATTGCAGGTTCTCCCACCAAAGGGCTGGAATCATATCAAGCACTGGCTTTCTCCTGTGTTAAGGGGGCGGACTGACAAAGTTCTTGAACACATTTTGCCATGGTCGGAGACGTTCTAGCAATCACATTGGTGCGGTAAAAATCAAAGGGTGACGGCATGAATTTTTTGGTTTTTAAGACTGTTTTTGATTTAATGGGCTGCCACTGTGCTGGCACAATTTCATCCAAAGTTTTAAAGATCGGATTAACCTGTTGAAGGCGCCCCCGCACCTGTTCAAGGGTATCATAGGGCAACGGCTTATCCAGAACAATCGCTGAAAGCGCCCGTAAAATTTTCCAATCTTCCTTGGCATCTCCTGGGGGATTCAAAGCCAAATAGGTCTGTTGAACGCGCCCTTCAAGATTCACATAGGTTGCATTTTTTTCCGTATAGGCTGCCCCTGGTAGAATAACATCCGCATCATGTGCCCCTATGTCCCCATGATGTCCTTGATAAACCTTAAAAGCTTGTTTCGTTTTTGTTGGACAAATATCACCATCAACCCCAAGGAGGTAAAGAAAGTCAATATCACCTTTCTCACAAGCTGACTCAATTTTTGCCTTTGTCATGCCCCCTTTTTGAGGCATAAATCCAACATCAAGAGCCCCTACCCGAGAGGCTGATTTATGCAAAACATTAAAGCCATTCCAATCTGCGCGCACAACATTATAAGCTTCGGCAATATCTGAGACTGTGGCTAAAATTGCCATGCCATCAGAGCGCCTCAAGGCATCATAGCCCACAATAATCACAGGGTTTTTTGCTTTTTTAAGGGCCTTAGAAACAGCGTGTTTGCCTTTTAAGATTTCATCAAGAACAGTAATATCGTCCCCTAAATTATCATAATCAAAGGTGAAGTCCCGGTCTGACTCAAGGGCCCCTCCAACATAGGCAGCTTTAAAGTCACCCTGCAAATAACACTTGCGAAGGCGTGTGTGAACCATGGACGCATCGGCCCGTATATTCGCCCCAACAATCAGGGCAAAATCCGTTTTTTCAAGATCAGCAATGGGGGTGTTAAAAAGGTATTGTCCGCGGGTTTTTGTGGCTAGGGCCGCGCCCTCGAGGACGCAATCTAAATGGGGAGATCCAAGACTAAGTATCAAATCTTTGAGGGCAATCATGGATTCACAATCGGCTAAATCCCCTGCAAGGGCTGCTATTTTTTGACCCTCAATTTTCTTGAGCTTTGTGGCAATCTTCGCAAAAGCTTCATCAAATGTGCCCGGGCGAAGTTTGCCTTTTTCTCGAATATAAGGCTGATCAAGGCGTTGCAACGCAAGGGCATCGCAGGCATGACGGGTCTTATCAGAAATCCATTCTTCATTAATACCTTCATGGAGGCGGGGCAAAATACGCCGCACTTTCATGCCAAAAGACTGCACAGAAATATTGCTCCCCACCGCATCATGCACATCAATAGAGTTGGTTTTGCGCAATTCCCACGGGCGCCCTTGATAGGCATAAGGACGAGATGTCAAAGCACCAACAGGACAAACATCCACAAGATTTCCTGCCAGTTCTGTCTTAATGGACGCATCTAAATAGGTCGTAATTTCTGCATTTTCACCCCGAGCAATGCCCCCTAATTCAGGGCTTCCTCCAACGCGATCCGCAAAGCGCACACAACGGGTACAGTGAATGCAGCGCGTCATAAAAGTCTTAATTAACGGGCCCATATATTTTTCAGGAACGGCCCGCTTATCGCAATCATAGCGGCTTTCGCCCCGACCGTAGGACATGGTGATATCCTGTAAATCACACTCGCCCCCTTGGTCACAAATAGGACAATCCAAGGGGTGGTTCATGAGCAAGAACTCTAAAACACCCTCCCGAGCTTTACGCACCTTTTCCGTATTCGTATGAATGACCATGCCTTCCATTACAGGCATGGCACAGCTAGCGATGGGCTTTGGTGCATTTTCTTGCTCTACCAAGCACATGCGACAATTTCCCGCCACATCCAAGCGCTCATGGTAACAAAAAACGGGGATTTCCGCCTCCAAGCTTCTTGCCGCTTGAAGAACCGTTGTGCCGCCTTCGACTTCTATTGTCCGTCCATCAATTGTAATTTTTGGCATTCTTTTATCTTCTTTTTTAATTTCTTACGCTGCAACCAACCGAATACGACGCTCAAGCTCTGGTCTAAAATGACGCAACAATCCTTGCACAGGCCAAGCGGCTGCATCTCCCAGAGCACAAATGGTATGGCCTTCAATTTGATAGGTGAGCTCTTCTAATTTATCAATATCAGAGAGGCGCGCTTCACCATCTCCTATTTTTTTCAATAGTCGCCAAAGCCATCCGGTTCCTTCTCGGCACGGCGTACATTGGCCACAACTTTCATGCATATAAAAGTGAGAAAGACGCGCAATAGCTTCAATAATATCTGTGGATTTATCCATAACAATAAGAGAAGCCGTCCCAAGGCCCGTTCCCGCATTCCGCAAACTGTCAAAGTCCATGGTAACGTTTGCAGCAATATCCTTGGTAATCATGGGGGTTGAGGAGCCCCCAGGAATTACAGCCATCAAGTTATCCCAGCCGCCCCGCACGCCACCGGCATGGGTTTCAATGAGAGCCCGCAAAGGCGTCCCCATTTCTTCTTCAACGGTGCACGGGTTGTTAACATGACCCGAAATACAAAAGAGCTTTGTGCCTGTACTATCCGGGTGACCAAGGGCCGCAAACCAACTCCCACCACGCCGCAAAATAGTGGGTACCACAGCAATACTCTCAACATTATTTACCGTTGTTGGGCAACCATATAGACCACAATTCGCTGGAAAAGGAGGCTTTAAGCGGGGCATTCCCTTTTTACCTTCAAGGCTTTGGAGCAGCGCCGATTCTTCACCGCAAATATAAGCGCCAGCCCCTCTATGTAAATACAAATCAAAGTCATAGCCACTTCCGGCAGCATTTTTTCCAAGAAGACCATCCTTATAGGCTTCATCAATAGCCTTTTGTAAGGCTTCGGCTTCTCGAAAGAATTCCCCCCGAATATAAATATAGCCAACATGAGCACCAATGGCGACACCGGCATAAACGGTTCCCTCAATGAGCTTATGGGGTTCATGACGAATAATATCGCGGTCTTTACATGTGCCGGGCTCACTTTCATCATGTAAGAAGGGAGAGGACTGTCCTTTGGCATAAAGGACCATTTACGGCCCGTGGAAAACCCAGCACCACCGCGCCCTCGAAGGCCCGAGGCTAGCACTTCATTCACGATCCAATCACGGCCTTTTTTAACAAAGGTCTTGGCACCCTTCCAATCCCCGCGCTTTTTAGCAGCAGAAAGGGTTGGGGAAGTTTGCCCATAAAGGTTTTGAAAAATACGGTCTTTATCGTCCAGCATGTCTTTCCGGTGTCCCTTTTATATCAACGTCTTTGCGCCACCAACAGGTGCAGAGTTCAGGCGATCCACTTGAGGACCGGTTTTCACTTCTTTACCGTCTCGCAATTGTTCAATGATATTTTCCATTTTTTCAGCATCAAGATCTTCGTAATAATCATCATTAATTTGAACCATAGGCGCATTTACACAAGCCCCTAAACACTCCACTTCCATGACAGAGAACAGACCATCATCAGAGATTTTTCCAACATCAGCGCCTGTATGCTTTTTACAAGCCTTTAGAATATCATCAGCCCCCCGCAACCAGCAGCTTGTGGTACGGCAAACTTGCACTAAGTATTTTCCAACGGGCTCGAGATTATACATGGAGTAAAAACTGGCAACCTCCCATACTTTTATGGCAGGCATACCAAGGAGATTGGCAATGGTTTCAATAGCTTCACGGGGGATCCACCCCGAATTTTGACGCTGTGCCAAATCCAATGCCGGCATCACAGCACTAGCTTGGCGACCCTTGGGATATTTTTTAATAATTTCCTCTAGCTCTTTCTGATTTTTGGGAGAAAAAACAAAGGGAGCTGCTTGAGAGGTCAGTGCATTACGTTTCATCGATCGACTTCTCCAAAAACAATATCCATAGAACCAATGATAGCTGGCACATCTGCCAACATATGGCCTTTTGACATAAATTCCATGCCTTGCAAAAAGGCAAATCCAGGGGCACGAATCTTACAGCGATAGGGTTTGTTGCTGCCATCGGCAATGAGATACACACCAAATTCACCCTTGGGTGCTTCGACGGCAGTATATGTTTCACCCGCCGGCACGTGATAGCCTTCTGTATACAGCTTAAAGTGATGAATCATCGCTTCCATAGAGTTTTTCATATCATGGCGGGAGGGAGGAGATATTTTAGCATTCTGTGATCGAAAATCACCCTCGGGCATATCGTGCAAACATTGCGCCATAATCTTAAGACTCTGACGCATTTCCTCAACACGCACCAGGTAGCGGTCATAGCAATCTCCATGACTACCCGTTGGCACCCCAAAGTCAACTTTATCATAGGCGTCATAGGGTTGGGAGCGACGCAAATCCCACGGCACACCAGAGGCGCGCAACATCGGGCCTGTGAACCCCCAATCAAGGGCTTGTTCCTTGGAAACAATACCAATGTTCACCGTGCGCTGTTTGAATATGCGATTATTGGTCAAAAGGCGTTCCATGTCATCAATAAAAGCAGTGTGATATTCCATAAAGGCATGGATGTCCTCTAAAAGACCAATGGGAAGGTCTTGTGCAACACCGCCGGGGCGAAAATAGTTTGCATGCATACGCGCCCCTGATACGCGCTCATAAAAAGCCATGAGTTTCTCACGCTCTTCAAAGCCCCACAAAAGCGGCGTCATAGCCCCCACATCAAGGGCATAGGTTGTGAGGTTCAAAATATGGTTGAGCAACCTTGAAATTTCAGAAAAAAGAACCCGAATATATTGAGCCCGCAACGGAACCTCAAGACCTAAAAGCTTTTCAACGGCCAAGGCAAAGGCATGCTCTTGACACATAGGGGCAACATAATCCAAGCGATCAAAATACGGAACAGCTTGCATATAGGTTTTATACTCTATCAGTTTTTCAGTACCGCGATGCAAAAATCCAATATGAGGGTCAGCCCGCGTAACAACTTCTCCATCGAGCTCAAGCACAAGGCGTAGCACACCGTGGGCCGCTGGATGCTGGGGCCCGAAGTTTAATTGATAGGTTGAATCGCTGGAGGATAAATCACTCATTTTTTTATCAAAACCTGTTTATTTTTATCGTTTTCTACGCTGTTTTCTTTGTCTCATTTGCTTTCTCATCCCCAGGGAGAGAAATCATCAAATCACGGGTCATCCCTTCCCAAGGGCTCAAGAAATCAAAATTCCTAAATTCTTGGGGCAATTTCACAGGGTTATAAACCACGCGCTTTTGCTCGTCATCATAGCGGGGCTCAACATATCCCGTCAGAGGGAAATCCTTCCGCAGCGGATGGCCATCAAAATCATAATCCGTCAAAAGGCGCCGCAAATCGGGGTGCCCTTCAAATTTGATACCATAAAGGTCCCAAATCTCACGCTCATACCAATTGGCCGCACTATAGACCTTTGAAATTGACGGAACAAAACTGTCTTCATCAACGCTCACTTTTAAGCGCAAACGCAAATTATATTTATAAGAGAGCAAGTGGTAGACGACTTCAAAGCGCTCTTCACGCTCTAGATAATCCACCCCACAAATATCTGTTAGCTGCTTAAAAGCAAAATCCTTTTGATCTCTCAAATAACTTAAAACGTCTACAATCTTTTCCCGTTCAACAACAACAGACATCTCAAAGCCTTCACGTTTAACATCAAGGATGCACTCGCAAAATTGCTTCTTTAACTTTGTATAAACTTGCTCTAATGAGTCTGCCATATTTCTTTCTTACCGGTTAATCATCGTTATCATACTATCAACGCGTCATTATTATCGTGTTATCATTCGGGTGCCTTGGCTGCGAATTTTCTTTTGTAACAACATAATACCGTACAAAAGAGCCTCAGCCGTTGGCGGGCACCCTGGGACATATACATCAACGGGCACAATGCGATCACAGCCCCGGGTCACCGCGTAGGAATAGTGATAGTACCCACCCCCATTAGCACAAGATCCCATAGAAAGAACATAGCGTGGCTCGGCCATTTGATCATAAACTTTGCGGAAGGCTGGGGCCATTTTATTAGTTAGGGTGCCAGCAACAATCATCAAATCTGATTGCCGAGGACTGGGGCGAAAAACTGTACCAATGCGATCAAGGTCATAACGACTCGCCGCCGTATGCATCATCTCGACAGCACAACAGGCCAAACCAAATGTCATAGGCCATAAAGATCCCGCTTGCGCCCATGCGGCAACTTCGTCCATCTTTGCCAGAATATAGCCCTTATCAGAGGTCTCTTCTTGCAAGCGACGGGTGACCTCATCGGCCGAGACATTTTTCAAGCGATCGGACATAATATTAAAAGGCGCCGGTGATAAAATGGGGCTGGGCTTTTTACCAGCCGGTGAATGAGGCGGTACATCACAGAGAGTTTCGGTATCATTTATTAAGGTATCGGGTTTAATTATTCCCACTCTAAGGCTCCTTTTTTCCACTCATAAATAAAGCCAACGGTCAAAACACCAAGGAAAATCATCATAGACCAAAAGCCCAAGTTACCTTGCTGTCCTAAACTGATGGACCACGGAAAGAGAAACGCAATTTCAAGATCAAAGATGATAAAAAGAATGGCAAGCGCGCATCGCTAAAAGGCTCAAAACCACATTCATAAGCAGATACCTTTTCAGAATCAGGCCTATGAGGACCTCGTAAAAATCCAACAAGAATCATCACGCAGGACAAGGCAACGGCAACGGCCAAAAACATTAGAATGGGGAAGTAGTCTCTTAAAAGAGAGAGCGGCCCCTCAAGGGATTCCATATGATCCTCTTTTTTTTCTTATTTTACCAATAGTCTACCCTTTTTTCCCCAACTCTCCTAGGCGCTTTTTTTTGTGCATAACCCTATTTTTCTGACGCAGATAAACTTGGACCCCGAGGTCATGACCGGATATTGGAGAGATTCTGCATGATATTAGAGGTTATTTTCAAGGTACTGACTAAGGCCTTTATTCATGTTTATATTTACGTTATAGTCATTCCAAAAAGATCCCAGACGTCGTCATTCTCTCCTAAACGACAAGAGGTCGTCGTCGGTCGCTCTTTCCTAGACTGGAACCTTTTTGGAACGCTATAGGTTATGTAAGTTATTGCAAAGAAAACAGGAATAAAAGAAATGCTTAAAAACACATCACAATCCTATGGTTCTTACACTAAAAGCTTTCATTGGATTATGGGGATCATTATTATCGGCATTATCATTGCCGGCTTTATTATGACATCCCTTGCCGACAGCGATCAGAAATGGTTTATTTACGCTCAGCACAAAGCATTTGGTATGATTATCTTAGTTCTCATTCCTTTGCGCCTTTTTTGGCGTTTGATAAATCCCCAACCAAAACTGCCAAAAAGCACACCCCCTTGGCAAGCGAGGGCTGCAAATTTAAATATCCTTTTCTTATACCTTTGCATGCTGCTCATGCCTCTTTCTGGCTTTATCATGTCAAGTTTTGGCGGCCATCCCATCTCTATTTTTACCCTGTTCACCATACCTGCATTTGAAAAGCACCAAATAGCCGGCATTATGCATGAAACCCATGGATGGTTAGCTTGGGGCATCGCAACATCGGTTACCCTTCATGTTTTGGGCGCTTTATACCATCACTTTATCTTGAAAGATGGTGTTTTGAAGCGCATGATTTCAGAAAAGCATAGTCATTTTAACAAGGTCCCGGCTTAGGAAAGGGACGAGCGACGACGACCCCTTGTCATTTAGGAGGGCTTGGGGCGACGTCTGAGAGCTTCTTAGAGTAACTATAGGCCTTGATTATTTCTTCAAAGAGGCATTATAATAAAGAGTCCCTTTAAAAATAAGTATAGAAGAAACAATGATCACAAGATTTATTTCTCTCCTCGTGTTCGTCTTTCTTATAACTTCCTTGCCCAATACCTCCTTTGGAAAAGAAAACACACCCTCGAATAAAGAGGCACAAGAAAACGCCATTGTTTACCCCGAACTTAATGACATTGTTGTCGGAAACGACAAGGCACCTATTATGCTTGTTGAATATTCCTCCATTAACTGCACCCATTGTGCAAAATTCCACCACTCAGCTTTAAAAGACCTTAAAGAAAAGTATATCAATACGGGAAAGGTACAGCTGGTTTACCGACATTTCCCCCTCGATTACCCCGCCGTTGAGTACATGAGTCTCGTGGCCCAACAACCCCCTGAGAAATGGCTTGACCTTCTTGATGTGGCTTACGAGCGCCAAGGGGAATGGGTTGGCAAGCCCGTTGAAAAACTGGGGGAAATCCTAGGCATTAGCGCCCAAGAGTGCAAGAAAGCCATGGCTTGTGAAGAGACAAAAGGGTTAATCATGGCCAAGCGCTTTAATGCAGAAAAAGTGGTCGACATCCAAGCCACGCCTACTTTTCATATCTTCTATACTGAAAAAGGTGTTGAAAAATCCCTGCTCATCAACGATGGTATTACCCCAAAAGACCTCTTGAAAAAACTCGACGAGCTTTTGGCAAAGATAGCTTAGGCGGGATTGGCGATGTCTGGGGTCTCTTTGGGAAGGCTACATCAGCTCATTATAAAGCTGATACCAGTTGGCTTCGGCTTTAAGGTGAAGGCAGAGTGAACCAACCCCAACGGCCGCGCGGTCCATAAAAACGAACTCACGGGGGGGCGCAACGCCTCCTAATTTTTTAAGCTCTTGGTGAACTTTGTCCGCCATGTCACGACCGTAAATACCACTATGGCCTTTTTGCATGGGGCGCACCCGATCATCCAACACGGGCTCATAAAGCAGCGTCGCCCAAAGCCTTAGAACCTCCAGCATTTCTTTACTCAGGTCTTTAAATCCAAGGGTTTCATAGGCATGAACCTCAAGGGCTTTATCTCCTTGATCCAAAGCATGATAAAGATCTTTTACTCCTTGCAAAAAAGGCTTATCAAAACGACGCACGCAACCAAAATCAAACAAGTTTATTCCCTCGTCTCCGTGGCGGCTCTCTTGACGAAAGCTATAATTCCCCAAGTGAGGGTCACCATGAATAATTTGGTGGTGAAATAAAGGGTAATACCACGCCTTAAAAGCAAGCTCTGCCATTCTATTGCGATAGTCTTGGGAGGTCTCAAGAATATCCCGTAACGGGGTCCCCTCTAACCAAGACATGGTTAGCAAACGATTGGTGGAAAGATCCGAATAAACCTTAGGCACATGAATCGTTGGGTGGCTTTTAAAAATATCTCGAAACGTATCTAGGTTTTTGGCCTCTTGATCGTAGTCCAATTCTTCGGCAAGGCGCTGGGAAATTTCTTCAAATACGGAGGCTGTTTTAATCCCCCCAAGGGTAGCTTCATAAATTTTCAAAGCCAATTTCAGTTGGTTTAAGTCCGCTTGAACCGTAGAGGTCATATCAGGATATTGCAATTTACAAGCAAGAGGCTCCCCTTCCAATGAGGTTGCTTTATGCACCTGCCCTAAAGAAGCCGCACTGGTTGCACTCTGGTCAAAGGACTGAAATTTTGAGTACCAGTCAGCACCTAATTCAACGGCCATGCGACGACGCACAAAGGGCCATCCCATGGCGGGCGCATCGGCTTGAAGGCTTTGAAATTCAAGGGCATATTCCGCAGGAACCGCATCGGGAATCGTGGAGAGCATTTGGGCAATTTTCATCACAGGCCCCTTAAGGCGCCCCAAAGCTTTGGTGATCGCTTTGGCTTGCAGGCTATGATCAACCTCTCGCCCTAGCATTTTTCCCGTTGCAGCACGGGCAACACTCCCACTCACCGCGCTGGTCACACTGGCATAGCGCTTTAAACGGGTGGTTGTTTTGTTACCCTCAGAATCTTTGGTGTCTCCGTTCATGGCAGTATTAAGAAAGACTGGACGGTGGTAAATGGTCTTCCCGGGGATCGCGCACTTTCAAAACAAAGAGCCCCCGTGTCGAACCAGCTTTAAAAACCTGATGTTTATCCGTTCCCTTAAATTGCGCCCCGACGGTCACAAGAATCTCATCCCCAACGGCGGCAAAATTTTCAGCCAAAATAGCCTGGTACACCGTATGCATAATACCTGGCAAGGGTTTGTCAGCAAGCTCTTCAGGTAGTTGGATCGCATGGGTTCCCCACGTCAAAGCCAATAAATGAGCGGTTAAACGATCAGGAGTAATGCCGACAATGGGTGCATTTGGGCGCTCCCTAGCCGCTCTTAAGGTTGTAGAGCCCGAGGTTGTTAAGGTGACAACAGCCTTAAGGCTTAAGGTGTCAGAAATTTTCCGAGCGGCAGCCGTAATAGCATCGGAAGCCGTTGCCTCTGGAATGGGGTGATGGGTATCCAAAATCATACGATAATAGGAATCCCCCTCAACGCGCTCGATAATGCGATTCATAATGCTCACAGCTTCCATGGGATGGTCCCCCGCCGCCGTTTCTGCAGACAGCATAACAGCATCAACACCCTCATAAACAGCACAGGCCACATCGGATGCTTCCGCTCTTGTGGGCGTTGGGTGCTCAACCATTGTTTCTAACATTTGCGTTGCCACAATTACAGGACGCCCCATAGAGCGGCACTCCCGCACGATTTGCTTTTGAACACTGGGGACATCTTCTGGCATCATCTCAACCCCAAGATCTCCTCGGGCAATCATGATGGCATCGCACAAGCGTATAATTTCTTTAATATGTTGAACGGCTAGGGGTTTTTCAATCTTTGCAATAATGCCCGCTCGAACGCCAATAATATCACGGGCTTCCGTAATATCATCAGGTTTTTGAACAAAAGAGAGAGCAACAAAATCAACACCCATGGTTAAGCCAAATTCAAGATCCTCACGGTCCTTTGCTGTAAGAGAACTAATGGGCAGGGCAACACTTGGGACATTAAGCCCCTTATTATTGGAGATCACGCCACCAACAAGTACAAAAGTCTCGCAGGAATCTTTATAGGTTTCACTCACCCGCAAACGGACTTTTCCATCATTAATAAGAAGGATTGTCCCTTCACGAATGGCTTCAAAAATCTCGGGGTGGGGTAAACTAACCCGCTCAGTGTTTCCTGGAAGTTCCTCTTTAAGGTCAAGGGTAAAGCGCTGACCTTCTCGCAACGTCACGCTGTTATTCTCAAATTTTCCGATGCGAAGTTTAGGACCTTGAAGATCCTGCATAATGGCAATGGGGCGGCGGTATTTCTCTTCTAGAGATCGAATGGTGTTGTAATTTTTCTGGTGATCCTGATGGGTTCCATGGGAAAAGTTCAAGCGAAAAACATCAACACCGCCTAGAAAAAGCTTTTCGATCACATCTTGGCTCGAGCTTGCAGGCCCTAAAGTAGCGACAATCTTAGTTGCTCTGTAACGTCTCATTTTCCATGCTTCCCTAGGCTCTTTCTATGGCCTATTGTTGATCTTTTTTCGTTTAAATGTCAACCGTGTCTGACGGGATAGTACAATACCCACGATGATGACCAAACCGCCCAGAGACTGTTGCCAAGACATAGCTTCACTAAAAACAGCCCAACCTAAAAGACCTGCAACAAAGGGTCCCACAAGAATTGTGAGGGAAGAAAAAGTAGCTGTTAAGTGCCCCACAGAATAAGAAAGGAGGCCGCCGCCAAAGACATGGACGACGAGAGCAAGGGCCACAAGCAAGAGCCACCCATCAGCGGAATGGGGCACAACGACCTCATTCATAAAATGGGCCGTAAAGGCAAGGACATACATACCAACCAAGGCCACCCAGAACATAATGGTAGGAGCAGAAAAAGAACTCCTAAGCTCCTTTAAGCAAATCATGAACGCCGCGTAAAAAACAGCGGAAGCAAGAGCATAGATATCACCTTCTAAATTGCTTTCCTGTGCGCTTCCACTGGCAGAAACAAGAACAAAAGACCCCAACAAAGCAAGGGCAATACCAACACCAAGGGGAAGGGTAATTTTTTCCTTAAAGAAAATCCAAGCCGCAAAGGCAACAAAAACCGGTGTAATCGCATTGAGAATCACCGCATTCACAATGGAGGTTTTAATCATGGACAGATGCCACAAACTAATATCCATACCTAAAAATATCCCCGCAGCCACC
Source organism: uncultured Alphaproteobacteria bacterium (assembly GCA_963974885.1). GTDB lineage: Bacteria > Pseudomonadota > Alphaproteobacteria > Caedimonadales > UBA9215 > UBA9215. The sequence continues at coordinate 33,874 of CAXBEY010000008.1, forward strand.
AGCAAAATATATTCACGTACGGTTCTTGGTGTTCTATGTTTGTCAGGTTGAAGGTTGTCAAAAATCATCCATGTCCACACAAGGGGCAAGGCAAAAAAGAAGCGGTAAAAAGCTGTCGCCGTTGAGCCCACTTCGCTAAAGCGCACAAATAAGGGAGACAAGGCAATAAAAGAAGAGCCCAAAATGGCAGCCATAATCGCAAGGGTTGGAGAGTGATTAAAAATTGAATTTACTTTTGACTTAAATGACATGACGGCAATCCTATTTTTATCTTATTTTTTATCTTGCAGTTCGCAAAGTAAATGAGTACTTTTAAATCTATTCTCACCCAAAGTCAACGCTCGAAAAAGAGCCCTTATAAGGAACAACTAAATGACTACTTTTGCAGGCGTCTCAGGCACCCAACTTCGTCAATTCATCGAACAAGCCGAATACCTTGAAGAGCAAAAAGCAGCCCTTGCTTCTGATACACGTGAAGTCTTTGCCGAAGCAAAATCAGCCGGCTTCGATGTTAAAGTTATCCGCCAAATATTAAAAATGCGTAAAATGGACCAAGATGAATTAAGAGAACAAGAAGCTGTTTTGGATGTCTACCTCCAAGCCCTTAATATGTCTTCTAAGGTTGCGAAAGATGCGCAGGGCGACAGCAGTGCTTCTGATACGGCCATTGCAGCCGCGGCTGCTGCGTAATCCTATAATCTTGTTACAAAAGATAAACACCTGTTTGAATCAGGTGTTTTTTTATGGGATAATCTGCTAAAATTTGGCCATAACAAAAAAAGCCCTTTAAAGGTTGCGCCTATATGAGTCAAACAACTCCTGCTTCTCAACACTCTTCTCTCTATCCGTCACCGATTCTCTTTTTATGGGGCAAGGTCAAGAAATATCCTTGGGACATCGTCAAAGCTCTTTTCGCAGTTGTTTTAACATCTGCGGCAATTCTAGGGGTAGGCTATGGCCTGAGAACCCTCGTTGACAAAGGATTTAGCGCCGAAAATATTGAGCTCCTTAACATGTCAGCGCTTATTCTTGTAGGGCTCGCCTTAACTCTTGCTTTTTCTGCTTATTTACGAACATCAACGACGGCATGGTTAGGAGAAAAAATTATTAATGACTTACGTCAACAAGTTTTTTCTCATATTCTTAAACTGAACATTGAAACCTTTGAGCGCACCCGTTTGGGTGACCTGCTGTCTCGCTTAAATACGGACTGCGATCAGGTGAGGACCTTCATCAGCGGCTCTGCTGCCGTTGCTTTGCGCACCCTTCTTCAACTCATTGGGGGCACAACCTTACTGATTATCTCTAGCCCCCAACTTACCCTTTATGTCTTTGCCATCATTCCTTTTGTGATTATTCCCATTTCTCTTTTCGGCAAAAAAGTCAAACGCCTCACCCACGAAGCCCAATCCCTAGATGGTGAGGCCCTCTCTTTTGCAGAAGAACGTATTAACGCCCTTACCATGATGAAGTCCTTTACAGCAGAAGGATACGCCAATGTTATTTTTGAGAAACTCCTTAAAAAGAAACTCTCCCTTGTAAAGCGCCGCACCCACTACCGATCTTTGTTGATTTCTCTTGTGATTGCCCTTATTTTTTCAGCCATTGCGGGAATTTTATGGGTTGGGGCCCACGAAGTCATTGATGACCGCCTCACCGCAGGGCAGCTTTCTTCCTTTGTGTTCTATGCCATCGTTGTTGCCGGCTCTATGAACAGCTTTGCCGAGATCATTAGCAATTTCAACCTGACTCTGGGAGCCACCACCCGCCTTACAGAATTACTGGACAAACAAACAGAATATACCCCTCAAGTCGGAAAAAAATGCCATCCCCCCCTTCCCTTTCAATCCCTCGATTTTAAAGAGATTGCCTTCACCTATCCTGCTCGTCCCGATGCAGAAGTGCTGAAAAACATTTCCTTAACGCTAAACCAAGGAGAGAAAATTGCTCTGGTGGGCCCCTCGGGCGTTGGAAAAAGTACGCTGTTTAAATTGCTTCTACGGTTCTATCAACCAAGTCAAGGTCAACTTCTTTTAAACAAGTCACCTCTTGAGTCCTATGACTTAAAGGATGTGCGGAATTTGTTCACCCTCGTGCCTCAAGATCCGGTCATTTTTAACACCTCTATTTTTAATAACATTGCCATTGGCAACCCCGAAGCAACACGGGAGGACATTCTTGCAGCCGCTGAAAAGGCTCACATTGATGAATTCGCTAAAAAATTTCCTGAAGGCTATAAAACAGAATTAGGGGAAAAAGGCGTTCGTCTTTCAGGGGGGCAAAAACAGCGCATTGCTCTGGCACGAGCCATCCTCAAAAATGCTCCTATTTTCTTGCTGGATGAGGCCACCAATGCCTTAGATAGCCAAAGTGAGCAGCGGATTCAAGAGGCTCTACGCACCATCCTCAAAGACAAATCAGCTCTTATTATTGCTCACCGTTTAAGCACCGTTAAAGAAGCTGACCAAATCATTGTCTTAAATGAGAAAACCATTGATGCCGTTGGCACACACGCCCAACTTATGAAAACCTCGCCCCTTTATAAGACCCTAGCAAAACAACAATTTTTGGATCTTTAAATGATAAATTTAGCGCCTCTAACAGAAATTGAGACCCTTAAAAAAGCCATTCGTTATCGTGCGGAACATCGCGGCACCAAAGAAGCTGATTGGCTCATTGGAGGATTTATCCGAGCTCATATAATGCATTTTTCCAATGATGATATTTACCATCTCAAAGACTTAATCGACCTTGATGACGAGAGCTTTTTCAAGCAAGTTGCGACTCCTCAAGAGCCCTATTTAGAGATCGTTGAAGCGTTCAAAAAATATAAAGCCAGTTTGTAAGTTTCTGCCCTAATCTGCTTCTTTTGATGAAGTTGTTGCGTGTTGTAAAAGCTTTAACAAGCGACGGGGTGAGCGTGGAGATTTACGAGGCGATTCCTCCCTTGCCAGCCTTTTTCCACGGGGTGCTGAGGGTTGGGCTCTAGCAGAGGTTCTAGCCGTCCAAATATTCTCAGGCTTTTCAATATAGTTTGCATCTCCCCCTCCTCTTGGACTGATATTTGGCTCCACTTTATTCAAATTAAGAGAGGGGATTTTAAAGGCTTGCGGTGAAGTCGCGGCATTACTTGGCGATGCCGCTGCGCTACTTGATGCTCCATTTTGAGGCTCAAAACGTACGGAGCTCTGGCGGCTTGGCCCCTTTTTTTGTGACATTATTGATTGAGGGTTCTGAGTTGACAGGGCAGAAACTTCCTTTGGCCTTGGTGAGCGTACCGCCATTAAAGAATCACGTCTTTGCTTTTGCTGAGAGGAGAGTTTGATTTTCGAGAGCCCCGTAAAACTTTTAGAGCGCGTAGGCTTTTCTCTCACCTTAGGAGGAACAGCTCTTGGTGTTGTTTTCGATGATAGATAACTTTCTTCATCCGCTCGAGATGGGCCACCATAGTGGCGTTTTGGGGAACTGCTTGACGATGAAACAGGGCGTAAACCTGCCATTAAAAGCGTTGTATTTTGCCCCGTCGGAGACGCTTTAGGGGAGGAGGTTGGCGTGCGTTGACGTTCCTCTTCAGCTTTTTCGGCTTTTTGATCAAAGTCACGCACTTTTTCTAAAACAACCCCACCACTTTTTCTTGCAGGAGCAATATCGGGAGACTGCTTTCCCCCCTTGTGTTTAGCAGGGGAGCGAGGCGTTTGAGAGTTGGCAAGACGCCGTTGAATCTCTCGAACTTTTCCCCCCAAATTCAGTAGAGGCATAGGGAGTTTCAACTGCTCAATCCCTTGCAATTGCTCACCTCGCCGTTCAATGAGCTCATTAAAATAGGGTAACACCTCTTTAACCCCCAAGGAGAAGATCAATTCACGATAGTGAGTTAAAAGCCTCACGGACTCTTCAGCCTTTGAGACTATACTGTTTTTACTACTTTTCATTTCTGGGGCCAGGCTTTCAAATAGTCCCTCAAAAGCCAACACACCGTGAAATTCGTAAGGAGGCCTCTGCCTCAAATCAAAGCCAAATGCCTCAGCTTCCCGAGTGCTCGCCCGGGGAAAAGAGCTGTTTTCAAGGTAGGTCATGAGAGAGTTATAGAGTAAAAGTTTTTCCTGTGAAAGCTCCCCTCCTCTATCGTATTCATTATGAACGTTACTTCTAAGTACAGATAAGCTTTTAATCACACCGGGAAGCTTGTAATGTTCTGTTGGATAATAAGTGTAAGTTAATTTATAATCAATTCTATCAAAGAAGGGAGACGGTATTCCCATTTTCTTTAAAAGAGCGCAGCCTATAGCACCATATTGAAATTCGAGATCCCACTGAATAAAGTGTAAATATCCCAGATATTTTTCCCTTGTGACCTGCCCTATTGCACCTTCCAACTGCTTACGACGAGCGGCATTACGATTGAGCAAAGAATGCAAAACGTTAAATTTCATGGCGGCGAAATTCACTTCTATATCAGTACATGCTCCCGCTTTCAAGATCTCCTTTAAAGACTCTGCATTTTTCTGCCAATTTTTAAAATGATGGTAGAGCTCACCATAGAAATCTTTTAAGGATTTAAAAAGAGGCTCTCTTTTGTTTTGCTTATGTAAAGCAGAGGCGCCCTTGTAAAGCTCACTATAATAACGGCAACTTTTCTCAATTCCTTCTGGAAAAAGTTCCTCTGTCACAAGAGTTGCCTTTGCAGAAAGCGGTATTATACAAAAAGAGAAGAGAATAACAAAAATACGCATAGTCACAACCAATTATTAAAGGATAAATTAAAATATCCTAGGATATATTGACACTAGGAACAGATTTAATAAGAATATAAGTCATTCTGGCATATTTCATCTACCGCCTCAAGAGGCTTTATTTTCTTACCCTTTACCGCTTCTTTTTCTTCATCTATCATTCAAGAAAGGAGATTCTTATGGGTTTATTAGTAGACGGAAAATGGGTTGACCAGTGGTACGACACAAAAAAGACCGGTGGTCATTTTGTGCGCCAAGACTCTGCCTTTCGCGACGTTATTGGCTCGGATAAATTCCCAGCAGAGGCTAATCGTTATCACCTTTATATCTCCCATGCCTGCCCTTGGGCCCACCGCACGGCAATTTTTCGCACGCTCAAGGGCTTGGAAGATATCATTTCCCTTAGCACCGTTGAGCCCTTTATGGGAGAAAAGGGATGGTCATTTGGCACAGACAAAGACCCTTTAAACCATAAAACTCATTTGCATGAGATCTACACCCTAGCCGACCCCTCTTATACGGGCAGAGTAACAGTGCCTGTGCTGTGGGACAAAAAAGAAAAGACCATTGTCAATAATGAATCCTCTGAAATTATTCGTTTTTTCAACACAGCCTTTGAGGATTTAGTTGAGAAAACACAGGATTATTATCCTGAAAACCTCAGGCCCCAAATTGATGAAATTAATGATTTTATCTATCACGCAATTAATAATGGTGTTTATAAAGCTGGCTTTGCAACGGCTCAAGATGTTTACGAGAAAGAAGTGACAGCGTTATTCCAGGCCCTTGATACCCTTGAAGAACGCCTAAGCCAACAGCGTTATCTTGTGGGTGATCTATTGACCGAAGCCGATTGGCGCCTTTTTACAACACTTCTGCGCTTTGATCCTGTTTATGTTGGACATTTTAAATGCAACCTCAAGCGCATTGTAGATTACC
>CAXBEY010000009.1:0-39447 GCA_963974885.1 uncultured Alphaproteobacteria bacterium
TGTAAAGGGTGTGAATATGCGTACCCTTCACAAAAAGGCGTCACCTGGAAACGAAGGTGGTATTGTCCAAGAAGAGGGATCTATCCATGTGTCTAACGTGATGCATTTGGATCCTAAGGATAACAAGCCAACCCGTGTTGGTAAGAAAATCCAAGATGATGGCAAAAAAGTACTTTTTGCTAAGAAATCCGGTGAAGTTTTAGATAGATAAATAAAGAGTAGTTGTCATGACACGTCTTCGTGAATTGTATGAGAGTAAAATTAAATCAGACCTCATTAAGAAGTTTGGTTATAAAAATAGCATGATGGCCCCAAAGCTTGAGAAAATTGTTCTCAATATGGGCCTTGGTGAAGCTATTAATGATCGTAAGATTGTTGAAAAAGCCGTCTTGGAAATGACAGCGATTGCTGGTCAAAAAGCCCTTCCAACCATTGCAAAGAATTCTATTGCTGGATTTAAATTGCGTGAGGAAATGGCCATTGGCTCTAAGGTTACATTGCGCGGTGCGCGTATGTATGAATTCCTTGATCGCTTAATCAACATCGCGATGCCCCGCATTCGAGATTTCCGAGGTGTTTCACCAAAGAGTTTTGATGGCCGTGGTAATTATGCTATGGGTATCAAAGAACATATCATTTTCCCTGAAATTGACTACGATCAAGTAGACAAAATGCGTGGAATGGATATCGTGTTTGTGACAACCGCAAATACTAATGAAGAGGCAAAAGAGCTTTTAACAGCTTTTAATATGCCTTTTATTAAAAAGCAATAGAGGAAGCAAATGGCAAAACTAAGTGCAGTCGAAAAGAATAAGTCGCGCCGCAAGAAAGTTGCAAAGTTTGCGAACCGCCGTGCAGCATTGAAAACGATCGTTATGAATCGTGATCTTGCTCCTGAGGAAAGGTTCCAAGCAACTTTGAAGCTGGCAGAACTCCCCAGAAACGGCGCAAAGGTTCGTATCCGTAACCGTTGTGCTATCACAGGTCGTCCCCGTGGTTATTACCGTAAGTTTGACATGTCACGTATTGCTTTACGTGAACTTGCGTCAAGCGGTATGCTCCCCGGCGTCACTAAATCAAGTTGGTAGTAGGAATAAAATCATGAGTATGAGTGATCCAATAGCAGATCTGCTAACACGAATTCGTAACGCTGCAGCCGCAGGTCACGGCCATTTCGTTGCTCCATCGTCGAAGGCGAAGGAAGCCGTCTTATCGGTCCTTGAATCTGAAGGTTACATCCGTGGATTCAAAACAACACCAACTGACACGAACCAAAATGACGTTCGTGTTGAGTTAAAATACCTCGAAGGTCGTCCCGTTTTTTCCGAGATTAAGCGCGTGTCAAAACCTGGTCGCCGTGTTTATAGCTCTTGTAAAGACATGCCCAAAGTTCATGGCGGTCTTGGTGTATATGTTGTCTCAACGTCAAAGGGTGTTTTGCCTGATTATGAAGCGCGTCTTCAGAATATTGGCGGCGAAATTATTTGTAGGGTGTTCTAATTATGTCAAGAGTTGGAAAAAATCCCGTAGTGGTACCTCAGGGCGTTGATTGCAATATCGCAAACAACATCCTTCAAGCCAAAGGTAAAAATGGTCAGCTTTCAATGCCAATTTCTCAGGAAGTTACCATTGAGTTGAAAGATGGACACCTTTATGTGCAACCACGTTCAAAGACGAAGAGTGCCGTTACCATGTGGGGAACGACTCAAAGTCTTGCGCAAAACCTTATTACAGGTGTTTCTGAAGGTTTTACAAAGCGTTTGGAAGTGAACGGCGTTGGTTATCGTGCTCAGGTGCAAGGCAGCACTCTTGTGATGAACCTTGGGTTCAGCCACGATGTTGTTGTCGATATCCCTAGCGATATTAAAATTGTTTGTGAAAAGCCAACATCAATTGAGATTAGTGGTGCTGACCGTCAAAAAGTTGGTGAATTTGCAGCAAATATTAGAAGCTATCGTCCTCCTGAGCCTTATAAAGGCAAGGGTGTTAAGTACGAAGGCGAGTATATTTTGCGTAAAGAAGGTAAGAAGAAGTAATAAACATGCTTACATCTAAAGATAAATTAGTACGTCGTTCACGTCGTAATAGACACAAGCTTGCAGCCCGCCGTAACGGCTTGCCACGCTTGTCCGTATATCGCTCAAATAATCATATCTATGCTCAAATCATAGATGATACAAAGCGCTCAACACTTGTTGCAGCTTCTACCATGGATAAGTCCATGGCAAAAGCGAAAGCAACAGGAACCGTTGAAGCAGCGACTGCCGTTGGTAAAATGCTTGCTGAACGGGCTGTATCAAAGGGCGTTGATCAAGTTGTTTTTGACCGTGGTGGATATTTATTCCATGGTCGTGTGAAGGCTGTTGCTGACGCTGCTCGCGCTGCTGGCTTAAAGTTTTAAAGGATAGAAGAAAAAATGGCACGTCAAAATACTAGACCTGAACAAGATTCTGAAATCGTTGAGAAACTCGTTAACGTTGGCCGTGTAGCTAAGGTTGTTAAGGGTGGTCGTCGTTTCTCTTTCACAGCACTTGTTGTTGTGGGGGATGGCAAAGGCCGCGTTGGTTTCGCAACGGGTAAAGCCCGCGAAGTTCCTGATGCGGTGCGTAAGGCAACGGAAAAAGCAAAAAAGAGCATGATTCGTGTTCCTTTGCGTGAAGGGCGTACCCTTCACCATGATATTAAAGCCAGAGCTGGAGCTGCTCATGTTATTATGCGCCCCGCCCCTGTTGGTACAGGAATTATTGCCGGTGGTGCCATGCGCGCCGTCTTTGAGGCCCTTGGTCTTTCAGACGTTGTGAGTAAGTCCCTTGGCAGTAATAACCGCTCTAACTTGGTTCGGGCAACGTTGAATGCTTTGCAAGCGATCCAGTCCCCTCGGGAAGTTGCCTTAAAGCGCTCTAAGAAAGTTGGTGAGATCATCACCCGTCGTGAGGCTGGTTCTAAGACAGCTTCAGCTGAACTTAAAGGATTAGAAGACAATGAGTAAAGCTAAGAAAACAGTAACGGTAAAGCAAATCCGTAGCGCTATTCGTCGTCCAAAGGATCAAGGTCAAACCCTCGTTGGTTTGGGATTGAATAAAATTGGGCGCGTCCGTGAGCTTGAGGACACTCCTTCCGTTCGCGGTATGATCAATAAGGTTGCACATCTTATTGAAGTCATTGAAACGAAGTAATTTCTAATAGAGTAGGTATCAGTATGAAACTGAATGAGATAAAAGATATTCCAGGTGCACGCCTTAAGTCAAAACGTCTTGGACGTGGTGAAGGGTCCGGCGTTGGTAAAACTTGTGGTCGTGGTGTAAAGGGTCAAAAGGCTCGTTCCGGTGTGGCTATTAAAGGCTTTGAGGGTGGTCAAAATCCTCTTTACATGCGTATGCCAAAGCGTGGTTTTAACAACAAGAACTTTAAAACTGTTTTTGGAGAGTTGAACCTTTCTGACTTACAGGCTGCCGTTGATGCTAAGAAATTAGATGCGAAAAAAGAGATTACCATTGAGACTCTAAAAGCCGCTGGTCTGGTACGCCCCGCTCATCAGAATGTTAAAATTCTTGGTAAGGGTGACCTTAAAACAGCCTTAACTCTTGTTGTCTCGAAAGCAACAAAGTCAGCTGTGACTGCCATCGAAAAAGCAAAAGGCAGTGTAAAACAACTTCATGTGGAGTCTGCACCAGCAGCTTCTGCGTAATATATAAAAAGAATAGGGAGACACCATGTCATCTGCAGCAGAGCAGCTAGCTGCTAATTTTAACTGGTCCACGTTCTCTAAAGCAGACGATTTGAAAAAGCGGCTATGGTTTACCTTGGCCGCTCTTCTTGTTTTTCGCCTTGGAGCTTATCTGCCTCTTCCGGGCATTGACGCGGAACTGATGCAAGCCATTTCACAGCGTAATTCTGGTGGGGTTTTAGGTCTTTTGGACAAATTCTCCGGTGGTGCCCTTGGAAATATGGCTATTTTTGCCTTGGGTGTGATGCCGTACATTTCTGCCAGTATTATCGTGCAGTTGATGACAGCGGTTGTGCCTCATCTGGAAGCTTTGAAAAAAGAAGGAGAGTCTGGCCGCAAGAAAATTAACCAGTATACCCGCTATGGAACGGTTCTTTTGGCCCTTATTCAGTCCTTTGGTATTACCGTTGGACTTGAAAGTATGCAAGGCAGCCCTGTCATTGACCCAGGTTTCTTATTCCGGGTTTCCGCTGTGCTCAGCTTGACCGGTGGGACTTTATTCCTCATGTGGTTGGGTGAGCAAATTACCTCTCGAGGTGTTGGTAATGGGATCTCGTTGATCATTTTTGCTGGTATCGTTTCTGGTATGCCAGGGGCTTTGGGTCAGTTATTCGACCTTGGGCGCACAGGGCAAATCTCAGCCTTTTTGATCTTTATGATTATGCTTGTGATTGCTGCGACATTGGTCTTTATCGTTTATGTAGAGCGCGCTCAACGTCGGGTTCATATTACCTACCCAAAGCGGGTTGTGGGGAACCGTCAATATGGGGGTGACAATACACACATGCCCCTAAAGCTCAATACGGCCGGCGTGATTCCGCCAATCTTTGCAAGTGCTATGTTGATGATACCTCAGACCATTGCTGGTTTTTCAACGGATGTGGATCCTGATAGTATCTTGTCTACATTCTTGGTTTACATGGGATATGGTCGCCCCCTTTATTTGATTCTCTTTGTGGCGATGATTGTCTTCTTTGCGTTCTTTTATACGTCAGTTGTCTTTAACCCCACGGAAAAAGCCGAAGACCTCAAAAAAGCAGGGGCTATTGTGCCAGGCTACCGCCCCGGAGAACACACGGCGACTTACTTGGATTATATTTTGACCCGCCTGACTGTTGTTGGAGCTATCTATTTGGCCGCCATTTGTGCTTTTCCCATTGTGCTCATGAACAACTACGCGATTCCTCTTTATCTTGGGGGAACCAGTCTCTTGATTGTTGTGAGTGTGGCCATTGATACGGTGACACAGATTCAATCCCACCTGATCTCCCATCAATATCAAGGTCTAACGGGCAGAACGCGCCCGAAAAAAGGGAAACGCAGATGAATATTATCCTCTTTGGCGCACCGGGGTCTGGTAAGGGCACTCAGGCAAAAGAACTTGTTGAGGCCTTTGGCTATAAGCAATTGAGTACGGGTGACCTTGTGCGAGCCGAGATTGCCTCAGGAAGCGCTACAGGACAGCTTATTAAAGAGGCTGTGGACAAGGGAAGTTTTGCCTCGGACAATGTTATCATTTCTTTGCTTGATGGGGCCTACGACCCTTCTATTGAAGATTATCTCTTTGATGGTTTTCCAAGGACCCTCAATCAAGCAGAGATCCTTGACCGGATGTTGGCTCAGAAAGATCAAAAGGTTGATTTGATTATCCGCCTTGAGGTGCCCGATGGCGTTATAAAAAAGAGAATCTTAGGGCGCTATTCTTGCAAAGAGTGTGGGGCCATTTATAATACGTATTTCAAACCGACTCAGGTTGAAAATACCTGTGATGTCTGCCAGGGGCATAATTTTGATGTGCGCACCGATGATACGGCAGAGGCTATTGAACTCAGGCTTGAAACCTACAGGGCAATGACAGAGCCTTTGTTAGGTTACTTTAAGGGAAGAGTAAAAATCCTAACCGTTGAGGGAGATCAAGACCCCAAAAAGATTTTTGCCCTCATAAAAGACGAAATTAAAGCCTTTAAGGAAACCAAAAAGGCTGTGTAAGGTAAAAAGAAAAAACATTTAGGGCTTGACTTTTGCCCCAAATATTCTTATTTATCGTCATTAACTATTGTTTAAAAAGGAGAAGAGAGTGGCTCGTATAGCAGGTGTTAACATCCCAAGCCAAAAACGCGTTGAAATTGGTTTGAGCTATATCTTTGGTATTGGTCCCCATAAGGCTAAATTGATCTGTGATCATGTTGGTATTGAGGATAAACGTCGTGTTAATCAATTAACAGACGATGAAATTCTAAAGATTCGTGAGTATATTGAAAGCAACTATCGCGTAGAAGGTGACCTTCGTCGTGAGGTTTCTATGAATATCAAGCGTTTTACAGACCTTGGTTGTTACAAGGGTCTTCGCCACCGTAAGAAATTGCCCGTTCGCGGTCAACGCACCCATACCAATGCGCGGACGCGCCGTGGTAAGGCCGTTGCCATTGCAGGTAAAAAGAAATAAATAAGCTAAAGTAGGGTTTAAAAGATATGGCAAAGCCATCCACAACAAAAGTACGTCGCCGCGAGCGTAAAAACATCAGTAATGGTGTCGCTCACATTAGTGCGACTTTTAATAATACAATGATTACAATCACAGATGCCCAAGGCAATGCCATTGCGTGGTCAACCGCTGGTGCTATGGGATTCCGTGGATCTCGTAAATCAACCCCTTATGCGGCCCAAATGGCTGCTGAGGATGCTGGTCGTAAAGCCATGGAACATGGTCTTAAGACCCTTGATGTTGAGGTGACTGGACCTGGTTCTGGTCGTGAGTCCGCTTTGCGTGGTTTGCACTCCCTTGGTTTGACTGTGACATCCATTCGTGATTGTACACCTGTCCCTCACAACGGTTGCCGTCCACCAAACCGTCGTCGCACATAAATAAATTTGTAAGCCATACTTTTGTGGCAAAGAAGACTTTTTTAGGAGCAATTAAGTGATTAGAAAAAATTGGCAATCCCTTATTAAGCCTTATAAGCTTAATGTTAAGTCAAAGGACGAGACTCGTCGTGCTTCCATCGTAGCAGAGCCCCTTGAACGTGGTTTTGGTATGACGATGGGAACGGCTTTACGCCGTGTTATGCTGTCTTCTTTGCAAGGTGCAGCGGTAACAGGTATTAAAATTGAAGGCGTTCAACATGAATTCTCTACTATTCCAGGTGTTTTGGAAGATGTTACTGAAATCATCTTGAACCTAAAAAGTCTTGCCCTTCGTAAAAATTCAGATGCACCCCGTAGGGTTAAGCTTTCCGTTAAGAAAGCTGGCGTTGTAACGGCCTCTGATTTTGAAGAGACAGGGGATGTTGAATTCCTTGATCCCGATTTTGTGATTTGTCATTTGGACAAAGGCGCTTCTTTGACTATGGAAGTGGTTATTGAAACGGGCAAGGGCTATGTTCCTGCGGCTCAGTTGAAAAAAGATGATTCCCCCATTGGACATATTGCCGTTGATGCGCTCTTTAGCCCTGTAAAACGTGTTTCCGTTAAAGTTGAAGCGGCCCGTGTTGGTCAAAAAACTGACTTTGACAAGCTTATTCTTGATGTTGAGACAAATGGGGCTGTTAAGCCTGAAGATGCTGTGGCCCTTGCTGCTCGTATCCTTCAAGATCAGCTGATTCAATTTATTACATTCGAAGAGCCTGAAGATGAGCTCGTTGAAGAAGAAGCAACAGAGCTTCCCTTCAATCGTAACTTACTTCGTAAGGTTGAAGAGCTTGAGCTTTCTGTTCGTTCTGCCAACTGCTTGAAGAATGAGAACATTGTTTATATTGGTGACTTGGTTCAAAAGACTGAATCAGAGCTTTTGCGGACACCAAACTTTGGCCGTAAGTCCCTTAATGAAATCCGTGAGGTTTTGGTTGAGATGGGTCTTGAGCTTGGTTTGTTGGTTCCAGAGTGGCCACCGGAAAATATTGAAGAGCTGTCCCGTAAGCTTGAAGACAATTATTAGAATTTTGATATTAAAATTTAGAGTTTAGTTTTTAGGAGAATACCATGCGCCACGGAATTAGCGGTCGTAAATTTAACCGTCCCTCTGCCCATCGCAAGTCAATGTTTGCAAACCTTGCAAAATCATTGATTCAGTTTGAGCAAATTAAGACAACAGTGCCAAAAGCAAAGGACTTACGTCCTATTGTTGAGAAATTGGTGACTTTGGGTAAGAAAAATACTTTGCACGCCCGTCGTCAATTGATTTCAAAGCTTGGTAGCAATGAAACAGCAACAAAGCTTCTTGATGTTCTTGCGAAGCGTTATGCGGATCGCCCAGGTGGTTATCTTCGCATTATTAAGGCCGGATATCGTTATGGTGATAATGCACCCATGGCCTATATCGAATTCATTGACCGTGACCCTGCTGCAAAGCCCAAGGGTGTCAAAGAAGATGTGTCCGGTGATGAAGATATGCCCGCTGCAATATAGTCGATTAAGCCAAACTAAATTTATCAAAAAAGGGGTCCTTATGGGCCCTTTTTTATTTCTTTATTTTTTATGGTGACTGTTTTCTAAGCAGTGTTATGATGTTTCGTAACTATAAGAAAAGAATCACGTTTTTATGAACAGGCAGGCAATTTTTACTCTTTTTAGGGGGCTCTTTTTTGCTCTTTTCTTAACCAGTTGTGACACGCGCAAAGAATGGCAATATCATGACCCAAAATTAGAATATCAAAAAAGTGACTATGATCAGCTGACCAAGGCCCCTCCCAAATCTCTTCAAAAGAAACACAAGAAAAAACCGCCTTCTTTTTATAAAAAACCTCAAGTTCCCCTTGCCTTTAAAAAAGATGTCACCATTACGGTGACCAATAGCGTTCCTTTAAAAGAGCTCTTTTTAGCCTTGGCCCAGCAAGTTGGGGTGGATATTATTATTGATCCTAAAGTTGAGGGCGGAACCACTTTGCAGGCAACGGGGCGTCCCATGATTCAGGTGGTGGACGAGATTTGCCGCTCTCAGGGCTTGCGCTACCGTATCACTCATTCTATTTTGCGTATTGAAAAAGATACCCCCTTTGCCCACAACTACAATCTTCAATTCCTTGTGATGGCGAGATCTAACCGCAATCGCCTATCCATCGCCACCGATGTGTTTACAACCCTTGACGGGGGAACGCGCCCCGATGAGGATAATGGCTCTAATACTTACTTGACCGCAGAAACAAAAACGGATTTCTGGGAAGAATTGAGCGATAATCTCTCTATCATTTTAAACGATTTTTCTGAAGTCAGTGACAGCGGAGATCAGCCCCCTCAAGGTAAATATAGCATCCATAAGCAAGCGGGTATTATTTCCATTTATGCGACCCAGGCAAAGCATCAGCAATTGAGGCGTTATTTAGATGTTTTGCAAGCCAGTATTGAACGTCAGGTGCTGATCGAGGCAAAGATTGTTGAGGTCAATTTGAAGGACCAGTTCAAAACGGGTATTAATTGGAATGCCTTGAAGGGCGATTTTGTGCTGCAAATGCCTTTGGGAGACATTGCAACGCCGGGGCATTTAAATGAACTGTTACCCCCGACGCGGAATGTTTTTACCCTTGGGGGAAATGCTCAGAAGATTACAGGGCTTTTGAGCCTGCTCAATCATTTCGGGACCGTGAGAACCCTGTCTAATCCACGCTTAACCGTGATGAATAATAACCCTGCTATTTTAAAAGTGGCTAAGAATAAGGTTTATTTTAAACTGAATTACACCAGAGAGCACAGTTATTACGACAAGCAAGAGCGCACCTACTATTCAAGCGATGTGAAAACCGTTCCCATTGGGCTGATGATGTATGTGCACCCCAGTATTAGAGAAGATGGCACAATCATTATGACGTTGCGCCCCACCATTTCACAAATTTCCCGTGAGGTCCCTGATCCAGCCGTTGGTATTGCCTCTAACCAGGCGTTACAGTCCCTTGTGCCAGAAGTGCAAGTCCGAGAGCTTGATACCATTTTGGCCATGAAATCTGGCGAAATTGTCGTGGTTGGTGGCCTTATGGAAGAACGATCCAGCAATGAAAAAGACGGCGTTCCTGAAATTGAAGATGTGCCTTTATTCGGGGGGCTCTTTAAGGGCAAATCCAATGACCGCACGGTAACGGAGCTTGTGATTTTCTTGCGGGCCACCATCATCGAGAATGAGGATGACCCGGTTTATGAAGATACCAGCATTTCCCACGCTGATAAAACAGCTTATCAGGCCTTTACACAGGATCCAAGACCGCTACAATTCTAGGAGGGAATTCTGCCCTTTTCTTTACCCATTGAAAAAATGCCACGCCCCAAAAATATGCCTGACTGCTTGTGGGATGCCTTTTACAAGTTTCATTCATAGTAGAGAGCCAAGTTAGAAAAAAAAGGCGGCATGGGAGTGTCGCCTTTTTTGTGCCCTTGAAAAAGCTAGTTTAAATCTTGGGGAAGGGTGTGATGGGATTGTTTTTCTTGCGTCTTTAAAAAGCGCTTGCTGACTTGAGAAATCCAAACAAGGAGACCACCGGAAAGGGCGCCAACGGCAAAGGTGCCAATGAGGACAAGGGATAAAGTTAGCCTGAATTGCAAGGGGAGGGGCCACAGATCAATATCAACAACATGGCTATTTTTAACGGCAAAAACCGTTACCACAAGAGCAATGAGAACGGAAAAAATAATCTTAAGAGCTTTAAACATGTGATCTCCTGAATATGAGCCTAACTATGAGCCTAACTATGAGAAAGTGTAGAATCCTAACATAGTCTAACATGTTCCAGCAAATCCTTTGTAGAGATTTCATTTTTCCCATGCTATAAAAGGGCAAAACAAGGAAGTATTTCATGGTTTGTCATATTGGCGTCTTAGGGGCAAATGGTCGTATGGGGCAAGAGCTTATCAAAGCTATTTGTGAGGATAATCAAACTCTTTTAAAGTCAGCGCTGGTGCGTCAAGGTCATGATCTTGATGGAAAAAACCTTGGCATTCTCACGCCTTTATGTGCTGATTTGACCTATGAAAGCGATGTGTCCAAGGCCTTTGAAAAATCCGATGTGATCCTTGATTTCACATTACCAAAAGCAACGGGAGCTTTCTTGGAAAAAGCCCTTGAAAGGCAAACGCCTCTTGTGATTGGCACCACAGGCTTGTCCCCAGAAGATCATGTGTTGATGGAAAAAGTAGCCCGCACTGTGCCTGTGGTTTATGGGACGAACATGAGCCTTGGGATCACGGTGCTCAATGCCTTGGTGGAACAAACGGCGACGTTTTTGGGGGAAGATTTTGACATTGAAATCCTTGAAATGCACCATCGACATAAAAAAGATGCCCCTTCGGGAACCGCTTTAACCTTGGGTGATTTTGCAGCGCGGGGGAGGGGGGTTCCCTTTGAGTCTGTGGCGTCTTTTGAGCGCCATGGGGAAGCTCAACAAGCCCGCAAAAAGGGCGATATTGGTTTTGCCACCTTGCAGGGTGGTGGTGTTGCCGGAGATCACAGTGTTCTTTTTGCCTCTGAAGATGAAGTGCTTACCCTGTCCCATAGGGCTTTAAATCGCTCTGTTTTTGCCAAAGGCGCGGTGAGAGCTGCAAAGTGGGTTGTGACCCAAGAACCAGGTCTCTATAACATGCGCAATGTTCTAGGCCTATAAACCTTTTTGACTCGACCATAGAAAGCATAAATCATAGAAAGTATAAATTAATGTGTTCATTTTTATCCGACGAGAAATTACTCTCCTCCCTCAAGGAGGGGTTGTCCTATGTGGCCAAAACCCTCCAAGCCCCTATTACGGTGATTCTGTGGGACGGCACAAAAGTGCCCCTTGGAGACGTTTCTAACTCTGATTTAACCTTGACCATTTCCCATAAGGGCGTGGTTGCCTCTTTGTTAAAACACCCCAACCTTGAGACCCTCATGCGTCATTATGCCTGCGGGAACCTTCTCATTGAAGGGGGCGCGGATCTTATGGACTTTATCCAAACTTTGCGAGATAGCCTTAAGAAAAAAGATCTCAAAAAGCTAGATAAGTTTTTTATTATCAAAAAGTTATGGCCCTTTTTATTGGTAAAAAGCCTTAAGGCTGAATTGGACCATGAATATGCTAAGGATGAAACAGGCTTTGATGATAAACAACGTGACAATAAAGACTTTATCCAGTTTCATTACGATGTGAGCAATGATTTTTATAAGCTCTTTTTGGACCCTGAGATGCTCTATTCCTGTGCCTATTTCAAGGATTGGTCTAACACCCTTGAGCAAGCTCAACTGGATAAGCTCGAGATGATTTGCCGAAAATTACGTTTGCAAAAAGGGGATCGGTTCTTGGATATTGGGTGCGGTTGGGGCGCTTTGGTCTGCTATGCGGCTAAGAACTATGGCGTCACGGCCCATGGGGTAACCCTTTCCCAAACCCAATACGACTATGCAACGGCTAAGGTCAAAGAGTTGGGACTCCAAGATAAGGTGAAAATTGAAATTCGAGATTACATTACCCTTGATGGTGAGTATGATCGCATCTCGAGCATTGGGATGTTTGAGCATATTGGCTTGGATAAATTTCCCGAGTACTTTAAAAAGGTTCGCTCCTTATTAAGGCCCAATGGCACATTTTTGAACCATGGCATTGCAAGGCGTGCCAAAGCCAATAAAAAACGGGCCCGAGCCATTACGCCGGAAAAGCGCTTGATCTTAAAGTATATTTTCCCCGGTTCGGAATTAGCGCCCCTTTCCACAACCGTTGAAGCTATGGAGGCTTATGGTTTTGAAATCCATGATGTTGAAGGGTGGAGAGAGCATTATGCGCTGACGTGTAAATTGTGGTGTCAACGCTTGTCGGCCAATAAAGAAGCCGCTATTGAAGCCGTCGGCATTGAGAAATATCGCATGTGGGTGGCTTATCTGGCCGGCGTTTCCTTTGGCTTTTGGAGTGGCTCAATCTTGCTCTACCAAGTGGTGGCAACCAAGCGCAGCAAAGCCAAAGGCCCTTCAGGACTCCCCAGCACACGGGCTGATTTATATCGTCCCTCTTAGATAGCGGAGGAAGATAATATCAACGTCTTCCTCCCCCTCCTTTTTCCTTCTCCTCTTCTCTTTAAACTCTTATGTTTAAATATTTTTTAGGATTTTTGTCATAATTAGTGTATATAGTAATGGAACAAATTTAAATATATAAAATGGATCATTAGATATGACAGTATATACTAATACAACAAAAGCAGTCATGACATCTTTTATGTTGCTGAGTCTTTTTGCAAGTGGCAACATGGCCTGTGCCTCAGATAATAACAATAATAATGAGCCAGAGCCCAAAAGAAGGAAACAAACTCGGGTTCCGATTCTGATTGATTTGACAGACATTGATGAAGACGTAACAGCCGCTAAAGAGCCCCCTCAAAAAAAGAAAAGGACCTTGGGGGGACAAGAACAGGAACAGGGAGTTCTCGAAAAGTGGACAATGGGTTCCCCTTTGATTCATCAGACTCTTGTTGAATTTCAAGAACAGTCATCGGAAAAATATAGAGCCCTCAAGGAGCTTGCCCCTTCTTTACTCCCAATGCAGTTGACTTCTTTTTATAACAGGTATTTAGTGCTTGAGGCCCTAAAGGGGCACTCGGAAGAAAATATCCGGGCCCTTGCAACGGGGGCTTCGTTCCTTTTTGATGGTCTTTGTGGCGTGGGTTCTTATGCTCAGATCATAGAGGCCCTTCAAAAAAACGGCGGCAAAGAAATTCGTTCTCTATTTGACATACTGAAAAAAAATCAAAATGTTTTCTTTCCTAAACACATAAACGAAGAAGAACGTGTCTTGATTATTAAGCACTTATCAGATGCCCCCACCTCCTTTTTGTCCTACATAGCTGAATGCGTTACTAATATGCCGGAGGGTAAGGAAAGCCTAAGTGCCTACGTTGGCAAATTATCGAATCAAGCTATGCTATTTATAATAGGAAATTCCTATTATAAAGAAAAAAAGTTGATCAGGGCAAAAGCAATTCTCATGAGGCTTCATGGGGAGGGTTTTTTTCCTGCGACACATGAACTTGGAAGCCTTTCATCTCAACAGGGTGACGAAGAGAATGCTAAAAAATTCTGGAAACAGGCAGCTGAGAAAAACATCGTACCTTCTATGTATTCTTTAGCGAAGATTCTATGGAAAAATGCGAAGACAAAAGAAGAAAAAGAAGAGGCCAAACAGTGGTTCGCAAAAGCGGGAGAGAAGAATCACAGGTTAGCCCTCCACCATCTCGGACATCTGACATACAAGGAAGGCAATACAGCAGGGGCTAAAAAATTCTTTGAAAAAGCTTCAGTGCTGGGCAATGGGGCATCTACATATGCGCTAGGGGCTTTGGCAAAGAAGGCAGGGCGTTCTGAGCTCGCCAAAGTATACTTTGAAAAAGCTAAAGAACAAGGGTACGTAAAGCCCACGGCGGAATCGAAGGCTAACAAGCAGAAGAGCGCTGAGGTGACTTTGCAAGCCCCATCCAAGAGAGACAATGTTGAGAAGTTCCTAAAAAAATCTCAGGGAAACTAATATGATGTGAAGGGGAGAAAATCCCCCTCACACTTTCAATATTACTAGGTTTTGTTTGCATTGTAATACAATGTATGTTACTGTAGTGGTATGTGGCTGATAAAGGAGAAAGCTATGACGACTATTAGTGTACGCCTTCCAGATGAGTTGAATCATCGCCTTGATGATTTAGCAACGGAAATGGATCGCAAAAAAAGCTATATTATTCGCAAAGCTTTAGAAGAGTTTTTAGAGGAAAAAGAAGAATATCTTATTGCGCTTTCACGGCTTGCCCGCAATGAAAAAGAGTACTCCTTAGAAGAAGCGGAGAAAGCCCTTGGCTTGGAGAATTAAATATCGGGAATCTGCTTTAAAAGAAATGAAAAAACTCTCTAGAAAAGACAGGGAAGATGCTCATAATTATCTTAAAAATCGCATTGCCTGCGCAGATCATCCAAAGGACTTCGGTAAAGCGTTACTCCATGATAAATCCGGTTTGTGGCGGTACCGTGTTGGAAAAATTCGTCTTATTTGCCAAATTAACGAGTCAGCTTTGAAGGTTCTCGTGGTTAAGGTTGGGCAACGGAATAAAGTTTATCAAGGGTAATCTTTTATCTAGCCATTCCAAAGAGCTCCCAGACGTCGTCATTCTCTTCTAAACGATAAGAGGTAGTCGTCGGTCGCTCTTTCCTAGACTGGGACCTTTTTGGAACGACTATATATTACTTGCATTACTTGCGCCAAAAGAGTTTTTTCTTAAATCCAGCAAAGGCCCCTTTGAGGCCGCCAACGATTTTCTTGGCCGTACTTTTGACTTTCGTTTTAATGCCCGAAGCAATAGCTGAAAGCTCGGGAAGGCTTGCTTTTTTCCGTGCAGCCTCTTCAATGCCCCCTCGAATGAAACCACTAAGTCCCTCTCTCTCAGATTTTTTCTTTTGAAATCCCTGGGCTAAGAGTTCTGCCATGGTGGGTGACCTTCCCGTATAACCCCCAACAAGCTCTGGATTAAATAAGCCCTCACCTGCTTCAATGCCAGAATTTGTAGACCCATAATGAAGCGGGGCGACAAGGGTTACCAGACTATCTTTGAGGGGCTGCAAAAAGAGTTGTGTTAAGATCTTCTTTTGCGTTTTGAAGGTAATAAGGTGCCATGGTTTCTTTGCGGCATCCACAAGAATATCCCAGCGATTCCAGAAATAACCCTTGGCCCGCCTTGCGGCCAAACTTAAGGCGTCGTTACCCAGTTGGCGGGTCAGAACATCGTTTGACCAGTCTGCTGCCAAATAGCCAACGGATCTGGTGCCTTTGTCACCACCATATTTTTCTGCTAAACCCTTGCCGGCAAAGGGAATGAGGCTAAGAAGGGCGGTCATCGTGCGCCCAGGTGAGCTAATGGGAACAGGATCGGCTAGAATACCTCCCGTTACATTTTGACGAATCATATTATGGCGTCCTGAAACTCTATCCACCCAATTAATGGCACTATCTCCTGAATAAACCCGGGGCGTTGAGATGAAATAGCCTCGAAAAACATTTGAGGTCGCATTGTCAAAGTTTGGACCAAACTTCCCATTAGCCTTATAGGTTTCCACCAACAAAGGCACCAGAATGGAGGCAAGAGCAGCACCTTGACTATGGCCACTCACCACGATTTTGACTTCTGATCTTGCTTTATTATCCATTGGATCGATAAAGCGGTTCATCGCCTTTTGAATATTAGGCAGCATAGCTGTTGTGCGATTGTAAAAACCTCCATGGACCTTGCCAAAAGGAAAATCAATGAGCTTAGCATCAAAATTGACTTCCCAATCGGGAGAGCCGTCGGCATCTTCTCGGGTGTGAGATCCTCGAATAATAACGGTCATGACATTTTGTTCTTTATTATAGGCAACAAAACCAGGCGTATCGTCAGTTTTATTTCCCTTGCCCGTTTTACCTTCAAACTCTTCAATTTCCCAGCCTTTTCCTTGGAGGCTCGTCTTTAACTTTGTAATGTATGCGTCATACTCACCGTCAACGGTTCCTCTTTTTCCAATGGCATAGGCGAGTTTATTCATATCAAGAAGTGTGGGGACTTGGCGTTCAAAGTCTGGGTCAACCTCAAAGGTGCCATTACCCAAATCTTGAACCATAGCTTGGTTTTGCTTCATTTGAAAAGAGCTAAGGTCTTCCTGTTGCCCTGTGGCCAGTTCTGATTTTAGACGGGCCTTTCTTGAGGAGAGATCCTCTTCCTCTTCTTTGCTGCGGGGATATAAAAGCTTATCTAAATCTTTTGGTACAATTTGCAGACCTTTATCCTGTAAGAGCGAGCCTCCTTTGGACGGAGGGATTTTAAAGCCGTAAGCCTCATTGTCTCCTAAGGTTTCGGCCGAGCGAACGGGGTCAAGGGGTGTTTTTTGTGTGGTAATGTCAAATTCCTTAAGATCATCCGTTGGTTTTGTCTCGGGCTCTGAGGGTTTTACTAAATCAACTGTGGGTTTATTTTGCCTTTCTGCAAAGCAATTTTCTGAGGAAAAAGCTGATAAAATTATTGCCAATGGTATGGTTGTTATGAAAATGTTTTTCATTTATAGCCCCCCTTTTTTTTATGTATCTATTTATATCTTAATTAAAAAAGGTTAATTTTTTGTTTATGTTGATTTAATAAAGATTTTCAAGGTTTTTCTAAAAAAATTAAAATTTTAATGAGTTTGTTAACGTTTTGTTATTAACTTTTGTGCATAGTAAGGTTATAGAGGTTGAGAAATAGAAAAAACACTTTTGTCATGGATAAGATTCGGGTACTACTAGAAGAAGAAAAGGCGGTTCGATATGAGCAAATCAGATAAAGACAAAGAAGTACTCCATTGTTCGTTTTGTGGCAAAAGCCAACACGAAGTGAAAAAACTAATAGCCGGTCCAAATGTTTTCATTTGTGACGAATGTGTTGATCTGTGCATTGATATTATTCGAGAGGAAAACAAAGCAAGTCCTCTGGGAGATCACGATGATAAGGTGCCGACACCTCGCGAAATCAGAGAGCATCTGGATAACTATGTGATCGGTCAAGATGAGGCAAAGCGTGTCTTATCTGTTGCGGTTTATAATCACTATAAGCGTGTTGATCATATGCAGGGCACTGCTGAAGTTGAGCTGCAAAAATCCAACATTTTGCTTTTGGGACCAACGGGTTGTGGTAAGACGCTCTTAGCGCAAACATTGGCTCGTATTTTAAATGTTCCCTTTACAATTGCCGATGCAACGACGTTGACTGAAGCGGGTTATGTGGGGGAAGACGTTGAGAACATTATCCTAAAATTGCTTCAATCTGCAGAATATAATGTTGAGAAAGCTCAGCGTGGTATTGTGTATATTGATGAGGTGGATAAGATTTCAAGGAAATCTGATAATCCTTCCATTACTCGGGATGTTTCCGGTGAGGGTGTGCAACAAGCCTTGCTCAAAATCATGGAAGGTACTGTTGCTTCTGTGCCACCTCAAGGTGGCCGCAAGCATCCTCAGCAAGAATTTTTGCAGGTCGATACGGCTAATATCCTCTTTATTTGTGGCGGGGCTTTTGCGGGTATTGAAAAGATTATTGCCCAACGCGACAAAGGGGCTGGCATGGGATTTGGGGCTGAGGTGCGTGATGAAAGCGATGCTGGTATCGGTGAGTTGCTTGTGGGCATTGAACCAACGGATCTTGTTAAATTTGGCTTGATTCCAGAGTTTATCGGCCGTTTGCCCGTTGTGACGACCTTAACGGATCTTGATGAAGGTGCTTTGGTGAAGATTTTAACAGAGCCTAAAAATGCCTTGATTAAGCAATATGAAAAGCTCTTTGAGATGGAAGGGGTTAAGCTTACTTTTGATGAAAGTGCTTTAACTGCCGTTGCTAAAAAGGCCATCAAACGTAAAACCGGTGCCCGTGGATTACGCTCTATCATGGAAATTGCTTTGCTTGATACAATGTATGATATTCCGGGCCAAGATAACCTTGAAGAAGTGATTATTAATGCGGAAGTTATTGATGGAAAGGGGAAACCTTTGCTAGTATATAAGAAAGAGGAAAAAGCGGCTCCGAAAAAAGCTGCAAAGTCCCGAGCATAGCCTTCCGCTATTTTTAGGAAATAAGGAGGGGCCTTGCGAGGCCCTTTTTGTATAGAGGTTTCTATAGAAACCTTTACGGAGGTTTTTATAACCCTTTCATAAGAAAAAAGAGAGAGAATATAACGTGGTAAAGAACCTTGAACTCCCTGCTAAAAACACGCTACCTGTTTTACCTTTAAGGGATATCGTTGTTTTTCCTAATATGATTGTCCCCCTTTTTGTGGGCCGCGAGAAATCTGTGAGTGCCCTTGAAGAAGTGATGCTCAAGGAACAACGGGTCTTGTTGGTGACGCAAAAAGACCCCTCCCTTGAAGAGCCAAAGGGCAAAGATCTGTATACCATGGGGACCGTTGCCCAGGTCTTGCAATTGTTGAAATTGCCTGACGGAACGGTAAAAGTTCTTGTAGAGGGTGAACAACGGGCCCATGTGTTTAAGCTTTCTCAAAAGAAAGGTTATTTCGTTGCGGATGTTGAGATCATTAATCCTGAAATTAAAGAGGTGAGTTCAGAAGCCGAAGCTCATATGCGTAATGCCATTAATATTTTTGAGCAATATCTTAAACTTAATCCCAAAATTCCCCCTGAATCTTTGGCGTCTGTTGCAAAAATTGATGAACCCCATCAGTTAGCGGATACGTTGGCATCGCACTTGACCATTAAAGTTGCTGATAAGCAAAAAGTTCTTGAAATCATTAACGTAACGGAACGACTTGAAGCGATCTGTTCTTTCATGGACGCTGAAATTAGTGTGATGCAAGCGGAGAAACGCATTCGAGGCCGCGTTAAAACTCAGATGGAAAAGTCACAGCGCGACTATTATTTGAACGAACAAATGAAGGCGATTCAAAAGGAATTAGGCGAAGACGGCGATATTCTAAGCGATGCGGAAGAGTTTGAGAGAAAGCTTAAAAACGTTAAGTTGAGTAAAGAAGCACAGGATAAAGTTAAATCAGAGCTCAAAAAGTTTAAGGCCATGAACCCCATGGCCTCCGAAGCAACGGTTGTACGCAATTATTTAGATTGGGTCCTTAGTATTCCCTGGAAAAAACCAAGCAAAGTTAAACGGGATATTGTGGTCGCTCAAGAGGTGTTGGATGAAGATCACTATGGTTTAACCAAGGTTAAAGAACGCATTGTTGAGTACTTGGCTGTGCAAGCCCGTGTGGGGAAAGTTAAAGGCCCAATCCTTTGTCTTGTGGGTCCTCCAGGGGTTGGTAAAACCTCCCTTGGCGAGTCTATTGCACGGGCAACGGGCCGTAAGTTTGTTCGTATGGCCCTTGGCGGTGTGCGGGATGAATCTGAAATTCGAGGACATCGCCGGACTTATATTGGCGCTATGCCAGGGAAAATCGTTCAAGGGATGAAAAAAGCAGGCTCTTCTAATCCTCTTTTCTTGTTGGATGAGATCGATAAAATGGGCAATGATTGGCGGGGTGATCCGGCCTCTGCTTTGTTAGAGGTCTTGGATCCTGAGCAAAACACAGCCTTTAATGATCATTACCTTGAGGTTGATTATGACTTGTCCGATGTGATGTTTGTGACAACGGCAAACAGCCTGGATATGCCTCAACCCCTCCTTGACCGTATGGAAATCATCCGCCTTTCAGGCTATACGGAAGACGAAAAAGTGCAAATCGCTTTGCGCTATTTGATCCCAAAGCAAATGGAACGTCATGGTTTGGCCGATAAGGAGTGGAGCATTTCTGAGAATGCCCTGCGGGATATTTTACGCCACTACACACGGGAAGCAGGGGTTCGGAGTTTAGAGCGTGAGATTGCAAAACTCTTGCGCAAAGCCATTAAGGAAATTCTCACCACAAAATCCAAGAAAACCATCAAAATTACTGAGCGTAATTTGCATAACTACCTTGGTGTGCCCCGCTTTAAATATGGCGAGTCAGAGGATGAGGACATGGTGGGAACCACAACGGGCCTTGCCTGGACCGAAGCCGGTGGCGATATTCTTTTTGTGGAAGCCGTGATGCTCCCTGGAAAAGGGAAGATGATTATCACCGGTAAACTTGGGGATGTCATGCAAGAATCCATCCAAGCGGCGGCCAGTTATATTCGATCAAAATCAACGGATTTTGGCATTGCACCACCGGTTTTCGAGAAACATGATATCCATATTCACGTCCCAGAAGGCGCGACCCCAAAGGATGGTCCCTCTGCCGGTGTGACTATGTGTACGTCCATTGTTTCTATGCTAACGGGAATTCCCGTAAAACGAGATGTTGCCATGACAGGCGAAATTACGCTGCGCGGTCGGGTCTTGCCCATTGGTGGCTTGAAGGAAAAGCTTTTAGCGGCGCACCGGGGCGGTATTAAGACCGTTTTAATTCCCAAGGACAATGAAAAGGATTTAGCGGAAATCCCTGAAAAAGTGAAGGTCGGTCTTAAGATTATTCCTGTGGCCACCGTTGAAGACGTTATTGCCCATGCCTTAGTAAAAAAGCCCAAGGCCATTGTTTGGACGCCCCCTGAAACCGCCTCAAAAGAGGGTGATTCAAAGGATGATAGCCCGAGAGCTCATTAGAACCCTTTGCTGAGGCTTTTTTAGAGTCTTTCATAAAACGAGAAAAGGGGGCTTTTAAGGCCCCTTTTGTGTGTGATCTTCCAAATGAATGAATGGAAAACAACACAATTGTTAATTTTTGCCTCTTTATGCAGCACAGCTGATATATCCTAGCAAGCGACCTAACCGACCCCTTTCACTCACAGCCCCACTGCCATTTTGAAGGCGTTCAAGGTGCTCTTGCATATCCTCTTTAATAAGCTTTTGGAGCTCGCTTTCATAAGCTTCTTTATCTTCTTGAGGGACTTCAAAACGTGTGTATTGATTCACAAGAATATTTTCACCATCATTGAATGTTACGGGATCAATAACAACACGCGCTTGCGTTCTATCTAAAACCTTCTCGCGTTGCCTTTGTGTCACATGATCTTTAGGGCGAAAGTTTGAATATTTTTCAACAAAAGCCGGCGGATCAGATATATTTAACTCAAGGTAGTCACTCATTTTGGGACGAACATAGAGGTTATGAGCCTCATTTAAAATCCTTACAGCTTTTTCATTGCCACCACGGGTTGCAAGTTTACCACTCTTCTTAGTCAACCAAACCGGAATACCCTTCATCCAGGAGGCAAAAGCAATGTCATCAATGCCCCTTACTTTTTCATCAGCATTTGTGAATTTGCCCTTACGAATTTTGATCTCCATCAAGTTACCTCCAGAAGACTTCATGTGCTTATCATACAAATCCGTATAACGCTTAATCTTCGCAGCCATGTTATTTTCTGAGATCTCGGGATCTACAATCCGAGCCAATAGGTTTTTTACTAAAATCTCATTAGGATTACTAATATTAAAAGAATCTAAAAAGTAGAATAAAGTGCATTCAGCGAGAATCTCTGTATTACCAAAGAGGTTCGTGTTTACACAAACTGCATGATCTCGTAAAAGGCCAATTTTGTCTGGCGCAAAATTAAACCCTAGTGTTCTTTTGTCAGTACGCAGTTGCAGGCCATTCTCGGCTGCATACTCTTTTGCCGCAGGGTTATAGCGCTCTAGAATATCACTTACATTGCGTATATCAGACGCGATTGTCTTATCTCTTAAAGGGTTTGTTTCTGAAAGGTCCACAAGATTTTCGTAGGATTTTACTTGGCGTAACATGTCTACATATAAACGCAGTCCGTTACCGTGCCCATGATATAGGGTGTAATATTCCGGATCTTCAACGGAGCTAATCAAAATATTCCGTACAAGTCCGAGAACCTCTTTTTCAACAGCATAAAAGTTACTGTTTAAGGCGCTAACAATGGCATTACTGGCAAGGCGTGATTTTTTATTATACTGATCTCTTTTGATGTTACGCAAAAGACGGTGAACGGCTTTTTTCACAGAAACTTCAATATCAGCATGAGCATAGCGATATTTTAAATAAGCGCCTGTTGGTGTCTTATAAATTGCGTCAGAAATATCATTTAAATTGGTCACATGTGCTAACAAACCAAGCTTTGATTTTGGCTTATGAGATTTTTTAAGCTCTTTTAAGACATCAAGGAATGCCAAGCTTAACTGAGGTTTTGGAAGGGCAGGCGGATTCAGATCTTCTGTATCATATTGGTGTTGCAATTCGCGGGCATAATCAGAATCATATTGGCTTTGTAATTCATAGGCAAGTTTTTCATCTTGCGCCACTTGAGTCATTTTTATTGTCTCAAGCAGCTGGGAAAAGTCAAATACAGGATGTTGGTCGACTATCGTATTTATAGTCCTATCAAGTTTCTCACCTAATAAATCTATGTTGGGAGCCACCATTGTTCCCTGTGCCAGTGTCCCTATAGAAGATAAAATTACTATTGAGTATAATGATTTAAAGTTAATAATTGTCATTTTTATTCCATATAAATAATATTAATTGATTACTACTTATATGGTGTTGTATATTATGTTTCCAATTGATAAGAATACATACTGGCATTGATTATTTTGCAACAGAGCCCTGGTTTATACCAGAGCACCTGTCAATTTGCAGAGCTTCCCATAGAGGGTGAAGCCTCTTTTCCATTATTGGAGAAGAAAGACAGAAAAAAACCCACCAAAAAGGCGGGTTTTGTCTGAAACTTTTGTAAGCTTTCGTTGGTTTTGAGAGGCGCAAAGGCCACCCAAATAAAACTAGCGCTTAGAGAATTGGAAGCTACGACGCGCTTTTGCTCTACCGTATTTTTTACGCTCAACAACACGGCTATCACGTGTCAATTGACCGGCTTTCTTAAGATCTGCCCGTGTCTCAGGGTCATAATAAGTAAGGGCGCGGCTGATACCGTGCTTTACAGCGCCCGCTTGTCCAGAAAGGCCACCCCCTTTAACCGTACACATGATATCGAACTGATTCTCACGACGTACAATTTGGAAAGGTTGGTTAAGAATCATTTGAAGAACAGGGCGTGCGAAATATTGGGTATAATCACGGCCGTTGACAATCATTTTACCAGAACCGGCTTTGATCCAAACCCGTGCAGTGGCGTCCTTACGACGACCTGTTGCATAGGAACGACCAAGAGAGTCGATTTTTGCTACACGAATTTCAGGAGCTGTCCCTGTAACTTTAACGGCGGCTTGAGCAACGGTTGCGGGTGCAACGGTGCCTTCAACGGCTGATTTTAGATCTTCGAGACCAATTTTTTGTTCAGTCATAATTAATTGCTCCGCTTGTTCTTGTCGTTCATAGCTGCAACATCAAGAACCTGTGGGTTCTGAGCTACATGAGGATGCTCTGATCCTGTATAAACGCGAAGATTTGTGAAAACTTGACGACCAAGTGGTCCCTTAGGGAGCATACGCTCAACGGCTTTTTTCAAAACACGCTCGGGGAATTTACCACTTAACACTTCACCAGCCGTTGCTGATTTAATTCCGCCAGGATAACCTGTGTGACGATAATAAACTTTATCAGAGGTTTTCTTACCGGTCATGCGAACTTTGTCAGCATTGATAACGATAATGTGATCACCACAGTCAACATGGGGGGTGTAGGTTGGCTTATGTTTTCCACGAATGCGTGTTGCAATAATAGCGGCGAGGCGACCAAGGACAACGTCCTGTGCATCAACGATAAACCACTCTTTATTTACATCTTCTTTACGAAGTGAAAATGTTTTCATTTTTACGTTTCTCACTTAAATTTAACCAGTACTTAAGACTGATACAGTAATTTCCTACTCCGCGTCAACAAAAATTGCGTCGCGAAGGTAAATGAATTTCAATCATTTTTAGAATGGCTGGGGTGGCAGGATTCGAACCTGCGCATGGCGACACCAAAAACCGCTGCCTTACCGCTTGGCTACACCCCAACATACTATATAGTGCCTTTCCTAGGCAGCCCAGACATTGCTAAATCGCTCCTAAACTATCTTGTGATAGCCATCGGTCGCTCTTTCCTAGACTGGTGCCCAATTAAAATCACTACCCTCATCTGTATAGCGCTTAAGGCTATTCAGACGTTAAAAAATCACGTTTCCTCACTTCAAAGAGGCCATGTTGATTTCTTATACTTCCAGAACATACTCAGAATTGGAGAGGATTTCAAGGGGTATATTCACATAACTTAATTTTTTAAAGGCAAACAAGGTATGTCATGGAAACGCATTTTTTGGCAAATGGTCTCAGCTTCTGCTTTTGTGATGTTGACAAGGCGGGCCCGGTAAAGGGGGGTGCGGCGATGTTTTGCTGGCGTAACGGTGATGGTGCCAGGTAAATTAGGGATAAGCGTCACAAGAAGATCAGCCTTGCTTTGGGCCTCGGATTCCTTTGTAAAGGCCCCAAATTGCGCCGCCCATGTTTTATCAGGGCCATTTGAATCGCCTATATCATCGTAACTTTCGTTCCGAATAATATTATCTAATAAAGCTGCATCGTGACGTGAGGGAAGGCCTTCAATAATGACAGGCCCTTCATCGGATACATCGAGTTCGGCTGCTAGGAGCTCTTTTTTGTCATCGTGGGTTTCTAGGGTGTCCCCCGCAGAGAGATCGGCCGGTGAGTTTGATTCAGAAAAGCCTTGGGCAACAAGGGTTTCAAACTCTGTTTTATCTTGGTTAAGACTTGGGGGTGCCTTTCTTGTATCAGCGCTAAAGCGCTGAGGTTTATGGGGAGGGGTGAAATTCTTTACCCATAACATCTCGTTTTGAGGAGCTTGTCTTTGAGGGGCGCCCTTTCGGCGATTTTTATTCAGTGTCAGAGCGCGGGGAAAATATTTATTGATCAGGTTTTCAATGCGTTTATCCCGCCAACCGCCTGTTTTTCCCCCCATAACAACGGCAAAAATCCGTGTATTCTGCCGTTTTGCAGAGGCAACCAAATTAAAGCCAGAGGCATTAATAAACCCTGTTTTAACGCCATCCACACCGTGGCAGCGTCCTAAAAGTCTTGTATGAGCACGATATTTCTGCCCTCGAAAGGTAAAATGTTTATGTTTGAAATAGCGGTAATAAGCGGGAAAATGTCGATGTAAAGCCCGAAACATAGTTGCCATATCTCGGGCCGTTGTGACTTGGCCTCGGTTTGGCATACCCGAGGCATTCTTAAAGGTTGTGTGACGCATCCCAAGGGCTCGGGCTTTTTTAGTCAGAAGGTCAGCAAATTTCCTCTCGCTTCCTCCCAGGTGTTCCGCCACGACAGCCGCGACATCGTTGGCTGATTTAACCGTAAGGGCCAGTAAAGCATCTCTGACATTGAGGGTCGTTCCTGGCTTTAACCAAAGTTTCGACGGTTTTTGATTGGAGGCATGTTGAGAGACCTTCATCTTGGTGTTGAGGGTAATTTTTTTCTTTTTAAGGGCGTCGAACAAAAGATAAAGGGTCATGACTTTGGTCAAAGAGGCTGGGTAAGTTCGGGCATCTACATTGGTTTTATGAAGAATGGTTCCCGTATAATCATCAATCACAATCGCCGAGTAAACAGGCCCTTTTCTTTTTTTCTTTGCACAAAGTGCTGCGTTTGGTTGCCCAACCGTCACCACGAAAAGAATCAAAAAAAGGCTTCTAAGAAAGAGGGTCATGGGCTCTATTGCTTTACAAGGTCTAGTGTACACAATTAAGCTTAAAAGATAAATATTCTTTGCTGAAATAAGAGAAAAGAATTTAACTTAAATTTTAGGAAAGAGCCGTGAAAAATTCAGGAATTTATATCAACGTAGAAGGGGGCATTGGGCAACTTTCTGGGAATGCCTTTGCCTTGTTCGGGGAACTCACTTTATAAGTGAGGTAACCTTTGAGACTCAAAAACGTCCAATATAGAAAGCCTTTAAAAGGGGGGAGCGCGCTCCGGGTGCTTTGATTAAAAAGCGATGTAAAATTCTAAAAGGATCTTCCTGCAGGAAAGTTTAAACAAGTCTTTTAAAACCACTTTTAATCTTAACGTATCAAGGCCAGAAAGACTTCAGAAAGACTATAGTGCGCTGACACTTTTATGTCCTTGATTTTTAGATGCTTACATATTTATTTGAAAAAGTCAAATAAAGGGACTTTTTAGGACAACAATTATTTACGTCCTGTCCACGAGAAGGGGTTTTAAGTTTTTTTATTTTAAGTTAGGCTAATAAGAAAATAGGAGAAAAAACATGAAGAAAAACAAAACATATAAGAGGGGCGCGTTTATTGCAGGCCTTGTGATGACCCTATTTATGGGAAGCGCAGGGGGGTCTACTATTCTGCCGTTTGATGAAGAGGCAGATGCTAGAATATTAACAGAATTTTTTGCATCACCAGATGAACGACCCGATGTAGAGCGTCAATATAAAACAGACACGCGGCGCTATGTTTGTTTTGATGTGACTGCTAAATGTGACGATGTTTATAAGAGCCTCCTTCCTTTGCGCACGGATAGTCCCTTAGGGCAACGTGTTTTTCACGAACGAACCTACGAAGTTGTTGCTCAAAAGGGAGCCGGCCCTTCGGTGTTCGTGGACTTGCAAGCTGAAGGCGTGAAATTATTTGTTCGCTCCTCCCCATTGAAGTTTGATGATGAGTACTGGGCGTTATATGAGCTTTTGGTGCCGGGTCCCCCTAATGATTCAGAGGTTGTGGAATTTACACAGCACTTCTTTGCTATTTTCTATCGGCAGCTAAAAGAAAGTATTTCCCCTGATTAGAGTATAATATAGATAGTCCCTATTGTCTAAAAAGTCAAAAATTTGACATTTTAAAAATAATATGACAGATTAATTTTATTGAGTTGATAAGAATGTAATAATCACCCGGATCGTAAAGAGTCGGGTGATTTTTTTGTCCTCATTAAAAGGGGAACCCTCAAGGGAGGGTTCTGAAATAAAGGGAGTTATATTATGTTTAAACGTTATTTCATTATTTTTTCGGCCTTTTTAGGGTCGTCGCTTTCCCATGGAAGCGATTCAAAGTTGACAGAGCCACCAACAGACTTAAACCCTGCAATGAAAAAGGCTGTTTTAGCCATTGGCGAAAAGCTCTTAAAGAGGTCTGTTCATTTTGATGTTGGGTTGGCTGCGTCATCAAACTCAAGTCCTCGAACACCGGAAACTAGCGCTTATAAGGAGTATTGTATTCAAGTGATCGTGATTGTTGGAGAAGGGGAAAAGGGTGAGGTTAAGGAGACTTTGAAGGTGACGCCGGCAGTAAAGGCATGGTCAAAAAAAGACTCTCCTGATGCTGAGCATTTTTTTGATTATGGGGAGTCTGACTTTTCTCCTTGCCTTTCTCCTTTTGGGTCTTTGCCCTCAGGGGCCGATGAGAAAAAAGAAGGGGCTTTTGCCATAAGATTACGGATTTGGAAAAATCGCAACTTGATGATTTATCTTGTGCATCAGGAACAGCTAGAAAAAGCACTGGCAGCTTTTCCTGAGGGCGAAGAGAGTTTTGAGCAGGCCCTTTATAAAGGGGTTGATGTTAAGGAGACCTTGAAAGGGACAGATTATTTCTCGGGAGAAGTGAGGGCCCTCAAGAGAGCTTGGAAATATCTTTATGATGACCTTGTGACTCTTGCGACCTTTTTGAAAGAAGGGACGCCTCCCCCCCCTCAAAGTGTTCTTGATCTTGCGGATCGCTTACCTGTTTATGAAAGGCGATTACAAAGATACATCACAAATTTTGAAAAAGTAGCACCGCGCCAGGAAACGGAATTTGATCGCATCGTAAAAAAGGCAGGGAGGACCTATAAACAGGGACAGGATGGTGATGATTTTTAAAAAGGAAAACCCCCTTGAGAAAGGAGGCCTTGTCTTATGGAGAGCCTGATTTTATCTGATTTTTTTATACAGATGGGATAGGGCAGTGGTTCCAATCTGAGCGATAGGGACTATAATAATGAGGAAAACGACCATAATGGTTATGCCAATGAGGGTGACGATTTCATTGCCCTCGCTTAGTAAAAGGGTTGGGATTTCCATAATGAGTTGAAGGCCTATTGAGATCAGGGTTGCTAAAACCAGAACCTTAAAGACATTCCAAAGGTGACCGTTTGTTTTAGGAAGGGCCTCTGAAATCGATTGGATATCGCCAACGGCAACCCCAATGGGAATAAGGGAAAAGCGAACAATCAGGTAAGTGACCACAGGGATGAGTACGAGTATCGTAAAGAATAGGGGCATCATAAGGGCCATTGGGTTCATTGACAGAGGGATAAAGAGAGAGCCAACTGATAAAAGGAGGGCTATTCCGATAATAATGACTACGGAGGCAAGAATCACAAGGTCAATTAAAAGGATTGCGGCCAAAACCCGTACAGTCTTTTTATCAAAGAGCTTTGAAAAAATAGCCGTGTTGAGTTTTTCATTAAAAACAATACTGCGTACAATGGCGACCACCATGGCAGAGAGAGCCAGTAACGGGAAGGCAAGAAGCAGGAGGGAGACTGTAATTGCTATGGTTATATCGCCCGCAGACAGCGCGCTGAGATTTGCTGCTAATGTCTTTTCAGGGACTAACATTGTTACCATGAGCACCCCTAGGGGGATCAGCAAGGGGAGGGCGCTTAAAATGACCTTGAGAGTCATTGACCAAATGCCGAAGAAATTGTCTTTAATAAAACGCAGCCCAAGTTTAATATTATTAGTTGATGATATAGACATATTTAATAACTCCATTATGTTATACTATTTTAGTATTTCATAAATAGTTTAATTTATCGTTAATTTAGTATTGAGGGTTGGTGCATGTAACTTTTGCAGACTGTAGACTTGACTTTATAAAAAGAGGAGGTTATTTATTACCCTATCCACTTTTGGCGAAGTAGCTCAGTTGGTTAGAGCAGCGGAATCATAATCCGCGTGTCGGGGGTTCGAGTCCCTCCTTCGCTACCATTAATCCCCTTCCTTTTGCCCTGTATATGGTTGTGCCCCCACATTCCTCTTTTTTTAGCTGAACTTATACAAAGCTGCGAAAGCTCATTGACAGTTTTTCCTTATATCCATATTCTACCAAGGAATAATATCGTTCGTTAGAAAAAGAGGGATTATCTCCATGAAAAAAATAACTTTTACCCTTTCCGCAGTAACTGCAGTGGCCTCAATGGCTTCTTTGGCCTGTTTAACCGGTTGTGAGTCTCACCATCCCACGGACTGGAGCAACAACTGTGAAGCCAATTATTCCCTCAGTAGCCGTGAGATGAGTGAGTGCTTAGCAAAAGTCGAAAAGGGGGCTAATGTAGAAATTGAACCCGGTACCGTTGGTATTGACCCAGATAACACAAGCCGCAAAAGCTATGATTCAATTGGTAAAGGGGGTGCAGGAGATAGCAATTAAAAAGCTTTCCTGACGTTCTGCGGAATCCTCTGCCCTAAAGCCTCCCTTTGTTTTTCTTGGGGAGGTTTTTTTATAAAAAAAACAATAAGTTAAAGTTATTCTTCTTTATTTTCTAGTCTTTCTATTTTTGTTAATAATAAATAAAGTATATTCTATATATAATCATATATAGAAATAAACAGGAAGGCGCTTATGTCGCAAAATCAAGACCTTCAAAGCCCCCTTACTCAGCAAGATGGTCCCGCCCAAGAGTGTGCTGCCTTTTTTAATAAAGAGCGCCAAGCTCGCCTTTCTCAAGAAATGGTTTTTGAGAGCTTCCATAGATTAAAAAAAGTGGCTTTAGAGCTAGGCCTAGAAGGTGAAAATGATCTTATTCAGCACGCTCTTAAGGGAAATATGAAATCTATTGCCGCCATAGAATCTCTTCTTTTACGGGCGCACCCCTCCTTTTTTGAGGGGGCTGGGATGTATAAAGCCTTTGAAAACACACTTTTGCCCCAACTGATTAATCAAAATAGCAGCCAAAAGAAAATCTCTATTTGGGTGCCAGGTTGTGCGGAGGGCTGTGAAGCCTATAGCTTAGCTCTTTTGCTGAATGCGCACAGAACGGAACTTGCAGAGTGGAAGCTTCATATCCACGCAACGGATACAAATAACTTATCTCTTCAACAAGCTGAAACCGCTGCCTTTGATACGGACCTTATCGATGATATTATTTTTGGGCTTTATGGACAGGGCTTAAAAAAGAATGGAGATGAGTATATGATTCGAAGCGAGGTGCGAGAGCTCATTACTTTTCAATATAATAACTTTTATGACTCGGAGCTTCCAAAAGAAGCTTATGATGTTATTGTTTTCCGCAACCAGTTAAAATATTGGACGCCGGACTTGCAAGAGAAAATTATTAAGAATTTTGAAAAATCCTTGCAGCCCCATGGCTATTTAATTTTAGGCTATGGAGAGTCCTTGTTGAGCCTTTCTAGTCATTTTAAGATATTTGCAAATACCCAAGGGTTTTACCAAAAACTGATGTAAAAAAAGATTCTATATCTGGTTTTTTTGTGGGGTTGAAATTAATAAGAATTTTGTCGGGGTGACTGCTTTTTGTTTACCCTTTTTTGCTTAACCGAGCATAGGCCCAAATGCTTTAAGCTCCGCTAGGGACTTTTGGGCATCAGGCAGGTCTTGGATGAATTTTTCTGAGGCGCTTTGGCATTTCGCCAGGTGATTTGAGCGTTCTTTTTGAGGGTCCAATGCCACCAAAGGGACGCGAAGGTCCAGTAAATCTGTCCCGGCTTCTTTGATAAGGGAAGACGATCCTTCCATTCCCGATTTCTGCCGTTTGAGAGTTGAAAATGTCTTTTCTAGGGTTGCCAGCTCCTTGAAGTGTTTTTCAAAGTCCGTGCAACTTTGTTTTTTTGCATAACTGTGATTTGGTATGACTAAGGCGAGGGCTGTAAGGCTCAAGATCGTAAGGCTTATTTTAGGTGATATCATATTCTAATCCCTTTACTATTCCTAACTATTCCTATTATTGACAATATCAAAGAGTTATTAATAGACTATGAATTTATTATCTTGTTTTTACAGCTTGTCATTGAAAAGGCGTTAAAGGAGTATTTTAAGAAGCTCGTAGGATTCTTTGACAGCTCGGAATTTTTCAATGGCCGAGGGGTCCTCTTGGTTGAGGTCAGGGTGATATTTTTTAGCCAAGGTTTTATAAGCTTGTTTAAGGTCTGCTTCCGTAAAAGGCCAGGATAGATCTAGGGTTACAAAGGCTCTTCCCTCTTTTGTTTTTGGAGAAAAGACTTTTTGAGTCGGAGGAAGAGTGTAAGTGCTTTCTTCATCGTCGCCAAGCATACCAAGGGGGTCATGGGGGTTTTGGTGAAAGAAGCGTGAAAAAGGCTTCCCCTGTCTTTTGAAAGGATGATGGAAGGCCTCGTCTTTTGCCTCTTCTTCTTGTGCCCCAGTGCTTCTGATTTGGTCGAGGTAGTTCCACTGGTCGTTATAGGCTTTGACATGTTCCAGGCAAAAATAATACCGTGATGTTAAATTCTTTACACTTTTAGGCGCAGGAAAAAGCCCCTCTTGGTCACAACCAAGGTGATCGCAGCAGCGAGTGTCCTTCTTTTCAAGTTCTAAGGTGCGCCAATCAAAATCTAACATTTGGGCACTATAAACGATCTGAGCACCCAGTTCCACAAGAACTTCTTGAGGAGGACCCTCTTTTTTAAACTTTGCCGCTTAATATATACGTTGGTTCTTTTTTAAAGCGCTCTCTGGAGGCTTGAAGCTGACCCCTTTCCTTTTCTAGGGCTTCACTGTCGGCAATGACTTTGCGACGGGCTTCATAGTTTCGCACAATATCATCGGAAATTTTATCAAAGGCTAGGGTGACGTTAAAGGGTAGGGTAAGAGGGTGTTGGGGGAGAGGCGGGTTGTTTTCTGTCGTCTCAGGTTTAGGAGGGCCCTTTTTCACAGAGTTTGCAAAGCTACTGCTACTTGCTAGGGCAACAATAACCAGTGATGTGACGATGATTTTTTTGTTCATTATCCTAATCTCCCTTTTTACTTCTTATGGTCTATATTTTAAAAGTAAATCTCTTTTAATAATAAATCTTAAAGGAATTGTTTAAAATGAATTAAATAAAAAAATTAATTATTTAAAATGCAATCAATCAATTGTCAAGTTTATGATAAGTAAGGGATTTTTTGGTTTAAAAAAGGGGGGGCTTATTTATTTTTTTTAAAAAAAGAAGCGCTTTGTGATTTTGCAATTTGATAATCCTGTGGCACACTATAGAAAGATTTGCACTTAGAAAAAGTGGGTTGGTAAAAACGCAGGATGAGGTTGCTTTGTTAGATCATCACAATCATATAATTCTTAGGCATATAATTCTTAGGCAAAAGGGAAAAATGCACACTCTTTTTTTTCTCTTTGCATTGCTATGCCTGCCTTTAATGATAAAGGCGGCCCCCCTTGAGAAAAAACCCCCGCAGCCAACCATTAAGTCTCTTTATGGAGAGGTGGCTCTGGATAATAATCTGGTCAAGGCTCTGCTTAATCACCCCGCGATAAAGCGTATGCGTTTTATTGATAATGCGGGCCCAAGTCGTTATTTCAGGTCCCTTCCAGCCTACAGCTTATTTGATCATGCTTTGGGGGTCTATGTTATTTTAAAACGGTTTAAACGCCCCTTTAAAGAGCAGTTGGCAGGCATGCTTGAGCCCGTTGCGCACTCTGTTTTCTCACATCAGGGTACGTTGTATTTACGACCTAAAAACTCTAACCGTCCTTATTATTTGGCGGCCCATACGTCCTATTTAAAAGCCGTCGGCCTTGAACCATGGTTAATGAAGGCAGGCATTTCAGTTGCCGATGTGGACCCCCTTGATCAGCGCTTCACGGCTCTTTATAAAAACCCACCTTTTTTATCGGCCATTGAGATCGAAATGACTTTGCGATTGGCTTATTCCTTTAAGCTGTTAACCCTTAAGGAAATTAGGCAAATTATGGATGATTTACGTTTTGAAGAGGGAAAATGGTTTTTTATTACGGAAAAGTCTGCTGCAAAATTAGGAAACTTGTCCCTTTATTTTACGAAACGGTATTGGGGGGCTCCTCAAAATTACGTGGTGAATCGTTGGGTTGCGGCGGCTATGAAGAGGGCCGTTGGTTTAGGAATACTGAGCGTGAAGGAAATTCGCTTTGGTGTTGATAAGGCTGTCTTGCAAAAACTCATGCAGGCAAAGGACAAAATTATTCACGGGTTATTGGTGCAGGGCCGTCAGCCCTTTCGTTTTTATAGCGTTGTCAAAGGGGAAGACTTTGATGAAATTTATAAGCCAGAGTTTCGGGGACTTAATCCCCTGGTCAAAAGAGAGGGAAATTATATACGCCTCACCCAATTAGACCTAGATTATAGTAAAAGATTTAACGCGCTTCGGGAATCTTTCCTAGGGGGGATTAAAATTAAGTTCAAGAAACCCCCTAAAAACAGTGGGTTTAATGAGTTCAACGGCGGCTCCTTTGCCGGCGCTCATTATGATCTGGAGGTTGCTTTCTAACAATGTCAGAAATAAGAGGAACACAGATAACCCAGCTTGACGCCACTATCACCATTGACCACCCTTTGGGTGACCCTGATTTGCTGAATATGCGTCGTTTGAAAGTTCAAGAAGGGATTGACGAGCTTTTTGTTATTGAGGCTCATGTTGCGTCACCCTCCCCCGATATTCCCTTTGATAGTCTTGTTGGAAAAGAAGTAACGTTTGCGATTAAGCTCCAGGATGGCGATCGTTTTTTTCATGGAATTGTGGGGCATTTCATGCAGTATGCAACCTCAGATCCCAATGCCAGTGAGGTCACGTGGTATGAGTTAAAGGTCTACCCTAAGCTTTGGCTGTTAACCCTTTCCAGTGATTGCCGTATTTTCCAAAATGAAACACCCCTAGATATTATTCAAACGGTCTTAACGGAACATGGGGTGACAGATGTCGACATCCAAACCACAACCTGTGGTCAAATTCCTCGAGAATATTGTGTGCAATATAACGAGACGCATTTTGATTTTGTCTCACGCTTGATGGAAGAAGAAGGTATTTTTTACTTTTTCAAACATGAGCAAGGAAAACACACCCTTGTTTTAGGAGATGCCCCAACGGCCTTTCGGCCTTGTGTGGGGAGTGCGGATCTTTCCTATGATGACTCTTCGCCAGAGATGCCTCTTTTAAATACCCTTTATAAATGTGATTTTAGCGAAAGAGTTGCCTCTTTATCCCATGGGGCCAACGATTACAACATGAAGACAGCCAGCATGGATTTATACTCTATGTCTATGTCGAGCCCTGTTGAGGAAACCTTAGTGGGGGATTTGTATGAGTATCCAGGGCAGGTAGACCACGAAGATATCCCCGCACAAGGTCGTTTAGAGGCTTTAATAAAGCTGCGCCTTGAAGAAGCTCAGGCGATGCAAAAATATATTACCGGCGAGTCAATTGCGCCTTACCTTACCAATGGCGGTACATTTTTACTGTCAAAGCACCACCGCCAAGACATGATGGGTAAAAACTATGTGATTCATCGTGTTGTGCATGAAGTTCAATCGGGTAATGAACGAGATTTACATGAAGAGAGAGATTTAAAAGAGCGATACTACTTGTATCGCAATACATTTAAAGCCTTTGACGATACCGTTATTTATCGCCCCCCTCGTAAGACGAGACGTCCTAAAATTGAGAGTATTCAATCGGCCATTGTAACGGGTCCCGTTGGTGAAGAAATTTGGACCGATGAGTATGGACGCATCAAGGTTCAATTTAAATGGGATCGCCAATGGCCCGACGATGATACAAGCTCTTGTTGGCTGCGTGTACAACAAGGATGGGGCGGTAATAACTGGGGTGTCTTGTTTACGCCTCGTATTGGCATGGAGGTGATGGTGAACTTTCTGGATGGCGATCCCAGCCGTCCGGTGGTAACGGGAAGCCTTTATAATTCCGATAATATGCCCCCTTATTTACCCGAGCGTGTTACCGATGAAATGACACCAACAAAAAGTGGTTTTAAGACAAAATCCAGTATTTTCCCCGCTGGTCCAGAGAAATTTAATGAACTGCGCTTTGAAGATAAGACCGGCGAAGAGCAAGTCTATAAGCGTGCTGAAAAAGATGACGATAGCTACACCATAGAAACGGAAACCAAGCATATTGAAAAAGGCTCCAAGTGGCTTGTGCTTGACCATGGAGATCGCAATGTGCTCTTGAAAGGGGGCGGGGCTGCTGTGCCCAAGGTTACCCCTAAAGGGCAAGACCTTCCCGTTGGTATGGGGGATGATATCTTGGAACTCTCAACGGGCAGCCGCTATACATCTTTTATGAGTGGCAACGGCCCCATTCGGGATACAACGTACATCAAAGAAGGGCTAACGGAATACCAGCACGATAAGGGAACCATGTCTCGGGTTTTCAAAGAGGGTAATGATCGCAAAACTATCATTAAGGGAAATCGTGAGGTTGTTTTAAAGGAAGGTAATGATTTTCATAAAATCATTACGGGTAACCGTCATAAGGTTATTGAAACCGGAGACAATACCCATGAAATTGTGACGGGAACCGATAAAACCTACATCCACACCGGTAACCATCTGATGTGTATTGAGGAAGGGGATAAGAAACTTAAAATTGACCTTGGTAATAAAGGGACATTATTAGATCAAGGTAATGAGGTAACGCGACTAAAGCAGGGTAATCAACGCCTTATGATCGATGAGGGGCATCGTATTATAACCCTTCAATCTGGAAATTCTACCTTGACCCTTGAGGCTGGAAATCAGACAGAGTCTGTCACAGGACATTATTATGGAACTTATACGGAAACCTATAACTTAACGGTAACGGGTAATATCACAATCATTTGTGAAGATAATATTTTTGTGAATGCAAAAAATAATATAGAGGTGACGTCCGGCGCCAATATCAAAGTTAATGCCGCCGCTGATATTGATGTCGTTGCGGGGGGCAAAATAACGATGACGGCGGGAGATAAGATCGAAACGCTCTCTGGTAAAAATACGAATATTACGGCGGGTAAAGACTTTAAAACGATTTCTGCGATCAATACGACTATGGAGGCTGGTGCTAACTTTAGTGAAACTGCGGCGTCTGCCTTTAGTATGAAATCAGGGGCTGGCACGTCCATTACGGCCGGTGGATCTCTCAGCTTAACCGATGGTGCTGGGCACACGGTGACATCCGGTGGTAGCTTTACGGTATCGGCAGGACCAACAACATTCACCGTTGCTAGCTTTACTGTTATTACATAAGAGGACTTAAAAATGCCTGAGACTTTGGCCCGTGATAGGGAAAGTGAGCAAGGAGAGGCTGCTGCTGCGACTGCTAAGGGAGCCTCAGCACCTGAACCCGATGAAGAACCAGTGGCACCAGCCCTTGTCATTGGGGCTCGTATTATGGCTGATATTAAAAAAATTATTGCCGATAAAGAAGCCCAACGCAAGGCTGAGGCTGAAAAGCCCCTAGATGATGGGGTGCATAAGATTGTTGATGAGGATACGGGAGACGTACAAGAAATACTTGTCATTGAAAATGGACTGCGCAATGGGATTTGTGAATTATACCTTGGTGGTGTTTTGTCTTTGAAAGCAACTTACATTAATGATGTAAAAGATGGTCCTGCCATTGAATATGATATGAAGGGGGAGATGGCCCGCAAGGTTTTTTATCGCAATGATAAACTGCATGGTGTGATTGAAACCTATGAGAAAGGCCGTGTTTCAGCCATGGCAATGTATGAAGAGGGGCAGGCAAATGGACTGCGGATTGACTATGATAGTCAAGGAAACGTTGTGACAAAAATTCCCAAAATTAATGGGGAAACTCAAGGTGTTGCTGAGCATTATGACAAGCTTGGCCATATGATCAAAAATTGTGAGTATGTGCGGGGGACAAAACATGGATTTCAAAAAATATTCTACCCCGATGGGAAATTAAAGAAAATCGAAGAATATGATGATGGCCTTAAAGTGGGAACAGACCGAGAATTTTACCCCAATGGCGCCTTGAGATCAGAAACAGAGTATAAACAAGGTAAAATTGTGCGCACAAGGGTGGATTATACCGTTGATGGCAAGATAAAAGGATAGGCCTGTTATGTGGGTGGATGCAGAGCGTTTAAAGAATTTTTATGGATCGACTCTTGGAGCACTTGTTCAACGCAAGGTCACAGATACAATCGAGAAAATTTGGCCTGATGTTAAAGGTGATGTTGTTGTTGGCTACGGTTTTTGCCACCCTTATTTAAGATTGTTCGAGGGAGAGGCTGAACGTATTTTGTCTCTGATGCCGGCGCCTCAAGGTGCTCGGGCCTGGCCAAAAAATAAGAAAAACTTAACGGCCCTCGTGGAAGAAGCACAATGGCCCCTGCAAGACAAATCCGTTGACCGCTTGATGTTGTGCCACGCTTTAGAGTACTCAGATCAGGCGCAAAAAATTCTTGAGGAGTGTTGGCGTGTTTTGAGTGATAGGGGGGA
This sequence comes from uncultured Alphaproteobacteria bacterium, assembly GCA_963974885.1. Lineage (GTDB taxonomy): Bacteria > Pseudomonadota > Alphaproteobacteria > Caedimonadales > UBA9215 > UBA9215. The sequence goes on from CAXBEY010000009.1 coordinate 37,587, forward strand.
ACTGCTTGTGATCGCGCCTAATAGGCGCTCTGCGTGGGCTCAGACAACCACAACTCCCCTTGGGTACGGCACACCTTATACGGGTCATCAACTGTATGATGTTCTCGAGCGGGCAAATTTCACGCCCTTAAAGTCTCATTATTGTTTGTATGCGCCGCCGAGCACAAGGCTCCTAACCTTAAAGCTATCTTCTACCTTTGAAAAATATGGCCCCCTGTTTTCTAAAAAACTTGGCGGCGTCATTGCGTTTTCTGCCCGAAAGCAAGTTTATGCGTTAACCCCCCGCCAAGAGCCCCAATGGCTTCCCCGTGCGTTTAATCCCACCACGCCTTAGTTCTGTATAGTATAAATAAATATAATTATTGCTAGGATAGAATACTATGAATAAAAAGATATATTTAACAACGCTGGGGTCTTCTTTGCAGAGGATATGAGTGAGTATAGAAACATCTACATAAGGCTCTTTTCGTCCAAAAAGCAAAGGCTCAATTTTCGCGAGACACATAGGATGTCGGGCGCGCTTACGCCTCCCTCTTGTTTCATTTCTGTGCCTCCCTTGACCTTTTTCCATCAGGTCTAGGAGGTGTCTTTTTTTGTTGTAAATGTAGAGGATATTTTCTTCCTTTTATCTGTTTTCCTTGGCGTGTTTTAAGGTTAGAATAAAGGGACATATTAATTTTTGTGATTTTAGAACCGAAGGCCATACAGTGAAAGACTTTAAACGGGCCCATGAAAATATGCTTTTTAGGCAATTTTTACCCAATAAATTGACCAATGGGAAGTTGCTCCATGCTTTTGAAGAAGTGTGGCGTGAGAAATTTATACCAGCCCCCTCAACTCCACTGTCCTATTGTGATCAAAACGTCTCATTGCCTGTTGAGGGTCGGGAGGCTTTGTCGTCTTTCTCCTTAATGCGTTTATTGCAAACTGCCAATATTACAAAACAACATCGCGTTCTTCATATTGGTGCTGGGACGGGCTTTGGGGCTGTTGTTTTGAGCTATCTTGCAAAGTCCGTTGTGTGCCTTGAAGAAAATGAAGAACTCTATTTGATGTTACTTAATAATATCGAGCAATTTTCGGCCTCTAATATTAAGGCTGTGAAAGGGGAAATCGTTGGGGGGGCTCCTCTTCAAGGGCCTTATGATATTATTTTTATCGAAGGGGCCGTTCTTGATATACCTTTTTCCATATTAGAGCAGCTGGAAGAAGGCGGAAAATTGTTTGCCTATGAACCCTTATTTGAGACATCAAGCCGTCAACTTTCAAGGGCTATTCGCTATGAGCGTTTTGGGAAAACCTATACAAAAACATCTTTTTTTGAAGCGGTTGCTCCAAGGTTGAAGGGGTTCAATAGCCAAGATGATTTTCAGCTATAAGAAAAACTAAAGGTATTTTACAATGTCACAAAACTTAATTTCTGTTTCACAATGCAAGGAAATGATGGATCACAACGAGGACTTCATTCTTGTGGATGTTCGTCACAAGGAGGAGCGTGATATTGCAAAAATAAATTATAACTGCCAACATCTTCCCATGGAAGATGTGACCGCTCGCTATGAAGAATTGGATAAAGAAAAAGACATTATTCTTTATTGTCATTCAGGAGTACGAAGTTTTCAAGTCTGTCGATTGCTAGAGATGCTCGGATTTGCTAGTGTAAGAAGTCTAGTGGGTGGTATTGATGCCTGGTCCCAAGAAATAGATTCAACAATAAAGAGATATTAATGTTTAAAAAGAGTGCCTTAGCCGTTTTTCTAGCTTGTCTTATTTCAGGAACCCCGTCTTATTCACTTGAGCAAGATGTGACACTAGCCCCTTTGCCGAAGGAGGCCTCATCAAAGGATCAACAATTTAGCAA
>CAXBEY010000010.1:0-31363 GCA_963974885.1 uncultured Alphaproteobacteria bacterium
TTGCCCAGATCATTGGCAAGGTCCGAGTTAATACGAGCAACGAGGGTTTTCGTGGAAAAATCTGCATCTCGACCAAAGGTCGCTTCCCTTAAAAGAAAGTAACGAATTTGATCGGAGCCATAAGTCTGGACCACCTCAAAGGGATCGATGGTATTGCCCAAGGATTTTGAGATTTTTTGTCCATTAAGGGTCCACCAGCCATGGGCAAAGAGGCGCTTTGGAAGGGGAAGCCCCGCAGCCATAAGCAGGGCTGGCCAATAAACACCATGAAAACGAACAATGTCTTTACCAAGTATATGAATTGCCTCTGGCCAAAAGCGCTTGAAATCAGGGGCATTTTCATCGGGAAAGCCAAGGTTGCTGATATAATTTGGCAAAGCATCAACCCAAACGTACATGACATGGTCCGGATCATTGGGCACAGGAACGCCCCACTTAAAGCTAGAGCGGGAGACGCACAGATCCCTTAACCCGCTAGCAACAAAACTTTTGACTTCATTGAGACGAGACTTTGGAGCAATGAAATCAGGGTTGTTTTCGTAAAGTTCAAGGAGTTTATCCTGCCACGTCGACAAACGAAAGAAATAGCTGGGCTCTTCAACCCAAGTGACCTCCGTTCCTGTGGGGGCTTTACCATTAACGATTTCATCCTCGTTATAAAAAGCTTCATCCCGTACAGAGTACCAGCCCTTATAAGTAGATTTATAAATTTGCCCGTTCTCAACCAACTTCATCCACAGAGCTTGGGCCGATTTTTTATGGTGCTCTTGGGTTGTTCTGATAAAAGCATCATTAGTAAAGCCAAAAAGATTGCCTAATTTATGGAAATCTTGGGAAATGTCGTCGACAAATTCCTGAGGCGTTACACCTTTTTTGAGGGCTGATTGCTCAACCTTTTGACCGTGCTCATCTGTGCCTGTTAAAAACTTTACATCTCGACCATCAAGGCGCATAAATCGCGCTAAAGTATCTGCTGCAATGGTGGTATAAGCCGTGCCAATATGGGGCTTTGCGTTGACATAATAAATAGGGGTCGTGATATAATAAGGTTTTTTTGGCGGGTTCATTTTTTATCTTTTACTCATGGGTTGGGTGCTAAATTTATCGTTGGTGTAAGCCGGCTAATTCATGGAAAATACAAAGGAGAGTTTGCTTCTTATCCAAGGAGAAAATATGTGTGGTACGCAGAGTTTCTTGGATGGAAAACCAGGACTCAACCCATTGATCAGGGCTCCTTTTGCTTAAGAGGCCTTGCTCTTTAGTGCGCTGTTCGGTGCTCAGAGTATGGGCAATCCAATGATTGAGGAACTCAAAAAAGTGCTGCCAAGCAAGATCAGGGGCAAGGGTTGCATTTTTCAAAAGAGCTTTCTCAATAAAAGTGTAGGTTGACCGTAAGTCTTGCACAGAAAGATCTTTCATGACACCTAGAAAAGCCTCATAGAACTCACGGCCTCCAAGGTCATTAATCATAAGTCCCAAGCCAGGACGCCCCGCAGAAATAGAGGCCAAAAAGGCGCTGTCCTTTACGTGTTTTTCCTCAAATATTGTTTGTGTCTCTTTTTCAAGGAGGGGCGGGAATTGGATGATTTGAGCCCGTGAGCGAAGGGTTGGTAAAACGCTCTCAAGGTTCTGAGAAATTAAAATCAGTAAACATTTATGGGGAGGTTCTTCAAGGATCTTTAGCAGGGTATTAGCCCCTTTGGGGGTCAGGTCATCGACACTATCGATCACAGCAATGCGCCAATTATCCTCGAGGGAGGTTTGAGAGAAAAAGTGCACAATAGAGCGCGCCTTTTCAACTGAAATGTCCTTTGGTAATTTTCCTTTATCATCTAATTCTTTTTCAAGGGCAATGAAATCGGGATGATTCCCCGCTCGCAACAAATGGTCAGTGTGGGTTAAAGAAGAGAGCTGAGGTTCTCCTAAGTGTTCCATGGAATGACTTAAAAGGGCACGTGCAAGTTGGTGGGCTAGGGTTGCTTTTCCAACACCCTTTGCACCTGTAAACAACAAACCATGGGGAAGGCGGTTGCTTTTATAGGCCCTTTTGAAATGTGCAATAAGAGAGGTATGCCCCACAAGGTGAGTTGCAAAGCGGGGATGGGGTTCAAGAGGTGTGGCTACAGTGTTCATCAGGATGCTATAGACTCACTTTCTTTTTTTTGAAAACAGCGCCAAGCCATATAGTGTGTTGAGTGAATCAGGCAAAGGGACACAATAACATAACGTGCTGTCCCCGCCATAGAAAAACTAAAAAGAATGGCGGGCATACCATAAGCAACAAGCAAAATCATTAATAGGGGAAGGGCCTCTTTCTTTTTCCGTAAAGATTTCAGGGATATAAATAAATAGAAAAGCCCCAGCAAAAATGTTGGGAAAGCTGCCACAAGAAGAAAAGAAAAAAATCGCGCCACATAGTAGGAAATTTTATAAGAGAGGCTCCCTGGTATCAAAAAAGCATCCAGCCCGCTCCTTACAAGGTCAAACTGAGGTGTACCTCCAATAACAGGTGCCAAATTTTTCATACGGTGTAGGATATAGTCAATGGGATGCTTTGCAACGGTTCGAGCCCACTGATTCCAAAGCTTTTGACGCTCTTCTTCAGTTTTCCCTTTTACAAGGACAGGGTTATCAGGAAAAACTAGGTCGTCAACATAGTAAAATTGCGGGTTTGCAAGAAAAGTATTTTTCATATTTTCAAAGCTATAGCGGGGGCCTTGGTTTGCTTTTGGAATGTAACTCTCCTTATTTTTGATACTGAGGGCTGTTAAATCAAAAAGCTTAACAAATTGCCAGGAGTGATCTTGCTGTTTTGGCGGAACAAGCGTCGTATTCACCAAATTTAAGGAGCTATAAAACAACCCTAGGATTATAAGTAAGGAAGCACTTTTTTTTATAAGAGAGAAAGATTTATACGATGAAAACTGATGCCAGACATACCAACCTAAAAAGAGGGGGGCAAGGTACTGTGCTTGAAATTTAACAGACGTTCCATAAAATAAAACACTGAAAAAAACAAGACTTTCGAGGAAGGAAAGTTTTTTACCTTGCATGTGCCCTTTAGTCAATAGAGCTGCCACTAACATAAAGGAATAGGCAAAAGAAATATCTTTAATGATAAAAATGCCATAAACGATTACTCCTGGGATCCATGGGAGGATGAGGAAAGTAAGGGCTTTAGGTTTTTCTTTAAAAGCTTGGTAAAAAACAAATGCCGCACTATGTAGAAGCAGCAAATTAAGGGTCAACATAAGCCCCGGACCCGGATAAAGAAAATCGAGGTGCCGCCAAATAAAGGACATAAAAGCAGGGTGATGGTCTGTATAAAGGCCACTTTGTGCCATGGCGTATTGCCCCATAGAATCCGACTGGAGAATGCCTGGCCAAAATAAGGACAATTGCACAAAAAAACCTATAGAAAAAAGCACAAAAGGGGATTTCAATAGGGTCATGTTCATTCTCATATGGTTTTCAATTCATTCATTATAGCTTTAGTGAGATATCTGTCCATTAAAAATCAAAATAGGAGCTTCTCATTTTCTTTATTTCAAAGAAAATTATCTTTCTAAATAAGCCATGATTTCAATATGGGGGGTCCACATAAACTGATCCACAGGAATGATTTCGCGAAGCTGAAAGCCATGATCCATAAGAAGGGCGCAGTCACGGGCAAAGCTCTCGGCATTACAGGAAATATAAACCAAATTGTTCATAGAAGAGACCGCAATTTCAGAGGCTTGTTTCTCGGCACCGGCCCTTGGGGGATTCATCACGATAGCATCAACGGCCTTAAATTCTTCGCTTTTTAGAGGCAGCTCAAAAAGATTACGTTCTTGAATTGTTAAAAGAGGCTCTTCTACTTTTTGCAGGGCGCGTAAAGCCTGCCCATCGCACTCAATGCCTGTCACTCTATGGCCCAGCTTTGTGAGCGCGAGGGAAAGAGTGCCTCGTCCACAAAACAGATCAACAATAGAAAGAGGTGTTTTATCAAAAGGTAGATGCTTTTCAAGAAAGCGGGCAAAGATTTGATCAGAGGCTTCTGTTGCTTGGAGGAAGCCAAAGGCTGTAACCTCAACATCATGGTTGCCAAACCGAACCGTAGGGGTCTCTTGAAAATGTAGGATCTTTTCGCGCTTTTTTACTTTGTAGGCAAGGCGAATGATACCAAGGCCTTTTGCAAGGTTGATGAGAGCACCTTCATACTCAGCACTTAAAGGTTCTTTAAAGCCCGCCAGCAAAACATCTAAGCCATTTTGAGCACGGGTAACAAAGAAATGAATCAGCTTTTCCCTCTCTAAAAAAGGGGTGATAACCTCACGCAGAGGCTCAAAAAGCGGTAAGATATCGGGATGAATTAAAGAGCAGGTGTGGAGATTAAAAGGCTTTTTGATTTCGGCTTCATGGAAGCCCATTTTAACGTCACCATCCCACTTTCGAGCCATGAAATCAATACGGCGGCGTTGTCCTGCCCCTACAATAATAGGCTCGTCCACAAGAGAGATATCGATGTCATATATTTTGAGAGCATTGGTAACAAGGGCTTTTTTATAAGATTGATAGACCTTGGGAGAAAAATGCTGAAGCAAACATCCACCACAGATGCCAAAGTGAGGGCAGGGTGGTGCGACTCTTTCCGGGGAGGGTTTTTGAATATTAAGAATTTTACCCCATTTGAGTGTTCGTGTTTTAAAGCGTTCTTCAATTTCCACAACTTCTTGGGGGAGGGTAAAGGGAACCACAAGCTCTTTATCACCAACGGATGCCAAGCCTTCTCCGCGTTTTGTCAAGGAGTGTATGGTAACGGTAGGGTGTGGGGACACTAATTTAGACATTTATAAGCAAAAACTACAAGTTATAGGATTTTAGTTTTTTGCTCAAAGTATTGCGGCTGATACCAAGAATATCAGAGGCCTGCACTTTGTTGTCATTCACTTTTTGCAACACAACTTTTAACAGAGGTTTTTCAACCTGAGCCATGATTTCAGAATAAAAGGAACAGGCCGGCAGCTGACCATCAAGATTTTTAAAATATTCTTGCAGTTTTTCTTCAATGAGGTCAGATAGGGCGACGGTTTTAGCGCAAGGGATTGTTTGTTTTTTCATAGACTGACTGTTTGCTTTACTATTCATTTGGTTTCTTGGTTAAGTAAGCGCGGGCTTACGGCTCATTGTTTCAAATTCCATCGAACCCTCTGCATAAGGCTCTTTTGGCGATAAAAAGGCAAAGATTCGACTTATCAAGGGACGCACATACTAAAGGTATGCCTCCATTTCCACGATCTCCCTTTACCTTTTTCTGTCAGGGCTGCAAAACTGCTACGCTTAGCTATTATTCAGAGGGTTCTCCATGACATCATCATAAAAGTCACTGATCAGCCCATAAACTTCCGCGCTAGATTTAGATTGATTAACCTTAACCCGAAAGTCATTTGACCCCTTGAGGCCCTTGCTATACCAGCTCACATGCTTGCGGGCCATCTTAATGCCAACATCTTCACCATGATGATCTATTATATCTGCAAAATGCTCTAAGAGAAGCTCTTTTTGCAAAGAAAGTGCAGGGTTTGGAATTTTTTCACCGGTTTGGAGAAAAGAGTGAAGTTGTTTCAAAAACCATGGCCGGCCATAACAGCCTCGTCCTACCATCACACCATCGGCCCCAGAAGCTTTAAGAGCCGCAAGAGCCGTATCCTCACAAATGATATCGCCATTGGCGATTACGGGAATAGAGACAGCCTCTTTGACAGTTTTGATAAAAGGCCAGTCTGAGCGCCCATTATAAAGTTGACAGCGGGTTCGGCCATGAACAGCAATGAGCTGAATGCCGCAATCTTGGGCAATTCTTGCAAGCTCGGGAGCATTACGGGTGTTGTCATCCCAGCCGGTTCTCATTTTAAGGGTCACAGGGAGTTTTACTGCCGCAACGGTGGCCTCAATAATTTTACGCGCAAGATCAAGGTCTTTCATGAGGGCTGAGCCCGCATAGCCGTTCACAACTTTTTTCGCAGGACACCCCATGTTGATATCAATAATATCGGCGCCCATATCTTCATTAAGTTTTGCAGCTTCTGCCATGACTGCAGGCTCGCACCCCGCTAACTGAACCGTTGCAGGGTGCTCTTCCGGGCATTTTTCGACCATTTTCAACGTGCGTTTGCTGTCCCGAATCATCGCTTGAGAAGCAATCATCTCGGAAACCACCAAAGAAGCACCTATTTTCCTCACAACCTTGCGAAAGGGAAGGTCAGTCACGCCGGAACAAGGGGCGAGAAAGACATTCCCGTCCAGTTCATAAGGGCCAATGGTGATATTTTTATAATAAGTCTTCATAAGCGGAATATAACGATTTACATTTTAAAATTCAAGAAAAATGGAGATGCTCGGTTTTATGGAGGTCAGTCCTTAATCAATAATTAACCTTTTGTTAAGGTCAATAAAATAAATAGTATCATATTTTTTTAATGATATTGCCATAACAATAACTTCAGATGTTGTTTTCTTTGGCATCTTTTAATCTAAGGAGATATTTTTTATGAATCGTATTATTAAAAAAATTCGTTACGGGTTTCTTGTTGCTGCCTTTACCCTGTCATCAACGGTCAGCCTTTTTGCTTCAATAGAACTGACTCAAGATGAAGTGGATGGAATGGAATTTCAAATTCACGGCATGGCCCTTTTTAGTGGCACTGACCCCTTTAGTATGGGGATTAAGATTGCAACGGAAAGCCGCTATTCCCATGTGGGTATTTTGCTGCATGATGCAACGTTAGATGTTTCGGATTTGTCCTCTTGGTATTGCTTTGAATCCACGGGAGGCGCTGGTGAAGTTTTGCGTGGCGTTTTTCCCCACACCCGAGTAACCCCTTGGGCGGATGTTTTGACAAATTACCCAGGTGGTGTCACCAGTCGATTGTTAACCATTTCTGAAGAAGGGCCGGACTCTGCACTTGTCACAAAGTTTATCCAGGCAAACAATGGGAAATCTTATGAAAATAATATTGGAGAACTTCTAAAATCTTTAAAAGATGGTAATGATAAACCCAATACGGAAACAGTTTTTTGTAGCGAACTTGCAGCAGAGCTTATGCAGCAACTGGGTATCATAACGTCAGATAATCCCTCAAACAATTACCTTCCCAGTGAGTTTTCTGTGGACAAACAGGATTTGCCTTTTATCAATGGTTATTCTCTTGGGGAAGAGGAGGTTGTTAAAGCCTATAAGCTGAAGCGTTTTACACGCTTTGGTCTCTGGTTTCGCCACCATGTGGTTGAAAAGATCTTTTCCTGCGTTCGTCGTCAGGGGCATCCTGCCTAAAAAGTGTTTCATTTAATAAATAATAGGGGCTTAGCGGCCCCTTTTTTTCTATAAAATTAAATGTTATAATCATTAGATAGACAAGGAAAACCTTATTATGACTACAAAAAAAATAGAAAAAAACAATCTCACGACGACTTTTTCTTATATTACCTTATTTGTCCTCATCACCACTATTTATTTCTCCCTTAAATCCGTTTTGATTTTTACCATTCAAGACCATTTTGAGATTCCTCTTTCTTGGACTTTTTGGAGTGGAAATCTGGAGTATGGAACCAAGGCTGCCACTCTTCTAGTGATGGCTATCCTTATTTTTGTCTTTAATATCTTGTTTGTGAAATTTTACAAGCAAGGAAAAATTAATCTTCAAAGCCCCGTGCGGATATGGATTCTAAGGATTGTTGCAGGCATTACCTCTATTAATGCGATTTTTGAAACCCTTAAAATTATTTCTGGTTTCTTTACGGGAAATGCAGAACTTCCAATTTTGCTTGAGTCTCTTATAACGATTATTCTAGCGCTTCTTGTACTCTTTTACGCCCTGGGAGAATTACGCCTTAATAAAATAGGGGGAGGCTTCACAAAATTTACAACCACGACTTTTATTTTGTTGAGCATTAGTGGTATTGGTCTTGCTCTTTATCAAGCTCCTCCGTGGTTGATGAGAGAATATAGGGCAGATGCTAAGCTTGCAGAAGCTATTGGTGAGCTTTATTATTCCTTTAACCATACGTATAAAGAGACAGGTGTCTTGCCAAAATCTTTCGGGGATCTCTTAACAATAAAGCCTCTTTCTCGGACTATGGTTGATCAGGACTTTATTCAAAAAAATAATATATCCTATGAGATTTTAAATAACAGATCTATTAATTTATGTACGACCTATGCCCATGATAGTCGTAAGTCACAACGCCTTTATCACGGCTCTTCCCTAAACTTTAAAGCTGGAAGTTATTGTGAGAAATTTACCATGGGTGCCCCTGTTAAAGTGGCGCAATGTGTTTCTAAGTGTTGGGAAGGTCACAAGCGTTATTAAGGAGGAAGAGGGGTTAGAGGCCCCTTTTTTTCTATGTAATTATATTGATGCCATAAGTTTTCGTGCTTTTTCCAGATCTTCTTCTGTATCGATGCTTAAAGGAACTTCATCTACCAGAGCGACACCAATGCGCATCCCATTTTCAAGAACACGCAGTTGCTCGAGCTTTTCTTGTATCTCAAGGGGGGAAGGGGGCAGCATGACGAAGCGCTCAAGGGCTTGGCGGCGATAAGTATATAAACCAATATGATGGTAATGTGGACCTGGACCCGTTGGAATCGGAGCCCTTGAAAAATAAAGAGCTTCATGGCGGCCAGTATCCCGCTTTGCTAAAGCAATTTTTACAATATTAGAATTATTTAGATCCTCTTGAGAGTGAATCTCAACGCCAAGGGTTGCCACATCAAAACAAGGATCTTGCAATGGATCCAGAGAGGCTTTGATGAGGTCAGGAGAAATGTTGGGGAGATCTCCTTGGAGATTAATAATTGTATCAAATTTTTCTTGAGGGTCAACTTCCTGAAGAGCCTTAAAAATGCGATCGGACCCTGAGGGAAGACGAGAGTCCGTTAGAATTCCCTTTGCGCCCTCTTGCATCACGACCTCTTGGATTTCAGGGGAGTCACACGCGACATAAACAGGGGCAATATCCGCTTCAAGGGCGCGCTTCACAACCTGAGAAATTAAAGGCAACCCATTGATACCTTTTAGCATTTTATGGGGAAGACGCGTTGAGGCAAGGCGTGCTGGGATGAGAATCAGGGGGGTCATGTATCTCTCTAAGGTCGCATTTTTATTTCTTTATTTCTTTCAACATATTATAGGCAGGGTGTGTTTTTTTCAACACACTTATCATCATAAAAGACATATTTAAAATTTTATCTGTTTTCCTTGGGAGGGGAAAGGTCTACTATAATAGAAAGTGATGCTCTATTTGCGCCATCATAAACTTCTTTAAAGAAGAAGTAGTAAACAGGAATAGGTTTGAATAAAACTATGAAAACAGGTATTTACAGGATCATTTTGAGCACACTATTGCTCACCTCCCTTTGCGAGAGGGCCTATGGTGCTGTGATGTCAGGTGAAGCAGCTAAAGAAACAGTAAGTGCCTTGAATTTAAACCTGTCGATGTCAACCTCTTCTTTAGAGAGAGCGGCAACAAAGAAAATTACCGATAAGATTACTCTTAAGTTAAACCGAGATCTTTTTGAAAAAGGTTTGCAGGTCGAAACGGAGGGTTACGGGCAATATTTTGCTACCCTTGAATCAAGGAATCGCTTGGATGAAAAGTTTAAAACGACACCCTCAAGAACTCTTTTGCATCGCAAGTTACGTGAGTCCAGCCGAGCAGGGGCCATGCGCGTTGGAGGGCATGTTACTGAGAATTCAAAGCTTTATTTAAAAGTTGGTTTTGAAAGTGAGAATTTTGGGGGAGCAAATACCCTTAAAACCAGAACCGTTACGGATTCAAACCAAGGATATTGGCGTACCGCCATGGCCTCTGGGATTGGATTTCAATATGACGTCTCAAAGAAATGGTCTGTTTCTGGAGAAGCCAGCACCATGGCCCTTAATGCTCCCTTTGAAAGTACTTTAAGCGCCCACGGTATTGAAGGAACGTCTTCAAAAAAGACCAAATTTGAGTCCAGAGATAACCGCATCTTAGTTGGCCTGCACTATAAATTTGGTAACTAATCAAGTCTCTTGATAAGGCCCCACCTCAAAAAGCAGTTTATTTTATAACGAAATAAGGAAAGAGGAGCGCAAACCTGTACTGAAGTGTTTATTCCTCCTGATACTCTCTAAATTTTTCTAATTTTTTCCAAGATTCCCCCTAGGGGTTTTAGGATTTGTCTTGTAATATTGTGAGTATGACAGTGATTGATAATGTTAAAAATTTCTTTTCTGCGTCGCCCCTGCCGCGTCTTCTCGTTGTGGATGATGACGAACGGTTACGCGCGCTGCTCAAGAAATTCTTAACGGAAAATGGGTTCCAAGTAGAGACGGCGTGCCATGCAGCACAGGCTCGGGAAAAACTAACCCAAGGGACCTATGATCTGATGGTTTTGGATGTGATGATGCCTGGCGAATCTGGCATTGAATTTACAGAATCCTTGAGAGACTCCGGTGCAGATGGCCATAATAAGGCCCTTCCTATTTTGATGCTCACAGCTCTTGGAGAGGGAGAAGAACGGGTTGAGGGACTTGAGTGTGGAGCCGATGATTACCTTGCGAAACCCTTTGAGCCCAAAGAGCTTGTCTTGCGCATTGAAAAGCTGATTGAACGCGCACAGCCCCGTTTTATCGACATAACAAAAGATCTCCACTTTGGCAGTTTGTCCTATTGTTTAACAAGCCAGACATTAAAAAATGCTCAAAAAGAAATTGTTCATTTAACCTCTGCAGAATCCGGTCTGCTTTCTCTTTTTGCACAAAGGCCACGTGAGGCTCTTTCACGGGATGAACTTGCCGATAATTCCGGGGTGAGTTTAAGCCCCCGAACCGTTGATGTCCAAATCACGCGGTTGCGCAAAAAAATTGAAAGCGATCCTCGGCAGCCCAAATACTTGCGTACTGTACGTCACAAAGGATATGCCCTATGGCCCGACTGACTATCCCTTCCTTTCACCCCTTTAAACGGTTGAAAAAATTCCTCCCTGAAACATTATTAGCACGTTCATTAACTATTTTAATTGCACCTGTGTTATTGATTCAGCTCGTAACGGGTATTGTTTTTTGGGATCGTCATTGGTCAAAAACCACAGAAACGTTGGCGGAAGGCATTGCAGGAAATGTTTCTTCTCTGGTTGAAATAGCTGATTTTGAAGACGGGCGCCCCAATTTCTTTAAAGAGCTTCAACTATTTGCTCGAAAAAATCACTCTATCTCTGTTAAACGCTCTCCGTTGAAAAATGGTTTTTCAAAAAATATCTTGGGTAAAAGTCAATGGATCAATGAATGGACCGATGATTTTTTAGAAAAAGCTCTTTCGCAGAAAATTAAATATCCTTATCGCTTTCGTGCCTTTGAGCGACATATCAGCATTCAAGTAGCCAGCGCAAAATCTCTCTATACTTTCGATGTTAACAAAAAGTACCTTGTGCCAAAAACGACTTCTCTTTTGATTTGGTGGGAGATTGGAGCTCCCTTAGTTTTTATCTTGATTGCCATTCTTTTTATGCGTAACCAAGTTCGACCCTTGCAATCCCTTGCTAATGTGGTGGAGGAATTTGGTAAAGGGCGAGATGTCAGTCACTATAAACCTGTTGGCGCCCTTGAAGTGCGGCGGGTTGGTCATGCTTTTAATAAAATGCGGGAACGCATTCACAAACAAATCACCCAGCGAACAGAAATGCTTGCCGGAATTTCACACGATCTTAAAACCCCTTTAACACGTATGCAGCTTGAGCTTGCTCTTTTGAAAGATTGTGAAGAAAAGGGGGCGCTTTTAGAAGATGTTCAAGAGATGAAGAAAATGGTTGAGGAGTACCTCAACTTTGCGAAGGGAGAGGGGGCTGAGCGGGAAAAAGAAATTCGCATAGATGAATTCCTGAGAGAGCTATTTACAAAGTTCCCCCAAGATAAATTATCTCTCCCCTCTTTTTCTAACCTTGAGAATGTCGCTGTCATTTGGCGACCCTATGCCATGAAGCGCGCTCTGACAAACATTATCTCTAATGCTTTGCGTTATGGTGGAAATGTCTGGTTTCAAGGAAGTATAACACCTAAAATGATCACTTTAGTCTTTGAAGATGACGGTCCTGGCATTCCTGAAGACCGTCGAGGAGACGTCTTTCGTCCTTTTGTGCGCCTAGATGAATCTCGAAACATTGAAACGGGAGGCTATGGTCTTGGGCTTTCTATTTGCCAAGATATTATCACAGCCCATGGAGGGTCAATTTTCTTGGATGAATCTCATAGCCATGGTGGCCTTAAGGTAACCATTCACTTACCTCTTTAATCTTTGAATAATAGTCTCAAGGGTTTGTAAAAAGGTAGAGCGATCTTTTTTGCTAAAGGCTTTATTGTGTCCCGAAATTTCCCCTGTTTCCCTTAGGTGAGTGCTTAAGTTGCGCATGGCGACCGTTGAGCCAATATTCTCAGTGGTAAATTCTTTTCCCGTAGGTTTTAAGCCAGAGCCTTTCTTTTTAATGCATCGCTCTGCCAACAAAATATCAGCAGTTACAAAAATATCCCTTTCTTGGATGTGCTCTACGATCCAATCGTCAGCCTCATCGGCCCCTTCAGAGACCACAATACACTGCACACGGGGACCTGAAACATTACGTAAAAAGGCATTACTTACCATGTAAACAGGTAAGTTGTGGCGGCTTGCCACTTTAATAACTTCATCTTTGACGGGGCAGGCATCAGCATCAATATAAATTGTAATCATAAAAATAAAAACTCAAAAATTAAACTAAAAAAATCATAATTAAACTAAAAATTAACGTTTTTTAGTTATAGTAAATACTTATTACTAGTGTAAGGATTCAGACAATGATTGATATCACACAGCATAACCCACTTACTCTTCAAGAAAAATTAAAAAATAAAATATGCAAACTACATCGTTCTTTTTTTGATTTAGAAATAGGGGAGGCAGAAAAATATTTAGAAGCCCGAGATCTTGTTTATGTTTTCTCTGAGAAAGAAAACGATGAGATTATAGGAACCGTTGCTATTAAATGGATCCAACATGAAAAAAATATTATTGTTTATATTGGTAATGTGGTTTTTTGTGAAAAATATCAACGTCAAAATTTCCTCTCCCATGTTATATTTCAAGCTTATCTAAAAACATTAATTAAATTTCCTGGTAAGAAAGTTTACTTTTCTTGCTTTATGACAACCCCTAAAGCTTACAATATTTGCAAACGTTTCCCTCAGCATTTCCCTTGTCCAGATAAAAAAACACCCCAAGAAGTCTTATCAGTCATGGATACCGTTGCCCATGAAATTGCTGGGCCGAAGAATTATACGACCCAAGGTGACGTGACTATTGTGAGTAATTTCAAGAAAAGAAAGTTCATGCACAATGCTTCTAAGGAGACCTTAAAATCTTATAATGGCTTTTTTGAAGAAGTAAATCCAGATTTCATTAGGGGAACTCAACTTATTTCGATTTTCCCAGTTAGCTATAAGGAAGCCTTTTTGATGGCTTGGCATAGCTTTTATTATTTAATAAAAAAAACAAAGCGAAGCTTTCTCAAGTAAAAACTTGAATTTTTTAACGGCGAGTAGAGCGAGAGTACACACGCCTATCCTTTGGAAAACCCAAACGAGCTGCAAACATTGCCCTTTCAGGCTCTATATCATTGGTCTTGATAAACAGTTTCCTAATAGACTCAAGAGCCTCCTTAAATTTAGGTGTATTACCAATATGAGTTTTCCCTTTGGGCTCGCGACTAAAGGCGAGTTGAATAAAAGTGGGCTGTAAAACCAAGCCTAAAGAAGTGGCTGTCAGCCAAAAGCGCTGAATCATCCGACCATCTTGTATGGCTTGTTCCTCAAATTTTTCAGACTTCAAATCTTTGACGTCTTCTTTTTTTCGAGTCAAAAGAATATGTGCACCAGAACACATATCAGGAATGAGGCTTGTCTCTATGATCGGCATAACAAAGCCACCAAATTTACTCATTGTTGTATACAATTTTTTATCGGGAAGCACTTTTCTTAATATAAATCGCGTTAACAGGCTAAAATTAAAAGATTTATCTGGAATACGTTTCGCACTAAATTGGCTGTTAAGTTTTATGGCCGATTGCAACTCTTCATAATAGAGAGGATGTTGTATCTCTAGTTTCATAGACTTTGCATTCAGATGGGTTGCTTGAGTTTTCTCAGCAACTGTCTCTCGCCAAGACACCGTGTAATTTTCATCGAGGCAAGCTTCCAGGGCCTTTTTTTGTGCCGTTGTGAGTTTTGTTAATTTAAAGGGACGTCGATCTGTAAAACGAGCCTTTATAAAGTTCCCCAAACTATCAACGGGTTTGCTTAATTTTTGGAAGCTTAGACTCAGAACGTAGGATTTTTCTTCTTTTTTAAGGTCATTATTCATAATCAGTTTATAGCCAAAAAAATGGGCGCTTTGCTGTAAAGTTTCTAAAAATACCCCCAACATATTAAGAGTAACTCTTTGTTTTTCATGTCTATTAACCGGTAAAGTCGTTTCAAGGGCCGTTACTTTAATAGACTGCCCCTTCAGGCGCTCCCATGTACAGTTTTGCTCATTGTGGCCGCTTGGTGTCCATTTTGCATAGTGCAGAATACGATCGATAGGATCTTTATAATCATCTTTATAAGGATAAGATTGCTCAGAAAGATCCCCTATAAATTTCTTTGCTAATTTCAATTTGCATTTTTGAAGAATATTGCGATTGCCAAAGGGGAAATAAGCCCGTTTGTATTTGTTTCGATAAGCATCAAATTGATGTGTATAGGGCGCAGCATAAACCTTACCACGCTTTAAAAGAATTTTAAGGGCCTCAGTTACTGCAACGCCGGAGCAAAGCTGACATCCCATAATCGTAGAGGGGCCTTTTCCTTCTGTAAAATTGACACGAGATTCATCCATCAGATAGCTTCTGTGCAAACCAGCAGGCGCCAAACCAAAGGCAAAGTGGATAACAATATCACTCTCTGACGAGCAAGACTTAAAATCAAAATAATCCTCAAAGGACATAGAATCAGGGGTAAAAATCATATAAGCTGCGCTCATACCCAAAGGACCAGCTGTCACAGCCGGTATTTTCTTTTTATGACATTCGTTAAAAATAAGTCGACGAGCTTCCATGGCAAACAGATCAATGCCATCAATATACAGATCAACATCTGTTAGGAAATCAACGATATTATCCCCGTTAACACCTTTGGAGAAAATTTTAATGGAACAATTGGGATTAATATCCAAAGCCATTTTTTTTAAGGCCGCAGCTTTTTCCTTATTAAGGGTGCTAAGGGTCGCACCAGCTTGACGGTTAAAATTTCCGAGCTCAAAAATGTCAAAGTCGGCGATGTGAAACTTTTCAATACCAAGGCGCACGCACGTTAAAAGGTGCACACCACCCACACCGCCCATGCCACCAATGGCAACAGTTTTTTGTCGCAAGGCTTGTTGCTCATATTCAGAGACCCAGCCAATATTTCTGCTAAATGCTTGATGATGGAAAAAAGTCATATGCTTCCCTTTTATAATGACACGTTGTTATTATAATTATAAAGATATTAACAAACGATTACCGTCCCTACATACGATTAATCTTTTTTAATTTGATCACGCTGCTTTTTTTGAGCCTTACGTTTTCTCAAGTTTTCTCGCAGGGCGAGTGCCAGTTTAGCGTCCTTTTCTTTTTTACGTTCTGCTTCACGTTTCTTTTGCGCCTCAAGGGCTTCTTCGCGGTTGGAATATTTTTTTTCGTTGTTTAGCATGAATTCACCTTGAAAGATTACTAATCATCCTATAGAACAAGAAGTATCTTATTTCAAGATCTTTTTATTAGCCGCAGTAGCTCAGTGGTAGAGCGCACCCTTGGTAAGGGTGAGGTCGGAAGTTCAATCCTTCTCTGCGGCACCACTTCTTTTTTTCTATTTAATTTTAAAAAAAATCAGTGTAGCATTACCTTAATAATAATAAAAAAAGGGAATTAATATGGAGAAGCTCGGTGCGTTTTTAACAGGAAAATTTATGCACTCTGTTTTACTGCTTTTAGTTTTAACAAATGCAGTTATCTTAGGCTTAGACGCTGAGTCCTCTTTAGTAAGAGGATATGAATCCCTTATTAAGCAGGTAGATTTTATTGTCTTAACGATTCTCTCTATTAGCATCGCCCTACGTGTCATTGTTTTTCGAACACGTTTCTTCGATTATGGCTGGAATACCTTTGATCTTGTGGTCGTGACGGCTGCTGTTATTGGATATAATGCTGATGTGGCTTTGTTAAAAACCTTGCGGGTTTTGATGGTTTTTAGAATCATTGTCTTTTTCCCAACAATGAAAATGCTTGTTGAGGCGTTAATTTATGCCTTTAAGGGCATTGTTAGTAGTATTGTGATTTTGTCCATTGTGTTTTATGCGTTCTCAATTGCTGGGTATTACCTCTTTCAAAATGCACCAGGAGATAGCTTTACAACTCTTGGTATCTCTTTTGCTAGCCTATTCCAGTTGATGCTTTTTGATGATTTTGGAAATATTACAAAGCCTATTGTTGCTGTCATGCCAGAGTCTTGGATTTTCTTTATTGGTTTCTTATTTGCTACGGCTTTTTCCTTCATTAATTTGCTGATCGGTATTTTTGTGGAGGCTATTGATGAAGTTCATAAAAGTCACAAATTAGATCAAGAGAAAAAAATTGGTGCACTTGGGCAATGATAAAAGGGCGTTTAGAAACCCTTGTCATTAAAAGCGGCCTCCTAAAGGAAAACCCTTTAGGAGATTCGTTTATACGGGAATGTCCCGTTTATTTACCTCCGACCTATGACCCCAAAAATCATTACCCCTTGCTGTTGGATTTAGCACCCTATACCAGTTCAGGTCTGGCAAGAGTTGCTTGGAAGAATTTTTCAAAAAACATTCCAGAACGTATAGAACTCTTAATTTTACAAGGTAAAATTCCTCCTGTGATTGTTGCCTTTCCTGATTGCTTTACCCGCCTTGGTGGCAATCAATATATTAATAGCTCTGCCCTTGGTCCCTATGAAGATCACATCATGCAAGAAGTTGTACCAGAGATAGAAAAAACTTATTTGTGTGGGGGAACAGGCAAGAGGGGGGTTTATGGAAAATCTTCCGGGGGCTACGCGGCCCTTGTCTATGGAATGCATCATCCTGATTTTTGGAGTGCTGTTGCTTGTCAATCAGGAGATATAGGATTTGAGCTTGGGTATTTGTATGATATGCCTCAGGTTTTGACAACTTTCGCCTCCTATGATTACTCGGTTCAAAATTTTTTAAAGTCCTTTGAAGAAAGCGATACACCCCGAGGAAATGATATTCATTTATTGATGATACTTGCTATGGCTGCGACCTATGACCCCAGTCCTGATCCTAAAGATTACCTTGGCATTCGGTTGCCAGTTGATCCTAAAACAATGGAAATCATCCCAGAGCGTTGGAAAAATTGGTTAAAAAATGATCCACTTGAAATGCTTGATCATTATGGAGAGAATTTAAAAAAGCTTAAGGGAGTCTTCATTGATTGTGGGGCACAAGATCAATATCGCCTACAGTTTGGCACCCGCAGGTTTTCAAAAGCCTTATCCAGCAAAGGGATTGCCCATTGTTATGAAGAGTTTCAAGGTACGCATTCTGGAATTGATCACCGCCTTGAGGAAAGTTTACCGTTCCTTTTAAACGCTTTATAGGAAGCCTTGAAAAAGACGAGGGAAATCTTCTGTAGCACATTCCTTGATTCCTTTTTGTTTCTTCATTGTTTTTTAACTCTTTTTTGTTTAAAATTTTAACTGATACTTTTATGAGGAGATGTGGGTGAAAAAAATCCCTAATTTATGTTTTGCCCTCCCTTTTTTGTTTGCGCTCCTTTCAGCTTTTAATTTGGCTGCGGATCATGGAAAAGTAAAAGAGACAAAGGAAAGGCTTCTTTCCCATAATTCTTTTGCTGCCATAAAAAAGCGAGGCGTTTTACGAGTGGCCATGAATGCTATAGATCGGCCTCCTTTTTTTATGGTTGATGAAGAAGGAGAGCTTATTGGTGTTGATGTTGAAATGGCTAAGAAAATTGCAAAAGAACTTAACTTAAGGCTTGATATTAATCGCGATTCACAAACTTTTGATGCGGTGGTTCAACGGGTTGCTGATGGCTTATCTGACATTGCAATCTCTAAATTAAGTTTAACCCTAAAACGTGCACAAATCGTTCGTTACACGGAGCCTTATTTCATTTTGCATAAATCTGTTTTAATTAACCGTGTCAAACTATTGCAGGCGGGTTTAGGAATTTCTATTGAAGAGGTGCTGAAAAAAAAAGGGGCGACGATTGCGGCGCCCTCTCAAAATTCCTATGAAGAGTTTTCAAAGCGTCTCTTTCCAGAGGCTGAGCTTTATGCGAGTTCAGGGTGGTTTCAAGATATTGTTCCCAAAGTTATCTCAGGAGAGCTTTGGGCAGCTTTTCGCGATGAGCTTGAAACAAGACGGGTGATTTTTATGTTTAAAGATTCTTCTTTTCATCTATTAGCTATTAATTTAAAAGATGAACTTGATCCCATTATGATGGTTGTGGACAAAGAGGCGCCGCTCTTTCAAGATTGGCTCAATTTATATCTAAAATATATATATAAAAAAGAAGGCATCACAAAGGCTGTAGAACGTTTTAAGGAATATGTTTATAAAGACAGACGAGTAGAACAATGAGAAATATATATCCTTTCCTTGTTCGTTTTTTTCAGAACCCTTTTGTCATTATCTCTTCTGTGCTCTCAGGGCTTGCCATAGGTTTTTATGATCCCCTTATGGGGTATGCGCTAGAGCCCTATGGAAAGGCTTTTATGGCTCTTTTAGAGATGTCCTTGATTCCTATTGTTGTCTGTGCTGTGGCTGTCTCTATTTCTAATCTTCTTTCCATTAAGCATGAGCATATTCACAGTAGTAAAGTTCTTGTAATTGTCCTTTTGCTAACAGTGATTATTAGTGCTCTTTCGTGCCTTTTGGCCTATGTTCTTGATCCTGCAGCCGGCCTTTTAAGCACTGATAATGTTAAAATCAAAGAGATTTCAACAGCGGCTTCCTTTGTAGATCGTACAATCAGTACGCCAGTTATTACTGAAGTTCAGGACGGTGTGACTAAGTTTTTAATTAAATCTGTTCCTAAAAATATTTTTAACTCTCTTGCTAGCAGCAACATGCTACAAATCATTATTTTTTCTATTATTTTTGGCATAGCTGTTTCTTATTTGCTAAAGACAGAGCGTTTAAAGGTTCAATCATTTTGCAATACAACGTTATCTATTTTCCAAAAGATAATTACCAGTATTACTGTTTGGTTGCCCCTAGCAATTATTGCCCTTATGGCTGGAAGCGCTAGTTCAATTGGTGTTGAGGTCATGCTACAAATGAGTGGATTTATCTTAAAAATCTACTTTATCTTTTTTGTGATTTTTCTCTTGAGTACATGGGTTATAAAAAAGCGTGCCAAGTGTACCTTTATAGAGGTGATACGCTATTTAAAGGACCCTATTTTTATTGCCTTTGGCACTCGGAGCGCTATTTTACCCATTCCCTCTATTCTTGAAGCCTTTGACCATAAATTTCATTTTAACAAAAGCCTCTCCAAGCTCCTCGTTCCCTTGGGAGCCGTTTTGGGGCGTTTTGGAAATATTTCTTATTTTGCTTTTCTCTCTATTTTTATTGCTGGGGTTTATCAAACTGACTTAACGTTAACTGTATTCATGGTTATTATTTCCCTATCTGTTTTAGCTGGCCTTGTCACCGCTGGTGCGACAGGGATTTTAACGCTCTCTGCTTTAAGCATCGTCCTTGATCCTTTACAACTCCCCCTAGGCGCAATTTTACCTATCATCATTGCTGTTGATGCCATTGTTGACCCTATGAGGACGCTCACCAGTGTCTATACAAACTGTGCTGCTGTTGCGTTTATTGCTCCTAAGGAAATAAAAAAGGCTGAGATATCAAAAAAATAGGAGAGTCTTCTTAGCTACTTTCTAATTTTTCATAATTTCTTAATCTATTTTTTGTATAATAAAATAGGATGAATGAAATAATTAGGAGTACTAAAATGAAATTACATTTAGGGCTAGATGAAACAAAGACACAAAACACGGTCAATCATTTAGAAGCTATTTTAGCAGATACCTTTATTTTATATACAAAAACGTTAAATTTTCACTGGAATATTGTAGGGGCTGATTTTGCAGGCCTCCATGCCTTTTTTCAAACACAGTATGAAGAGCTTGCCCTATCCGTTGATGAAATTGCCGAACGCATTCGCACCCTTGGCTTCAAGGCTCCTGGGACTCTCGCTGACTTCCTCCGCCTTACACATCTTCATGAGGTTAAAGAGGATCTAAATGATGCTGAGATGATACAAAAACTTTTAGATGACCATGAAACCTTGGCTGCCCATATCCGAAAAGATCTCCAAGAAATAGATGACCAGGATGCTGGCACCAAAGGCCTTCTCGAAGGCCTTATGACAGGCCATGAAAAAACAGCTTGGATGTTAAGGTCTCACTTGCTGTAGAGAGGAATAAGCTTTAAAGGCCAATCTTACCCATGGCAAGAAATTTTTCACGGCGCTCACTTTGTAAGTCAGCGCCAGATTTAGAACTCATTTTTTTTAAAGCTTCTTTGATAGCCATTTTGACAGAGGCAAAAACTTGGTTTGGATTGCGGTGAGCGCCACCAAGGGGCTCGGGAATAATGGTGTCAATAACTTTAAGTGCCTTGAGGTCTTGCGCTGTGAATTTTTGTGCAACAGCAGCTTCTTGCTTTTTATCAGCAGTTCGCCATAAAATTGAGGCACAGCCTTCAGGGGAAACAACAGAGTAAATCCCATGCTCTAGCATCAAAATTTGATTGCCAACAGCAACGGCAATAGCACCACCAGAACCCCCTTCTCCTGTGACTACAACCACAACAGGAACGGTCAAATTCATCATAGCCTCGATAGAACGGGCAATGGCTTCAGCTTGGCCGCGCTCTTCGGCTTCAAGTCCTGGGTGAGCGCCTGAGGTATCCACAAAGGTAATAAGAGGCAGTCCGAAATGATCTGCCATAGCCATCAGGCGTTTTGCTTTGCGATATCCTTCGGGCTTTGGCATCCCAAAATTATGTTTAATACGGGATTCTGTATCATGACCTTTTTCAAGGCCAAGAACCATGACAGGTTGTCCATCAAAACGGGCAAGCCCCCCAACAAGAGCTTTATCTTCTCCAAAAGCCCGATCGCCGGCTAATTCTTCAAAGTCATCAAAGAGGCCCTTTAAAAAGTCAAGGTAATGAGGGCGTTCTGGATGTCGGGCGACTTGTACTTTTTCCCAAGGGGAGAGATTCTCATATTTGCTATGCATGAGGCGGTCAAGCTTCTTTTCAAGGCGACCGACTTCCTTTGCAATATCAACACCTTCTCCTCCGGAAAAGTTTCTCAAACCATCAAGTTTAGATTCAAGTTCAGTAATGTTTTTTTCAAAATCTAGGGGCGCTACCATGGGAAATTCCATCCTAATAGGGGACTAAAAGTTTTCTCCCATTATTAATCTGTTTTTATAAAAATGACAAGTTATAAATCAGATAGGGGATGGTGATTAAGAACTGTTTCCTCGAGGTGGTCGCTTCTAAGGTGGGTATATATCTCCGTTGTGGCGATGTCACTATGGCCGAGAAGTTTTTGTAGGGAGAGAAGGTCGGCTCCATTATTCAGCATATGACTGGCAAAGGCATGGCGGATAATATGGGGAGAGACTTTTTCCAAAGGAATGCCGGCTTCGAGGGCCAGTTCTTTTAAGAGTTGCCCAAAGCGTTGGCGTGTTAAATAGCCCTGCTTGGCTGTGGATGGAAAGAGCCATTTTCCGAGCTGGTTTTTCTGTGGGTCAAAGACATGCCGAATTTCAAGGTAAGCCTTCAAAGCCTTAACAGACGGTGTGGATAAAAGCACAAGGCGTTCTTTATTGCCTTTCCCTCGAACCACAAGAGGCATAGGAATTTGGTCCAACCGAAGGGCTGCCATAATATCGGAACAGGGGAGGGCAACAAGCTCTGAGACACGTAATCCTGTTGCATATAAAAGCTCAAGCAGACACAAAAGGCGAATACCTTCAGGCCCTTCTTTATGGTAAGCCGCCTCAACAAGAGCGACAATTTCTTCTTTTGTTAGGACTTTAGGAAGGCTTTTTCCAATCTTAGGCATCTCAATATCACAGATAGGGTTTTCGTCAATTTCCTTTTGCTCGTATAAAAAAAGATAAAAATGGCGTAACGCCGACAAACGCCGTGCAATGGTTTTGGGATCAAGGGCACGACTATGGAGATGTTGAAGGTAGGATCGAATGTCTTGAGGCGTAACAGAAAGAAAATCTGTTCCCTTTAAGAGCGCTGAGAAATCTAAAAGATCACGTTGATAAGCCTGCAGCGTATTTTGTGAAAGACCTCTTTCCGCTGCAAGGCCTTCAAGGAAAATGTTGAGAGTATGACTCATTTGACGCCTTCAGTTTAGGCAAAAACCCTAGTGGAGTAATTTTTCGATCTCTATTTTTTTACGGACTTCAACGGCAGGAGAGGGGACGCCAACGGCAGCAAGGTAGAGAGCGCCAGCAATTAAAGCAGATAATAGAGTGCCCCAAAATAGTTTTAACCCCAAGCCCATGAAATCTACCCTTGTTTTTTTTAAAGAATCTTTCTTTTTATATAGCATAACCATGGCCAAAATGAAATTATTCTGTTAGAAATAACTCTATCATACCTCTTTCTATTTTAGAACCGCCCGCCAATGAGGCCCTTCAAAGAGATTGTATGTCACTGTTGAAAAGGAAAATAAAGTGTCTTACGGAAACAAGTCCATTGAAATTCCAAAAACCATTGTTCTCGTTGGTATGATGGGTGTTGGGAAGACCAGTATTGGGCGCTACCTCGCTAAGGCTTTAGGTGTTCCTTTTAAGGACTCTGACCACGAAGTTGAACAGGCTTCCGGATGCTCAGTTTCTGATATTTATGAGATGTACGGTGAAAAAGCCTTTGTGGATGTTGAAAAGCGTGTGATTAAACGTCTTTTAGATGAGCCCCCCCATGTTTTGTCAACGGGCGTTGGCTCTTTCATTCCTCAAGAAAGCCGTGAGCTAATTGCAGCAAAGGGCATTTCAGTTTGGTTGGATGCAGCTTATGAAACTCTGCTACCACGGGTCAAACGTCGCGATCATCGCCCCCAACTAGAACAAGGGGAAAAGGAAGACATTCTTAAAAAATATATCGATGACTATTATCCTATTTATGAGGAGGCCGATTACCGTATTAATTGTGATAATCAGCTCCCCGATAAGACTGTCCTTAAAATCTTGGAACAACTTCGATAGACTCTTAAAGAGAGGAAGAATATCCGTATGAAATCCATAAAAGATGTTTCTTCTCTGTTATCTACCCTTGAATTTTTAGAGCATATCGGTGCAGGAGAACCCTTAGCCGATTTGCCCACGTTAAAATCTAATCTTGAGCTCTATTCGCCAAAAAAACTTTTCCCCAAAATTCAAGCTCCCAAGAAGTTGCAAGCTTCCATTAACATGCCTGTGAATAAAAACGTGCCTGATATACCACAGGCCACGATGCAAACGACGACGGCTTCTAAACGTCCTGTCGCCCCTCAACTTAAAGAGACACAAGCCCACCTTGAAGACGCGAAAAAACTAGCGCAAGGCGCAAAGACATTACCAGAGCTTAAAGCGGCTCTTGAGGCGTTCCAAGGGTGTGGTTTAAAACATACTGCCATGAATACGGTTTTTGCCGATGGCAATGTTGCTGCTGATATTATGTTGGTGGGAGAAGCACCGGGAGCCGATGAAGACCGCGAAGGCTTACCTTTTATTGGCACCAGCGGACAGCTCCTTGATAACATGCTTTATGCCATTGGTAAAACCCGCCAAGAAGATTTTTATATTACCAATGTTATTCCGTGGCGCCCGCCGGGCAATCGCCCTCCAACTTCTGAAGAAACAAAGCTTTGCCTCCCCTTTATTCGCCGTCATATTGAGCTTAAAAACCCCAAGATCCTCATCTTTGTAGGCGCGACTGCTGCAAAAACATTGCTCGGTACAAAAGAAGGCATGAGTAAATTACGCGGTAAGTGGTTTGATTATGCTGTAAGTAAAGAGGACTCAGAAGGAAAGGGCGCGCCAACAATTCCTTCAACAGTCCTTTTTCATCCCTCCTACCTATTGCGGTCGCCAGGGCAAAAAAAGCATGCTTGGGCAGACCTCTTAAAAATTAAAAAAGCTCTGTAGAATCAAGTCGATATGGGTAACACGACCTAGTGGATTCATCCCCCCTTAAAATTCATACAAAAAACCCTCGGCAACACCGAGGGTTTTCTTATGATAAAAGTAACTTTAAAAAAATCAGTTATTAATTAGATTCTAAATTTGCTAAATTATCTTTTACTCTTTGAATTTGAGTTTTTAATTCTGCTCTCTTATTCTGCATTTTAGAAATCTGTTTTTTGGCAGACCGGACTTGAGCCTTTTTCGCTGCAACGGCTTCTTGGTCAGCCTCTGTTGCAAGAAATTTAGTTAAAGATGTAACGCCTGCTGCATTTAACACAGGTGCATCCGTTACAACTAAAGTTTTATGGCCATTGAGTGGATCGAGTAGACCACCCTTACCGATCCAAGTGTAGCTATCATAAGTTCTACCTTGTATCTCAAAACTCGTTACGCGTGGTCTTGTGTTCATGTTAAGATCTAAGTGTGTATAAGGCTTAACTTTGTTTTGTATAGCTTTAAGCTCTCCATCACTAATTCCGTGATGACCTTTAACAGTTTTTGTCTTATCTGAACTTATCGCCTCTAATTCTGAAATAGTTAGAGAAGCATTTGCTTGGCCTAGAGCCAAGAAAGCTGTCACTGTGGACAGCATAATAGTCTTTGATAATTTAGTCATATTCGTCTCCTTTAATACATTTTTCATAAAAGTGTTATAATACATAACTAGGTAATAATACCTATAAAATAAAAATTTGTCAATTTTTTATTTCAGATACTGAATAAAGTTGTTGTTTCTAAAAAAACTGAAAGTATAAAATTTTAGTTTTATTCTATAGTCGTTCCAAAAAAGTTTCAGTCTAGGAAAGAGCTATCGACAGCTACCTCGGGTAGTTTAGGAGAGAATGACGACGTCTGGAACCTTTTTTGGAACGGCTATATATATCACAGGCGGACGTTATTTTAGGATGTTATTCAGTTTGTTGTGTGCCCGTCAAAGTTACATCAGTTCCAATTGCTTTTGACGTAAAAGTGCAAGTGTGAATGAAAGGTTGCTTTATTAAGCCCTTTCCAGAAATCTGAGTATTTGCTGCCGGAGTTTTTTTAGTATTAAAAACTCTGAAATTAGTTGGGATTTTGTCCTTCAATTTCCACTCAAGTTTATATCCTCCCTCCATTAAGCCTTTTGTGATTTCTATCACACCTCCCTCTATAAAGTGTTTAAGGGCTTTAAAATCTAACTTGGGGCACATATTTCCTTTGATAAGACCACGTGATATACGGTTTTTAATTTCAGTTGTAATAGCAAAACTTGTAGTAGATGCACCTAGATACGCTTTCCAATCTCCAGGAAAGTCATAATGGCACTCCAAAATACCTTTTTGAATGACTTTTTCTCTTGTCGGATAAATCTTTGAGCCTTTAAAGATCCGCTGAAAAGTTTTTTTATTTCCTAGTTTCACAGAACAGGTATTTCCAGTTATTTTATCACTTGTATATTTCATATCTCCTTGAAAAGAAGATAAACCATTAGCACAAGACAGCTCCTGAATCTTCTCTAATTTTACTTCTGGGCAGTTGTTGCCTGCATAAACGGAAGAAGAAAGTAGAAGCCATCCAGCGGTTACAGTTGTTAAGTGAGCAATTAATTTCATATGAATATTCCTTGATTTGTAGTTAAATTATAGTCCTAAAAAATTAACATTTTGTTAATTTAATAAGAATGTTTTTTTACAACAAAGTCAATAAGGCGGTTATTTTCATAAAAACCGTATTATAGATTATAGTATTATTCTCGTTGATTTTTTTTGAAAATAAGAAGCTTTTATAAGGCTGCCTTCATTTTCATAATCCGCTCATAGGACTTCTCAATGCGCCCTTGGGTAAGGCGGCCGCTCTTAATGCCACCCTCTATAATATCGACAATTTTATCAACGAGGTTCGCATCAACGGGCTTTTGATCTTCCGCATTAATACCTTTTTGGGCTGCTGTGTTAATGGAAAATAAAAGGATGTCCACATCAGCTTCCACAGCCAACAGAACGATTTCCTCAAAAGAATAGTTCTTTTGAATAGCCCCCATAAACAGATCGTCGGAAATGACGACCCCCTCATAAGCAAAATTTCCTTGGCGCAAAAGCTTTTTTAAAATCATTGGGGAAAGAGTCGCTGGCTGCTTTTCATCTAAATTACGCATCATCACATGGGCCGTCATCACCATGTCAATGAGCCCTTTTTTTGCAAGAGCTCCATAGGGGGCCAATTCAAGGTCTGCTTCGTAAGTACTGGTTACATCTGTTAAATCAATGTGAGTATCAGAAGGGGCTAGGCCATGGCCTGGAAAATGTTTCAAACTGGTTAGAATGCCGTATTTATGGTGGGCTTCAATAAACTGCGTCGCATAGGCCGTAATGATTTTTGGATCGGCACCATAGGCGCGTTCAAGTCCACCAATAACAGGGTTCACAGGAGCGGTTTTCGAGTCAAGAGTTGGATTATGGTCTAGGTCAACAACGGGGCCAAAAACAACATTAAACCCCGCGTCACTTGTGGTCTTGGCCATATCAGCATAATGAGAAAAAGCTTCTTCGGGGGTGAGGGTACGTGCCACTTCCTTAGCGCTTTTATAATCTTTAAAGCCATTTTTAGCATTGAGCCGTTGAACCTTACCGCCTTCCTGATCCACGGCTAGAAGAAGAGGCGCGGTTGTTTTTAGGTTTTGAAAATGCTGGGTGAGGGCGCGTGTTTGCTCTGGGTTCACTATGTTATAGCGAAAGAAAATAACACCACCAACGAGACCCTGTTCAATTTTTTTAGAGAGGCTCGTGACTTGGGGCTCTGAGGCCTTGGTTGCATGGAACCCAACCATAATCATTTGACCGATTTTCTGGCGTAAGGGGATATTTTGTAGAGTCATGTCACAGCCTTTGCAAGGATTAAAAGAAAGAAGAAAGCTTGCAATCAAAGCAAGGCGGAGGAGGGAGTAAGGTTGCATCATAGGGGCTCTCGTTTTTATTTTCCTAAAGCTTATCACGGGGGCTTTTCTTATGCTATGGTGTTTTCTACCATGATGTCTCAGAATTTTTCTTCTCTTTTCAAAGGCTCCTGGCGCTTTGAGCGCCACGTTAAAGGCCTTTTTCCACAAAGGCTTGCCTTTGAAGGGCTGGCGAGCTTTGCGCAACAAGCTGCCTTGAGGCTCTACGAAGAATCTGGCTCCTACAAGCTTAATAACCAACCCATGGATTTTTCAACGTCTTTTTTATATGAGATCCTCTCAGAAACCCATTGCCGCATCCTTTTTTCTGATCAGCGCTTGTTTTATGAACTTACAAAACCTCAAGAGACTCTTGAGCACCTTTGTGGCCAAGATCACTATGAGGGATATTTTGAAAGGCTCTCCGCAGATCAGTGGATCCTTAACTGGCGCATTAAAGGTCCCCGTAAAAAAAATATCGAAATCATGAGTTGTTATTTTAGACTTTGATGAAATATGCTAAGCTTGTGACCATGATACATGATAATATTAAAACTCAACAGATCTCTCACCTATCAACCTTGGCTGATCGCTATAGCGTTTTTGTACTCCCCGTTTTTGGCACACTCCATAATGGGAAACAGTTGAGTGAGAAAGCTTTTACGTGTTTACGTAACTTGTCCGCTGCCGGTAAAAATGTAGCGATTTTTTCCAATGTGCCAAAGCGCCGCCATGTTTTAATCCAAGACCTTGCTAATATCGGCATTCCTCCTTCTCTTTATCAACATGTTATTACCTCCGGTGAAGAAGTTTTCCATGCTTTGAAGGAAAGACAAGATCCTTTTCACTCCGCCCTTGGGAAAAAATGCTATGTTATTGGATCTTCTGAATCCCTAAAACTCTTGGAGGGGTTAGATCTTAATCGTGTCACCTTCATAGATGAAGCTGATTTTGTCTTGGCCCTTGGCCCTAACGAATGGCACAGTGCTTTAGATCACTATAAGCCTATTTTAAAACAAGCCTGTGACCTTAACTTGCCCTTGGTGTGCGCAAGTCCTGATTTGTATGTAAAATATCAAGGTGCTCGATCCATTAGGGCAGGGGCCTTGGCCCAATATTATGAAACTCTTGGGGGAGAAGTGGCTTACCATGGAAAGCCCCATAAGGCTTTTTATAACTCACTTTTAAAGGATTTAAACCCCTTTCAAAAAAGTGACATCCTTATCCTTGGGGATTCTTTTATGATAGATATAAAAGGGGCTATCAAAATGAATATTGACTCTCTTTTGTGCATGAGTGACACAACAGCCGTCGAATTAGAAATGCCTTCTGAAACTTTTAAAAACTCTTCCCTTGAGACGTTGCAGGAAAAAATTCACGCCCTTGGTGTTGCACCAACTTATATAATGAAGGAATTATCGTGGTAACTCTTGCAACCTCTGCACTTAAATCTCCCACACCCTTTTCATTAATGACCAAAGGTTAAAGAAAAAATGACGATCACCGTTGCCTTATCCCTTGGAGCTATTTTCATTTTAGTGATTCTTTCAGCTATTCTTTCTGGAACGGAAGCGGCTTTTCTAGCCTCCTCTCGGGCTAAACTTCATACTTTGAGTAAGGAGGGGAGTAAAAGGGCACGATTGGTGAGCTTTCTAAAAGAGAAAATGGAAAAAGTTATCAGTACTTTATTGATTTGTAATAATTTGGTGAATATTTTAGCCTCAGCCATTGCCACAGGCCTGTTTATTTCCTGGGTAGGGGAGGCAGGTGTTGCCTATGCAACAGCTTTGATGACGGTGGTCATTGTTATCTTTTCAGAAGTTGTCCCCAAATTCTATGCAATGCGCCGTTCGGAAAGTTTTGCCATGGGCGTTGCGCCTCTTTTGAAGGGTCTTATTTCAGCCTTTCGTCCCATTACCCATCTTTTCGAGTGGGTTGCACGAGGGGTTTTGCGCTTGATGGGATTGAAAGTAAGTGCGGGTGAAACCCTTACAAGTACAACGGAAGAGTTGAGGGGCATTATTGATCTTCACCAAGGAGACGCTGAAACCATGGAAGAACGGGCCATGCTTCACAGTGTTTTGGACCTTGGGGATGTGGCCGTTGAGGAAATTATGATACATCGAAATGATATCAAAATGCTTAATCTTGATGACGACCCAACCCAAATGATTGCTGAACTTGTTGATTCCCATCATACAAGGCTTCCTATCTGGCAAGAAAATTCTGATAATATTATCGGTATTATCCATGCAAAGAAATTTCTAAAGCTTGTTCAAGATCATAAAAGAAATAAGAAGACGATTACCAAGGAAGATATCTTGCAATGCGCAAAAAAACCTTGGTTTATCCCAGAAACAACGACTTTATTCGAGCAGCTGCAGGCCTTTAGAAAACGCCGTGAACATATGGCTTTGGTGGTCGACGAGTATGGGGCTCTTCAAGGTATTGTTACCCTTGAAGATATTATTGAAGAAATTGTGGGGGATATTGACGATGAACATGATCCCAACAAAACAGGGTTTTGGAAAACACAAAATGGGGAGATTTTTGCCGTTGGTGTTTCAACCATCAGAGACTTAAATCGCCAGTATGATTGGGATTTACCCGATGAAGATGCATCAACACTTGCGGGGCTTCTTATGTATGAAGCACGCTCCATCCCAAAAATTGGCC
Source organism: uncultured Alphaproteobacteria bacterium (assembly GCA_963974885.1). Taxonomy (GTDB): domain Bacteria; phylum Pseudomonadota; class Alphaproteobacteria; order Caedimonadales; family UBA9215; genus UBA9215. Next base: position 29,938 of record CAXBEY010000010.1, read on the forward strand.
AAACCTTTAAAATTTCTGGTTTTAAAATGAAGGTGTTGCGCCGGCTGCGCAACCAAATCACTCTTATTAAAATTATCCCCTTATCATCTCAGATGACGAAAAATCAAGAAGATCAAGATGGAAGCTAGAATCCGAAAAAAACTGACTGAGGCCTTTTCACCCGTCTCTTTCCTAGAGGTCATTAACGAGTCCCATAAACATAAAGGCCATTCCGGATCTCCAGAAACGGGAGAGTCTCATTTTAAAATCAGTCTAAAAGCCCCGGCTTTTAAGGGACTTTCTCGAGTTGCTGCCCACCAGCTGATTTATAAAATGCTTGAGGCCGAATTCAAAGCTGGCCTCCATGCTTTAAGCATTCGAATTTTGACTTAGACTTCAAATATTTACCTAAGTTCTGTAAAAGCTTACCCCCTTTTTTGAGATATGATTTTCCATAATATATATTATGCGATTTTGTTTTATGAGTATCGTAGAGATTTCTCTCCCCCTCCGTCCTGTACTTTTTCAAAAGTTCCTCATGTCGATACGTTAGGTGAACGTGTCGAGAAAACAAATTTTAATCGACATATTAAAAGGATCTATAAGCATATGCTGTGGGTACCAGAAATTCCTATTGCGTGATTTGCCTTTGCAACTTTGAGGCCTACCCAGAGCCATACACAAAGCAGCCACAGCTGTGAATGTTTGTAACTGTTCTAAAGATGATTTTTTCATATTAACTTGGCGGTGCCTTTATTAATTATAGATTATTTTGTAAATTTCCCCTGTATTGGGAATAAATCTAAATGCTTTACCGTAAATTGTTCCATCAACAACAACGCGAAATTCATCATCTAATATTTTTGTTTTTTGTGATGAAACAACGGTAAAACATATATTTTGTTCATAATCATAGGTTTTTGAATCAACAAGTTGGCAGTCAATGCCTTTGATGTATTGATTTAATCCAACTTTTACTAGTGCTTGATGTGCTTGTAGAACATGATCAGAGCGTTCGCTGATAATATAAACAGCTGTTTTTAAAGATAAGATGCCATCGGTGTCAGTTAAAAATTGTTGTAGAGTATTCTCTGCTCCCCCAGAATCATAGTCCATATTCGAAAAATGGAAAACGCCATGTGAATGAGAAATCGGATCATGGATAGCAATTGCAACGCAGTTATGAATTCCACTGGCACTCCATATTTGCTGTTTGTATGTAAGTCTGTTGGTATGAAGCGCACTTCCATTATTACTTTTGATTTCTAGTTTGTCGCTTTTAGCCCCTTCTACCGTATAGATATATGCTCCTGTTCCCATATCAGCCTTCTTGGGGTAGTTTGCGGCTAAGTGGTAAAAACTGCGATATTGGTTAACACTTTGTTTTTTACCAATCAAGACCTCCGGCAAAGCCGGAGGTATGTAATTTGAACCGCTCAAAGCGGTT
>CAXBEY010000011.1:0-30997 GCA_963974885.1 uncultured Alphaproteobacteria bacterium
CGACGCCTGCCGCGTGGCCGCACGCAGAACCCCAGGGCCGCGGCGAACAGGCCGCAGGCGATGATGAAGCTGCTGTAGAAGGTGAAAGCACAGAAGGGGCAGCAGGAGATTCTGCTGTGGTTGCGACGCCTGCTGAGGGAGAACCTGCTCCCGAAGAAGAATTAGGGGAAGAAGCAGTAGAAGGTGAAGAGACGCCAGCTGGTCCTGAAGAAGAACTTGCCGAAGGAGGTACACCAGATGCCCCTGAAGATGAAATTGCATCGGAGGCTCCTGATGAGGCTATGGAAGGTACTGAAGAGCCCCCGTCCGCCGAAGAAGTAACGGAAGAAGCTGCAGAGGCTGGAGAAGAAACAGCATCCGAGACAGAAACTGCTGTGGATGAGTCTGTGACAGAAGCGAGTGAGACTGCTGAAGAAGCAGGCGGAACCGTTGAAGATGTTGCAGCGGCATCTATGCCCAGGGCTGCCATTCTTGATGCGGCTGCCCTTGCTGCTGCCGCAGCCGCTGCCGCTGCTGCTGCTGCTGGAGAGGTTATTGATGCTGTTGAGCCTGTGGAGGATGCTGACGAAGCCATTGAAGATGCGGCGGATATTCCAGAGGAAATAGCTGAAGAGGCTGCTGAACCTGTTGAAGAGGCTGCAGAAGCTGTTTCTGAACCTGTGGAGGAAGTTGCTGAAGCCGTTGAGGACGCAGCAAGTATTCCAGCAGAAATTGCTGCTGCTGTTGCAGCCGCTGCTGCCGCAGCCGCGGCTGCAGTTTTAAAGCCTCCAGCACCACCAGCCGTCGCAGCCGCTTCTGCTGGAGCAGCGGCAGGTGGTGCTGCCGGCGGTGGCGTAGCGCCTCCTGGAACTGCCCCTGGATCTACAGGGTCACTTGATGGTAGTATTAAGAAAGGGCTTATTGATCCACCAGCTGCAGAAACAACAGCAGATCAACGGACGAAGTATGATGAATTACAAACACGAAAAGGTGTTATAACAGCTTTAAGGGAGCAATTACATGGGCAATAAAAAACCAGAAAGAAATGAGTTGTTGGTACATGAGGCCGAGCATGATGCTAATATCGTTACGATGGATGGTAAGGTAGCTCCAGTAGAAACAGCCTCGGTTTATTAGAGGCCTCTACTAGAATTATTCAAAATAAGAGAAAACTGTTTTATTTATAAATAGGAATATAGTTTTCTTTTCATTGCCTTGTCAATTTAATTATTCCCCTCTACGCCTTTGGCATAAGAAGGGAGCGCATATTGCCCCTTGTGACAAAATCAAGGATTTGCTGAACACTTTCGTCTTGAATGCCTTCTGCCTGCAAGGCCGCAATGCGCTCTGTTAAAGGGCGATCGTCCACGGCAAATAGTGTGTCATAGGCACTACGTAGTTGTGCAATCTTTTCACGGCTAAAGCCACGACGTTTGAGGCCAACAAGGTTAAGTCCACTTAAGTTTGCCCGGTCTCCTTTAACATTGGCATAAGGGATTACATCATGGCCAACACCGCTCATGCCCCCAATAATTGCATGGGCACCTATGGTAACAAACTGATGCACAGCCGCAAGGCCCCCAATGATCACATAGTCTTCAATGGTGACATGTCCGGCGAGGGTTGCATGATTTGCCATGAGGATATTATTTCCCAAAATGCAATCGTGGGCAACATGGGTACAGGCCATTAAGAGGCAATTATCGCCAATGACAGTGCGCATTTTATCACCGGCAGTGCCCGGTTGAATGGTTGTATATTCCCGAATTGTATTATTTTTTCCAATGATAATTTTGGAATCTTCGCCCTTATATTTTAGGTCTTGAGTTTTATTAATAGACACAAAAGGGTAAAGCTCAGTACCGTCACCAATGGTGCAGCTAACATCTTCAATGACCACATGGGAATGTAAATAGACATTGTCCCCTAAGGTTACTTTTGGACCAATGATACAATAAGGGCCAATGCGGACGCCCTTGCCAATTTGAGCATCGGGATGGATGATGGCTGTTTGGTGAATGTGGGGTGTTGATGTGGTCATAATATTGCTTTTCCGCTCTAGTCTTTTTTTACAATCATAGCTGTAAATTTTGCTTCAGCGTGTACTTTTCCATTCACGTAGGCTTTTCCGGCAAACTTCCAAACACTGCCACGGCTTTGTGCTTTTTCGACTTTCATTTCTAGGATATCACCGGGAACCACAGGGCGCCTAAACTTAGCCTCTTCAATATTCATGAAATAAACGCTGGTGTCTTCTCCGCCAAGATCTGTGGTATGACAGACAAGAGCGCCGGCCGTTTGCGCCATAGCTTCAACAATCAGGACCCCAGGCATAATGGGACTTTGTGGGAAGTGCCCTTGAAAAAAGGGTTCGTTAAAGGTTACATTTTTTAAACCTGTACAGCTTTCACCGGCAACAATATCTTGAATGCGATCCACCAACAACATTGGATAGCGATGGGGAATGAGGTCCATAATTTCTGTAACTGTTAAAGTATCTTTAGACATGGTTTTACGCTTCCTTCTTTTTTCCTTTTGCAAGTCTCGCGAGAGAGACCGTTTGACGGTGCCATTGGCGAACGGGCACAGCAGGGCTACCGGCGACTTTTTGGCCTGATTCTATATCTTTCATTATGCCCGATTGGGCTGCAATTTGAACATGATCCCCTATTTTTAAATGTCCAGCAAGACCTGCTTGTCCAGCAGCAATGACAAAGTTGCCTAAAACGGTACTGCCAGAAATACCAACTTGAGAAACAATAACGCAGTGTTTACCAAGGCGCACCCCATGACCTAATTGCACTAAGTTATCGACACGGGTGCCAAAACCGATATGAGTATCATCCAAAGTTCCTCGATCAATGGTCACATTAGAGCCTATTTCAACACGATCCTCTAGGATAACACGCCCCAGTTGAGGGACACTCACATGGCCTTTTTCGTCCATAAAAAATCCAAATCCAGCTTGCCCAATACGGGTGCCCGGCAAAATAGTCACATGGTCTCCAATGAGGCAATGCGAGAGAGTCACATTCTGCCCGATCTTGCAGTTTTTACCAATACGCACCCCCCGCCCAATGACCGTATTTGCACCAATAAAAGAGCCGGCACCAATGTCAACATTCTTTTTAATAACAGCTCCAACTTCAAGGATAACGTCATCTGAAAGGGAAGCTGTTGGCGAAATGAAGTCATCACGGGCAGAAAACTCACACTCGGCAGAGGGATAAAAATGGCCAGCCGTTACGGCATAGGCACGATAAGGGGTTGGTATGACAAGAGCAATGGTTTTATCTGGGGCAAATTTTGCAAGTTCCGCAGTGGTGAAAACGCAGCCTGCCTTTGTTTCTTTTAAGTCATCCAAATATTTGGCATTGTGAAAAAAAGAGAGATCAGAAGGGGAGGCTTCTTTGAGAGTGCTAACATCTGATATTTTGGCCGTAGACTTATAACGATCTTGCTCATTAGCAAAATCAGCTCCGACGAAGTCAGCAATCTCCTGTATGGAAAAAGGCCCCTTGTTATCATAAAAACGATTATCAGCCATGGAAATTATACACCCTCTGGAAATTGAATATCGATTGTGGGCATATCTTTATCAAGGCGCGCTAGAATTCGATCTGTAATGTCATAACTTTCTTCTTGGTACATCACGACATTTTTAGGGATCACAAGGGTAAACCCTTCAGATTCTGCAAGCTCGGTTACGTGGGTCATAATTTTCTGGATTACACGGGATCTTGCATCATGAAAGGCTTGTTCAAGGATTTTAGTTCGCCCACTCAAGCGCTTTTGAACATCGGTTACTTTATTTTCAAAGACTTTTTGCTCTTTTTCAAAGCTAGGGTCTCGCTTGTTTTGCAAGGCTTTTAAAGCTGTCTCCTGGGCGCGCAATTCCTTTTCGTATCCTTCCACATCTTTTTGAAGGGCCGTGCGACGCTCTTCGACAGTTTTCTGAATGTAAGCATTCACGGCGGCATCACGAATGACACGATCAATATCGAGAACAGCCAGCTTAAAAGGCTTAGGGGAGGGGGCTAGCTCAGCTGAGTTAACGTTTCCACCTCCCATAATGAGAAACATAATTAGCGTTTTCAAAAAAGCGTTCATGGGGCAACTTTCCTTTCTCTAAACCAAGGTCAACAACCCTTAGAAGCGTGTTGACATACCAAAAAGGAACGGTTGGGTTTTATCAAAGCTTGCCTTTGTCATTGCGTAGGCTAGATCAACTTTCAAAGGCCCTAACGGGGAGCGCCAACGTAGCCCAACACCAATGGAGGAGCGAAACCTATTTTGATCCTTTACCTCAGTAGAAGGATCATCAGCTTTCCAAACACTACCTCCTTCAACAAAGGCTGCACCCTTCACACCAAATTCATTTGGCAAACCAATGGGAAAGGTTAATTCGACGGTTCCAACATAGCTTTGCAAGCCACCCAAAGGATCGTTTGTTTTACGATCTCGGGGTCCAACACCACTGGTTTCAAAACCACGCAAAGTATCAGCACCAAGGGTGTAGCGGTCCACAACACGCACACTTTTACCAAGCCCTGTCATAAAATTATAACGACCAGAAAATTCAACAATCCAATCATCCATTAAAGAATAATAATACGCCCCGAAAAGAGAGTTTTTAAGGTAGCGAATATTACCCCCAAGACCAGCAACAGTATTCCCAAAGCCAAGGACGTAGCCTTGGGTTGTGCCAACACGACTATCTCGCCTGTCATAGGAAACGGTATGTCCAACTTCAGACAAAATAGATTGCCCTCTTTGTTCTTGAATAAAACGAGAAGACTTCTCATTCACCCCCGCAATTTCATCACGACGTAAAGTATAGCTGACTTGTTGACCAAGGTCTTCGGCCAAGTGATATCCCATACGCAAAGTGGTACCGTGGATTTTTTGATCAAAGGTTTGGTTGAAATATTTATTTTGTGTAATGCGATAAAGATCAATACCAGCAGCAAGGTCTCTGCCCAAAAAATAGGGTTCTGTAAAGCTAATATCAAACTCTTGACGGCGCTTGGCCCAGGTCACACCGAAGCTTAAATCTTGCCCCCGCCCGCGAAAGTTATGCTCGGCAAATTTAAACTCTGCAATGGGGCCATCTGAGGTTGAAAAACCACCGGCAATGCTGAGTTCCCCAGAACGGTCTTCTTCGACTTCAATGGAAATGTTAATACGATCAGGGTAGCTACCAGGCTCCTTAATGATTTTAACATTTTTAAAATAACCAAGGTTACGAATACGGCGCTCAGATTTTTTCATCTTATCAGCATTAAAGGCGTCTCCTTCATAAAGCAAAAGCTCGCGGCGGATAACATCATCATCCGTGCGTTCATTCCCATTAATGCTGATTTTTTCAACATAAACACGGGGTCCCTCGCTGAGAACAAAATTAATGGCGATGGTGTTTGTTGCTTGGTCTTTTTCAATATTCGGAAACACATCAACAAAGGCATAACCAAGACGTCCAACTTCATCGGTGATTTTATCGACGGTTTTTTCAATTTCTTTGTTGTTGTAAACGTCATTGTGACCAAAGGTTGCGAGTTTTTCCAAGGCAATGGGATCAACATTGGGAAGCTTCGACGTTACGCTAACCGTAGAAATTTTATAACGAGCCCCCTCATCAAGGGTGAAGGTAATGAAGAATTCTTTTTTATCTGGGGTTAGTTCCGCAACGGCAGATTTAACGCGGAAATCAGCATAACCGTGTTCCAGGTAGAATAAACGTAATAATTCACGGTCATAGGCCAAACGGTCGGGATCATAATTATCGTCCGTTGAGAAAAAACGGTACCAACGACTTTCTTTTGTTTGAATGGTAGATTCTAATTTTCCTTCACTAAATTGTGAGTTTCCAATAAAGAAAATACGACCAACTTTTGTTTTATTGCCTTCTTCGATTTCAAAGACAACATCCACACGATTTTGAGGAAGTTTGACAATTTTCGGCGTCACATCGGTGACAAAGAATCCCTTGTAGCGGTAAATACGTTTGATCGCATTAACAGCTTTTTTAATTTTACTGCGTGTTAGGGGTTGGCGTGCAGACATACCGACTTCGCTTTTCAATATTTCGTCGGAAATATCATCATTTCCATCAAAACCGATGCGGTTAATGCTGGGATTTTCCTCTACTTGAACAACAAGAGTTTGGTTCACAATTTTGAGTTTAACATCTCGAAAATAGCCGGAATCATAAAGACGTTTAAGAGATTTGTTGAGGCTATCTTCAGAAAATCCACCACCAGACTCTTGGATCAATAAGGAGCGGATTGTTTCTGCCTCAATGCGCTCGTTTCCTCGCACATCTAAAGCAGCAACGCGCTGAGCCTGAGCTGCTTGGAGTGTATGTGATACGAAAATCATCACAATAGCGGTTAGGACTGTTAAAATTTTGTTTGTTGTATAATGCACGCTGGCCTCTTTTTCTAAAAATAAATAGTCTTTTGGTGGAAGGTTTTTTTCTTTTGATCTTAACCAAACAAGCCCATGATCCATTGTGGAACGGCCAACCTAGATAAATCTTTCCAGGTTAAAAATAAAATTAAAAGCATAACAAGGCCAAAACCAATACGGTAAGCGACTTCTTGCGCTTTTTCATGGACAGGCTTGCCTCGAATGGCCTCAATCAGGTAAAAGAGAATATGGCCACCATCCAACATTGGGACAGGGAAAAGGTTGATAAGGCCTAAATTAATAGATAAAACAGCTCCGAGCCAGATTAAAGCCGTGACCCCTTGTTGAGCGATTTGACCGGTGACTGTTGCAATACCAATGGGACCACTTAAGCCATCGGAAGAACGTTCACCTACAATCATCTGACCTAAAGCCTTTAGGGTTTGGGTTGTCATATCTAAGGTATCTTTTGCAGCATGGCCTATGGAGGCAAAAAAACCATGCACTTGGTTTTTGACAACAGGGGCAAACCCTAATCCAAGACGTCCCACAATTTTTCCACCGGGTAATTCATTTTTATCTGGGGTTGCTTTGATCACAAGAGTGTCATCGCCGCGCCGAATTGTCAGGGAAATTTCCTGTTCTGGATTACTGGCAATGGCCTTTTGAAAGCTTTCAATGGATATTTTTTCAACACCATCCATGGCAATTAGAATATCATCTTTTTTGAGGCCTGCTTTTTCAGCAGCGCTTTCATTAAGAGTATCCCCAAAGCGGACTTGGTCTAAGGGAATGCGTTGACCAACAGTTGTGTAAAGTCCTGTTAATAAGACAATGGCAAGGAGGTAGTTAGCAGCAGGGCCTGCTATGGAAATAGCAATGCGTTGCCATGGGGTCTTGTTCATCATAGACCCTGGATCAGATCTAGATTCTTTTGTCCCCTCAATTTCATCGTCACTGGCCAGCTTAACATACCCACCTAATGGAATGTAGCTAACCTTCCAACGCATACCATTTTTGTTATTCCAACCAAAAATTTCTGGCCCAAAACCAATGGAGAAAACTTCAACACGTACACCATTTAGACGAGCGATAACATAATGGCCCATTTCATGGACATATACTAATATCGATAGCACCACAACAAAGGGGATGATGTTCATAAAAATCGAAGAGAAGAAATCCATTATAGTATCCTTAAATTAATAGAATAGGCGATGATATGTCTGCTTGATTCTAAGAAGCAAACGGTGATTTAGCAAGGGGGTAATTATGTTTTTTCAATTAAGAGATAAGAGGTAGAAAAAAAGGTGGTGGCCAGAGAGGGATTCGAACCCCCGACACGAGGATTTTCAGTCCTCTGCTCTACCAACTGAGCTATCTGGCCAATAGATCAAAAAAGTCCAAGGACCATATCTGATAGTCTCGATTTGTAATGGGTTATCTTCTTTTTGTCCAGCCCCTTTTTGTTTTTTTCAGAAAAAAAAGTTTACCCTTCCTTAATGAAATAATTTCTATAATCAAAGAGTGAGAAATAAAAGGAAGTCATGCGAGGAGTAAAAAATGGTAATTAAGACAGGTTTTTTAAATAAAGCAATTCTTTTCGTAGATGATAACAGGACAATACAAAAAATTGTTAAAAACATTGTTGATGAGTCTGAATTTCGCCTTGATGTTATTTCTGCCCTTACGGGGGAGGATGCCATTGAGATTTTATATAACAAGGATGGTGCTCCTAAACCCAGCATCATTCTTTTGGATTTAAATCTCCCTGCTATGAATGGGCAAGAAGTTTTAAAGGCGATTCAACAAGATAAAGACTTACAGAACATCCCTGTGGTGGTTTTGACCGCCTCCGATGATCAGGAGGAAATAAATGATTTGAAAAAACAGGGGGCTCGAGAGTGCTATACGAAGCCCTTTGATTTTTATCTATTTAATACCCTTGTTGAGAAAATTGTAAAGAAGTGGTGTCAAAACCCTAATCAAACTTTGTGTTAATGTAGCTTTATGAGCCCTATGGAATGCTGAAACAAGATCATAAGCCCTACCTTTTGACCGACGTTCTTCGAGATCTTAAAACGCTCGATTATAAAAGTGCTGAGAAACTTTCAAGCACAATAGACCTTTTAGAGATTGAGGCAAAATACCAGACTCTTATTTGTGCCCAAGATAAAGAACTGAAAAAACACCGGTGGGTTAAATCTCAGTTTTTGGAAATTTCCAAGATTATCCAAGATACGACAGCGGTTGATACATTGGCACAGGAAAGTTTAATACTCACCACACCTGTTGTAGAAGGGTGTTGTTCCGCTTTTTATCTTTTGGAGCAGTGGTCCGAGAATGAGGCGCCCTTTTTACGTCAAATTTCTTCCTATGCGACGCCTGAACAAGACACAACCTTTGGCTTGGGTGAGGGATTTGTTGGACAGTGTGCTAAAGACCAAGCTGCTCTTCATATTAAAGACCTCCCTCAAGATTATTTAAAATTAAGAAGTGGTACGGGAGAGGCTTCTGCAAGTTCTCTATTATTATTGCCTATCATTCATGAAAATAATCTTAAGGGTGTTTTTGAAATTGCCTCTTTTCAAGGGTTTAATGAAGAGCAGATAGATTTTCTGTCTCAAACTGTTTCTGCCCTTGCCAGTAAGATTAATAGTATCGAGGCTCGAAAAACGGTCAATAATCTGTTGCTTAAGGCTCACAAGCATAATAACGAAATCAAGGAGCATAATGAAAAACTACTGGCGGTTAAGAAAAAATTAGAGCAAAAAAACAAACAAGCCCGTGAAGCCAGCCTCTATAAATCTGAATTTCTGGCTAATATGTCCCATGAACTTCGCACGCCTCTTAATAGCCTACTGCTTCTCTCTAAGAAATTAGCACAAAACACTCACCAAAACTTAAATGAGCAGGAAGTTGAGTATGCTGAGGTCATTAGCAATTCTGGGCAAGATTTGTTAACCCTTATTAATGATATTCTTGACCTCTCGAAAATTGAAGCTGGTAAGATGACTATCAGCGAAACACCAGCATCCGTTGCCACTATTCAAAGCTCAATGGAGAGGCTTTTTGAAGAGGTTGCGGCGAAAAAACAGCTTTGTTTTGAAACCTATCTGGCGGCAGACTTACCTGAAATTATTCAAACGGATAGCTTGAGGATTGAACAAATATTGCGGAACTTTCTGACAAATGCTTTCAAGTTTACCCACAAAGGCAGCATTAATTTTTCCATTGAAATCCTTGAAAATACGGACTGTTTACGGTCAACAAAGCTCCGAAAAGACAAGGTTATTGCTTTTAAAGTCCAAGATACGGGCATTGGTATTGAAAAAGAAAAACTAGATCTTGTTTTTGAAAGTTTTCAACAAGCCGATGGGAGTACAAGTCGGCAGTACGGCGGGACAGGGCTAGGGTTATCTATTTCTAGGGAACTTGCTAAATTATTGGGTGGGGAAATTCATGTGGAGAGCACCGTTGGAGAGGGAAGTATTTTTACCCTTTATATTCCGGCCCTTTCTATTGATATGACAAATAATATGATTGCGACACGTGCCGTTGTGGGCAAACCAAAAAGGCCCGTTGAATTTAATGAAGTCGAGACGGAACTGCAAAATCCTATTTGCCCAGACGACCGGGATAAAATCACAAAAGAAACACCGTTTATCCTTGTGATTGAGGATGATCCCTCCCTTGCACCAATTTTGGTTAAGAGCATTCAGGAAAAAGGCCAACTTGCCCTTGTGACACCACAGGCACAAGAGGGTATTTACCTTGCAAGTCATTATAATCCATCTGGTATTATCCTTGATTTAAACTTATCTCATATGGCCGGAAAAGCGGCTGAGATCAAGTTTAAAGGGTCACCTACTATAGCAAAAATTCCTATGCTAACTCTCTCAAAACCAAATGACTCTCTTAGCATCTTAAGGGAGAGCTTGGCTCACACTATTATCGCTCCTTTGGGTGGGGAGAATTTACAAAAAGCCTTAAAGAATTTTCAACGGTTGAACTCTGCGCCTTTCACAAGCGCACAAATTCTTGGAAAGAATAAAAAACTTCTTAAAGTTTTCGAAAAGGCGAAGATTGAGGGGGGCTTTATTAAGTGCATTCAGGATATGAAAGAGAAGGAAAATGGTTTTCTTATTTTAGATCTGAAATCCCAAAATATAGAAGAGCTTTTAGAAGTTAATATAAATCAGCCCCTTCTGCTTCTCACCGATAAACCTCTTTCCCTTGATCAGCAAAATTTCTTAAATCGTTTTATGGCACGTTTTTTAAGCGATATACCCCAGGGAAGAGATTTGCTGAAAGAAATGACCTTTGATTTTATAAAGACATTGTTACCTCAAAAGGAGGATGCGACACAGAAAATTCTTCCTCCAAAAAGGACTGATCAAAAAAAGCTTCATAAAAATGTACTCATTGTAGATGACGATATGCGAAATATTTTTGCCCTTTCAGCTGTGCTTGAAGATCAGGGGCTTAATATTATTGAAGCAACAAATGGGGTTGAAGCTCTTGATATTTTAGGCAAAGATGCAACCATTGATATGGTGCTTATGGATATTATGATGCCCGGTCTTGATGGTCATGCTGTGATGGAAAGTGTACGTAATAATACAAAAAATGCTTATTTACCAGTTATTGCCATGTCTGCCAAAGCTATGAAGGAAGATCGGCAAAAAGCCCTTGATTCTGGGGCCGATGAATTTATGTCTAAGCCTCTTAATGTGGAAGAGCTTGTCTCCGTGATGGCATTTTGGTTTAAAAAACAACAGTATGCCTCCTAAAGAAAAGAAAGAGAGAAAGGAAAGAAATATGCAACCGAGAGTTCTCCTTGTTGATGACTATGAGGCAAATATCCTGGCCCTTCAGGATACGATTTCGGACCTTAATATTACGATAGATTCTGCCTCATCAGGTTCCCGAGCCCTTGAAATGCTTCTTAAACATGACTATGCACTCGTTTTAATGGATGTGCATATGCCTGAAATGGATGGGTTTGAAACGGTCGCCTTGATGAAAAAACGGGAGAAAACAAAATACACACCTGTCATTTTTGTAACGGCTGTGAATACCGATGAGCAGTCAGCTGTTTTTGGATATGATACGGGGGCTGTGGACTATATGTATAAGCCCTTAAACCCAGAAATTGTTGTGAATAAAGTGCGCGTTTTTGTGGATCTTTATAATCAACAACAGGAAATAAAGGTCCTAAACGCTGAACTTACGGTAATTAATAATGGTCTACAAGACTTTACACGAATCGCGTCACATGACCTTCAAGAACCGTTGCGCACCATTGGGTATTATAGTTCTTATCTCAAACATTTATTGGACGAGAATGCCCAGGAAGAACAGATTGAAGCTGTAGAAACCATCACAACGACAGCAAAAAAAATGAGCCAATTTATCAAGGACCTTTTGGCTTATTCAAAATGTGACTGGGCCTATGAAGAGGAAGAAATACCCCTTAATCAGTGCCTAGATGAGTCATTAAAAAATTTGGAATCACAAATTAATGGTTTGAAAGCAAAAGTGATTCAGGCGCAACTACCGGTGGTTCGGGGCAGTCCAACCATGATCACCCAGCTTTTTCAAAATCTTATTGGAAACGCTTTAAAATTTACATCTCCAGATCAAACACCGTCCATTGAAATTACCCAGTCTATTGAAAAGGGAAAAGAAGTTTTCGGCGTAAGGGACCAAGGTATTGGTTTTGATTCTGAAAAGTCTGACATTATTTTTAAGCCCTTCAAGAGGTTGAACTATGAGAAGAACTATGAGGGAAACGGCATTGGTCTTTCAACCTGTCAGAAAATTGTGCAAAAGCATGGCGGTCATCTTTGGGTTGAAACAGAGCCAGGGAAAGGGGCCCACTTTAAATTCACCTTGGGATAATCCACGATAAGAAGGAGCATTGACTCTACTTTAATAGGCCGTGGTCAAGGTATACAATACGGTCCATTTTCTTGGCGAGTTCGAGGTCGTGGGTTGCGATAAGGGCGCCAATTTTGTGTTTGCGCACGAGGGATACCAGTTCATTAAAAACAAGGGCCGATGTATCTACATCGAGGTTGCCCGTGGGCTCATCGGCTAACAAGACCTTAGGGGCGCTAATGAGCGCGCGTAAAATGGCAACTCGTTGTTGCTCTCCGCCAGAAAGCCTTGACGGGCGATGCTCTGCCCGTTCCATAAGGTTTACGGCTTTTAAAAGAGAGGTCGCTTTTTCTGTTGCTTCTTTTAGAGGGGAGCCTTGAATAATTAAAGGCATCATTACATTCTCAAGGGCCGTAAATTCTGGTAAGAGGTGGTGAAATTGATAGACAAAACCGATGTTTTCCCGACGCTGTTGGGCTCGTTTGTTCTCGGAAAGGCCGAGAACATCTACACCATTCAGGCTGATCTCACCGGCTGTTGGTTGATCAAGCAGCCCCGCAATATGAAGCAAAGTTGATTTCCCCGAGCCAGAAGAACCGACCATGGCAACGATTTCTCCTGCGTTTAGGGACAGGTTAATGCCGCGTAATACGTCAAGAACTTCTGGTCCTTGGGTAAAAGTTTTTGTGAGGTTTTTAACGTCAAGAATGATGCCATTTTTATTCATATCGAAGGGCCTCCACCGGATCAAGTTTAGAGGCACGCCACGCCGGGACAATGGAAGAGATAAAGACCAAAACAAGGGCAATGATCACCACAAGAATCACCTCTGAGGGATTAACCTTCGCTGGCAGTTGGGATAAAAAATACACTTCTGCGCTAAAGAGATTGGCGCCGGTTAGAGACTCAATCCACCGCCGAATGCCCTCAATATTATACGCAAAAAGCAGACCAAGGGTGCTCCCTGCAACTGTCCCTAAAATACCAATCATCGAGCCTGTCATAAAAAAGATCTTCATAATGGAACCCTTTGTGGCGCCCATGGTGCGTAAAATGGCGATGTCGTGGGTTTTATCTTTGACCAACATAATAAGGGACGAGATGATGTTAAGGGCTGCAACCAAAACGATGAGGGTTAGGATGATGAACATCACATTGCGCTCGACTTTTAAGGAATTGAAGAATTGGTTGTTGGCCTGTTGCCAGTCAATGGTGCGTAAATAGGGGTATTTGATTCTCAGCAAGCGGGTTGTTTTTTGGACTTGGTCGGGATCTTTGATAAAGATCTCAAGGCCACTAATGGCATTTGGATATCTGAAAAAAGTCTGAGCTTGGTTGAGGGGGATGAACACCACGCCGCTGTCATAATCCTTCATACCGACCTCAAAAATAGCACTGATACGAAAGCTGCGCATACGAGGAATTGTGCCAAAGGCCGTGCTGTTGCCTTCCGGAGAAGTTAGGGTGAGGCGGTCCCCTGTGTAAAGGCCAAAACGCTCAGAGAGACGCCGCCCAATGATAACATTAGGTTGCCCATCTTCAAAATCTTCTAAGGAACCTGCAACAATATGGTCAAAAACGACTTTGCGCGCCTTTAAATCTTCTAGCTTTAATCCATGAACAAGGGCGCCGGCAGCAATGCCATTGGCGCTAATCATAGCTTGGCGTTCAATGAGAGGTGTTGCAGAGGTGACGTCGGGCAAGGCCCTGATCTCTTTGACTATTGTGTCGTAGTTATCGATGCCACGACTTGCTGGGGCTGAAAGACCAATGTGCCCATTAAAGCCTAAGATGCTTTTCATGAGCTCGTCTCGAAAGCCATTCATAACAGACATCACGATAATCAAGGCGGCGACGCCTAAAAGGATTCCAAAAAAGGACAAAAAAGCGATCACAGAAACGGCCCCTTCCTTTTTGGAGGGACGCAAGTAGCGAAAAGAAATGAGTCTTTCAAATTTTGAGAACACGAAAAGGATGACTCCTGTTTTAAGTTATTTAGTAAAACGCTCACTCATTTTAGAAATCATCTCCTCGGGAGAGAGTTCAATGACGTCGCCTGTTTTGCGGTTTTTTAGTTCTACAAAACCCTCTTTTAAACCACGGGGACCAACACTGACCTGCCAAGGCAAGCCGATGAGTTCCATATCTGCAAACTTTACACCAGGGCGCTCATCTCTGTCATCATACAGAACAGTGATGCCAGCCTTTAACAAAGTATCATAAATGTCATTGCACGCCTTCACGCATCCTTCATCAGAAACACGAATATTCACAAGGCCAATCTTAAAGGGGGCAACACTTTCCGGCCAAATAATACCTTTTTCATCATGGCTTGCCTCGATAATCGCCGCTACCAAGCGAGAAACACCAACACCATAACTTCCCATATGAGGGGTGATGGCTGTATTGTTGGGGCCAGCTAGGGTTAGGCCGAGGGCTTCGCTATATTTTGTGCCAAAATAAAAGATGTGACCCACTTCGATGCCTCGGGCTACTTTAAGCTGAGTTGCTGGAATCGGACATGTTTTTTCGTCATGAATTTCATCGGTTGCTGCATAGATGCCCAAAATTTCATCCACATCAACGGCTTCATCAACACGTGTCATAATGTCTTCAAGGCGCTCCTCATAGAACAATTCGCTCTCGCCAGTTTGAGCAACAATCAAAAACTCATGGCTTAGATCGCCTCCAATGGGGCCTGTATCAGCTTTTGCTGGGACTGCTGTTAGGCCTAACCGTCTGAAAGTACGCACATAGGCCTTCATCATCTCTTTATAGGAGTTGCGGGCTTCCTCTTGATTGATATCGATGGAATACGCATCTTTCATATAGAATTCACGGCCTCGCATGACACCAAAGCGAGGGCGAACCTCATCTCGAAATTTCCAGTTAATTTGATAAGTCAACTTGGGAAGGTCACGATAACTTTTTAGGTGATTGCGTGCAATGTCTGTCACAACCTCCTCTGCCGTTGGCGTGTATAAAAGATCACGACCATGGCGATCTTGAAGGCGCAACATTTCCTCACCATAAGCCTCGTAGCGGCCACTTTCTTTCCATAAATCCGCAGACTGAATAGTCGGCATAATCATTTCTTGTGCCCCTATTTTATTTTGCTCTTCACGAACAATGGTGGCGATATTTTGCAGCACCGTTGTGCCCAGGGGAAGCCATGAGTAAATGCCCGTACAATGCTGATCGATCATACCGGCTCGGAGCATGAGTTGATGGGAGGCAATTTGGGCTTCACGGGGGGCTTCTTTTAAAGTGGGGAGAAAATAACGGGTGCGACGCATGGGTTATAAAAGCCTTTTGTAATATTGCTGTGTGTACTCTATATGGATGGACGAAATTTTATTTTATAATACCGTGAAACACAGCAAAGTCCACTGAGAAGACGCAGCATTGTAAAAGGGATTGTTTTTTTTGGTTAAACGCTTTATATTTAATGTAATAAATAAATTTTTCCAGGAAAAAGAAATGCCTCACTTTGATTATGAAGCTATTGTGCAAAAGGCCCTTCGCGGTGCTGTTCAAGAGTCACTCACAGAAGTGCAAAATAACGGTTTTTCAGGGTCTCATCATTTTTACATTACGTTCCAAACCAATAGGGCAGACGTGCAAATTCCTGATTTTCTACGGGAAAAACACCCCGAAGAAATTACCATTGTCCTTCAACATCAATTTTGGGATCTTAAGATCACAGATGTTGGCTTCTCCGTTAGTTTGAGCTTTAATGATAAGCACGAAGTGCTGATCGTGCCTTATACGGCCATTATTAGTTTTCTTGATCCGTCGGTTAAATTTGGTTTACAGTTCGTTCCCGATGAAGTCCCCATGCTCTCTGATAATACGGATATGTCTTCAGAAGGCAAAACGATCAATGAAAAACCATCGGCCACAACCGGTGGGGATAATGTCGTCACCATGGATACTTTTCGAAAGAAATAGTTTTTTCTCCCAATAATAACTCTTAAGTATGGTGAGTAATATGCCTTCTTCCCAAGATGCTCGATTTGAATTTGGGCAAAATTGGTCCGAATTTTCTAAAAAGATTAATGAAACAGAAGTGCAACAAGCCATTGAAGGCTTGGAAAAGCTTTTACCAGAAAATTTTAATATTAAGAATAAGTCATTCCTTGATATTGGGAGTGGGAGTGGTCTTCATTCCGTTGCTGCCGCAAAGATGGGTTTTTCTAACATTACGTGCACGGATTATGATCACAATTCCGTTGCAACGACTAAAAAAAATGCTGAAAAATTTGGTGTTCAAGGATCAATTACAGCTTTTCGCGACGATATTTTGAACTCTGAACTGAAAGAAACCTTTGACGTTGTTTATAGTTGGGGGGTTCTGCATCACACAGGCCATATGTGGGATGCTATTGAAGCCGCTGCAAAACAGGTAAAAAAGGGCGGTGTCTTTGTCATAGCCATTTATACGAAAACACAGTTTTGTGGTCTATGGAAAGTGATCAAAAAAGTATATTGTCGTGCCCCTAAATTCATACAAAAGATTATGGGGTATTTTTATCACTTTATCCGCTCCTTTCGTCAAGTATTGAATGGAGAGATTTTCAAATCCTATAAAAATGAACGGGGGATGAATCGTTTTTACGATAGTATTGATTGGTTAGGCGGTTATCCTTACGAAAGCGCTAGAAAAGAGGAAGTCGTCTCATTTCTTGAAAAGGATTTTAAACTCATAGAATCCTTTCGGACTCAAGCGGGCCTTGGCCTCTTGGGCACAGGATGCGCTGAGTATGTTTTTATTAAAAACTAGCGACAATACGATTGCTGATCACCCATAAATATTTTAAACCAAAATAGAACATAAAAAGCGCTGCGATTTGGCTGAGGCGTACAATGACTTTTTTGTTTAAAAAGCGATGACCAAATCCTAGGACGACGCTTAATCCTGCGCCCCATAACAAAACACCACCAACAATAAAAAGATTTTCCAAGAAAACACGGTGATCAATAGCTTGGTTTGAATCGAGAGTTGCTGCGAAAATGCCTGTCCAAAAAACGAAGGCAAAGGGATTGGCGATAGCTAAGTAGAGCCCCCAACGTAAACCGCTTTTAAGAGCGGAGCTGCTATCTGATGGACCATCACTTCCCTCTATAGGAAGGTCTGCAGAAGGACTAAGCGTAGCAGTTTTGGATGAGAAAGAAGTGAAGCGAGATCGTGGAAACGTAAGCGTACTTTCAGTACGTGCGTCCCGCGAAAGTTGAGTCTTTGCTTTTTTATCGCCAAAAGAGCCTTTTGCAGACCTTCCTATATCATCGGCTCCTTTTTGGAGGGTCGAGTACCCCATATAGATTAAGAGGAGGGAGCCAATAACGCCAAGGATGTTAAAAATATGAGGGTAGGCGACTAAATAAGAGAGACCATAATAGGCTGCAAGCAAGCACAGGCTGTTCCCAAAAGCGCCCCCTAATCTTACACTGAAAGCTGAGAGGAATCCATGGCTTAGACCACGCTTAATCATCTCAACACTCACGGGGCCAATGGGCGCAGCAAGGGTCATGCCTAGAATGAGTTTTTTAACGATAAAAGCGAGTTCCATTGTTGCAGCTTTCAAAACCATGCAAATTGTCAATAAGGCAATATAAACTATTTTGATAGGCGCCTGCAATAAAAAAGGCATAGGGATTCCTAAGGAATTCTCTGCATAATGCTCTTTTGGCGATAAAAAAGCAAAGACTTGACTTATCAAGGGACGCACGTACTTAAGGTACGCTTACGTTTCCACGATCTCGCTTCACTTTTGTCTCATCCAAAACCACTTCGCTTAGACCTTTTGCAGAGGGACTCCTAAGGATGGTCATGGGGTGTGATAACTTTTGCAGAAGCTGCATTGTAATATTGATTAGGGCTTAAAGTAATAAGGTGTTTTTTCCCTTTGTGGTTCCATTCCAAGTGTACCCTGTTTTTTTCAACAGCGGAAATTTTAAGGTGTTGACGGGGACAATTGGGACAGGAAATATCAAATTTTTGACCATTAATCCAAGTCGTCCAATTATTATCCCCTTGAAAAATGATACCGTTACATTCTAGGCAATCCTCCCGATTACTTAAGTTTTCTTGGTGATTTTCGAGACGTTTTGTAAGGATAGCTTGCAGCTCCTTTTGGGAAAACATCAAAGATTTCTCTGCTAAAAGCGGTGTGCAAATCAGAAAAAGGGCTAATCCTAGGAGGACTTTAGTCATCATTCTTTCCTTCGATTATCCTTTGGGGACTAAAAGAGTTAAAAACCATTTTCCCCGTGATGCCTTTATTTCCTCGAAATAGGCCAATCTCCTTAAGGGCTAGAGTCCCTTTTTGTTTAAGGCTAATGCTTTTGAGGTAATGAAAAACATCCGTATCAAGTTCTGCTGTAAAAGTTATATTGATGATCTGTGTTCTTTCTTGATTAAAGGAGGACTTTATGCCGTTCAAGGATATATAATGAGCCTTTGCCTGTTCGGTTAAAGTTTTTTCGATGTCCGGTTGGGGGGTCGTCTTTAAAAGAGAGATAAACTGTTCTGGGAAATGGGTTGTTTTTAAGCCCCTTATGATTTTTTGGAAATGGTAGTTTTTATCCTGGAGCCTGTCGGTTTTTTCTTGAAAAAGAAGGCCGATATAATAAAGCAAAAGGGCACTTCCTAAAGAGAGCAGACCTGCTTTCCAACTCTGTTTAAAACGATCATTCATTGGTCTCTCCTATTGTTAAGGTGAGCTCAAAACGGTCAACATATTGATCGAAGGGGAGGGCTTTTGGTGGGGTTTTGAAAAGAGTCTCTAAATGATCTGCTCTGTCTTTTTGCGTAACATTTTCTTGGCGCCGAACGGCAATATTTAGTCGTTGTTGTGTTGCAGTCGTCGCACGCCAATGAAACTCCTCTAAACGAAAAGTTGGGTCATTTTGGCCTTGAAGGGTTGTCATGGCATAAGAGGGAGTTTGAGAATTTTGAGCTAAGAAAAGAAGTTTCTGCAGCTGTCTTAGGGATAACTTGTGCACATCTTCGGGAAGTGATTTTGAGGCCTCTATGAGATCTTTTTCATGGGTACGGGCTTGGTAATAATAGACGCTATTTTTCAAAAAGAAGGTGGTTGATAAAAGCAATAGACTCAGAGAGGCAATTTTAAAAATCTTGGCACCTTTATAATAACGTTGCCTTTTGATCAAAGCTTGAAAAGCCAGATGCAGTTTTTCAGGGAGATGGTCTAACCATAACCAACAAAGATGTTGTTGGGGTTTATTTTTCGGGAGTATTGGTTCTTTTTCTAACTGATTGAGAGTTGTGATATCTGCGCAGTCAACGGCATAATCACGTTGAATAAAATGGAGTGTTTCCTTGATTTCATTTTTATTATTGGCTCTAAGTGGTGTGTAGCGCACAAAAACAATAATGCCCTTTATGAGGCACACATGACGAGATCGATTATCAGGGGTTTTTGAGATCCAATAAAGGACTTTCGTTTGTATATCAGGCAATGAGAAGGCGTGCTGAAAGGGGAGGGAATGAAGGCTGTTTAAGAGAATGTCATGGTCTGCGAGGACCTCAATCCACTTGAGCAAAAGAGGCGTTGATGTGAGGCGCCAGAGATTTATTTCTTTATTTTCTGTAAGGGTGGCTGAAGCTGCAAGGAGTTTTTTATCTTGAAGGTCTGGATGATTTTTGAGGGCTTGCTTAAGCTCAAAACGAGAGAGTTTTGGAAAGGGGTAGCGGTTATAGGAAGCCCCGGGAAGATCACTATAAACATCAAGGGAGGCATCTAGAGAGTGCTTTTTTATTTGTGAAATATCTTGGGGTGATTTTAGCGTGACGGTCTCTTTTGTAAAGCAATCATAATAGAGCGCAGAGTATTCTCCAATAATAAGGTAGGGTCTTTTTTTGAAATTTTGTTCCGTCATCATAGTCCTTCCAAGGCACCCAGGCCCCCATAAAGAGGGAGAAATATGGCTGCAATAATAAAGAGCAGGAAGCCCCCGACTAAGAGTAACATAAGGGGCCCTAGGCGTTGAATAAATTGGTCCAGGGAGTCTTGTAAATTCTTTTGAATATAGCCTGTGACATGTTTTAAGGCGGTGGGAAGAGCCCCCGATTTTTCTCCCACTTGGAGCATTTTTAAAACAGTTTCAGGCAAGGGAAAGCAGCCATGAAGGCCGCTACTGAAAGGACTGCCTTTTTCGACGTAAAGGCGGGGTTGTTCAAAAAGTGTTCCAAAGAAAGAGGGATGGAGGTTTTGTTCGGCGCAGCTCATGGCCCCTATAATATTGTCCTTTTGAGCCTCTAAAAGCCCGTGAACATTTGCCGTGTATTGCAGTAACAAAATGTCCCGAAGATAGACCCCAAGGAGGGGAATCTTTAGGAGGCTTGTTAGGTAACGATTTCGCAAGGAAATATCATGGCGACCGTAACATATCAAGGCAACACTCATTAAAATGGCAAGGGTAAGGATGCTGACACCTCCCACAAGCACAGGGCTAGCATAGTTTGAAAAAGTCAAAAGAGCTTGCGTCATTGGCGGAATTTCTAGGCTGCTCATGTTGTACAGATCAAGGAGTTGAGGGACCACAAACGTCATTAAGAAAATGAGGAGTGCTATGCTGAGGGTAAACACAAAAAGAGGGTAGGAAAGTGTTTTTTTGAGGCGCTTTTTGAGGGCTTCCCTCCATTCAAGATGGGTTACAATTTTGTCAAAGGCATGGGGGTAATCTCCACTGCATTCGGCTTGCTCTAGGAAAGATAAAAGAAGTTCATTGTTGAGAAGGGTGCTTTTTTTAAGGGCATTGGAAAAGGCGAAACCCTGCTCAAGAAGGCGTACAATAGGTTGATAGGACTGTTTAGCACCTTCGCCTTCTAGGGCCTTTAACGCATCTGGTAAAGGCAGTCCTGCTCGACAGAGCTGAGCAAGAACTTTAAAAAAATGGAGAAGGGCGGCGGGCTGCAACTCTACTTTTTGAAAAAAACGTTGCCAAGTTTTAAGGGGTGTTAAGGAAATAAGGGTGAAGCCCTTCGTACTCAAAATAGTCCGTGCTTCTAGGGAGGAGTCCGTTGCAATGACGCCTTTTGAGATTTGTCCTCCTAAGGTTTTTAATTTGTAGCGAAAAGGTGTCATGGTTTTATTGCTCAGGCTCCCCGTAGGCCAAAACATCCTGCACATCTTCTATGGAAAGCTCTTTTGTTTTGATGAGGGCGCAGGCTTGCTCTTGCATGGTTTTAAAGCCCTGTTTTTGAGCCGCAGTCAAAAGGGTATGGTAGGATGCTTGTTGAGTGAAAAGGCTGTCTAATTCTGGCGATACGTTCAGAATTTCTGCAATAGGTCGTCGCCCCAGCTGATTTCCCCTCGTTTTTGCAAGAGGTTTGCGAACTAAGCGTTGCGAGAGAATGCAATTGATATTTCCCGAGAGAAGGGAGGCATCAACCCCAAGGTCAACGAGGCGATTGACTGCAAGAAGAGCTGAATTTGTATGGAGTGTTGTGAGAACAAGGTGGCCAGTCATCGCAGCGCGTAGAGCCATTTTTGCTGTCTCCTCATCTCTAATTTCTCCGATGAGAATAACGTCAGGGTCTTGGCGTAAAATAGAGCGCACACCTTGGGGAAAATCAAAACCAATATCGGGCTGAACCTGAGTTTGACGAATGTCATGCATCTCGTATTCAATAGGGTCTTCGAGGGTCATGATATTGCGTTCTTTTGAGCGTAAATAGGAAAGCATTGAGTAAAGGGTGGTGGTTTTTCCTGATCCTGTAGGACCTGTAATAATAATAATGCCATAGGGTTGATTGAGTTGCTTTTTGAGGTGCTTAATATGCTCTGGCGCAAAGCCAAGGTCTGGCAATTCAAAAAAGGTGTGGAGGCGATCCAAGATACGTAAGACAAAATTTTCGCCATTGGCTGTCGGGTGGGCCGAGGTTCTGAAATCAATATCTCGACCAGCAATATATTGGGAAAATCGACCTGATTGCGGCAGGCGTGTTTCTGCAATATTCATGTGGGAAAGAATTTTTAAGCGGGATAAAGTAGCACTCCATTGGCTTTTATGAAAAAGGTGGTGATCGCTTAAGGCGCCATTAATGCGAAAGCGTACCCGAACAAAAAATTCCTCTGGGGCAAAATGAATATCAGAAGCATGTTGTTTGATAGCGCTTTCAAGAATAGTCTCAATAAGCTCCGACGTTACTATTTTGGGCTCAGTGTTATGGTCCTGAGCTAGGTAAGTTATGTTGCTTTCCCTTTCCTCTAGCCCTCCAGAATTTTGAAGGAAGGAAGAAGAGGCAATATAGAGAGCATCAAGGGTGCAGATAATATCTTTTTCCTGTGCAATAAGAATTTTTAAAGAGCTTGCTTGTGGATAAAGGCGCTTGAGTGTGTCTTGAATTGTCACATCGAGGACATCAGCCAACGCAACGGTAAGCACTTTACTTGTTTCATTAAAAGCTAAGGGAATAGCTCTTAGTTCATAAAGAGTTTCATTTTTTTTCTCTAGAAAAGAGGGCGGTATTGTGTCCAGTTCAACGTGATCGGGAAGATATTTACCATAGGAAAATTCCTGGCTTATCCAATCGATAAATTTTTCTTCAGTTAAAAATCCCATTTTTAAAATCACAGATCGTAAAGATGTTCCGCTGAGACGTTGTTCTTCTTTTGCAATGGCCAGTTGTTGTGATGTTAGAAGGTTGCTTTGAATGAGGTGAGAGTGATAGTCAAAATTTGCGTCCTCGTTTTGTGGGGTATGCTGCATTTTTGTCGCGTGTGAATGGACCATCATTTTTCCCTGCTTTTTTTATTTGAATGGTACGAGCTTTGTTTATGGTTTTCAACTTGATAGTTTTTAAAATAAGTTTTATATTAATTTTAAGTTTTCTCATTGAAGGTGATTTGTAAGCCTTCGAAAAATACAGGGTGAAATCAATGACACATATTCTTTTGGTCGAAGACAATGAAATGAATCGTGATATGCTCTCGAGACGCCTTGAACGTAAGGGGTTTGAGATTACGATTGCTGTTGATGGTGAAGAGGGCGTTGAAAAAGCAAAGGCTTTAAAACCAGATCTCATTTTAATGGATATGAGTTTGCCTAAAATCGATGGTTGGGAAGCCACTCGTCTCGTTAAAGCAAATCCTGAAACATCTGCTATTCCTGTGATTGCTCTGACCGCCCATGCGATGGCAGAAGACCGTGAAAAAGCTTTGGCTGCAGGATGTGATGAGTATGATACAAAGCCTGTTGAATTGCCGCGGTTGCTTGAAAAAATTCAAAAGATGCTTGATGGGTTAAAGAAAGCGTAGACTAAAGTAAATAGGCTAAGGTACAAAATTTTTCAAAAATGTTTTAGTCTGGAAAAACTATATTAGTGTAAGTGTAATGTGTAAACAGGATGTCATATGTCAGTTGTAGATTATAGTGCTCAAAATAGAGCCAAAGCGTACGTTCTCTCTATTGTTGGAAGAATTGAATCTGAATTTAAGGGTGTTCTCGTAAGTATTTCTCAATTTAAAGAGAAAATGGCAGAGATTCAAGATAAGCAAATCCAAATAGATTTAAAAAGTATCCAAAAGGCTTCGGAAACATTTCAAAATCTTCTTAATCTTTGCTATGCGCCAGAAGAACAAGACAAGCTTTTAGAGAGTGAACACTTAAGGGAAGTGCGCCATGATATGCGTGCTGCCATTGGTGCTATTATGGGATATGGTGAACTTATTCAAGATGCGCTGGGAGATTTAGAGGTCTCGGCGGCGGCTTTTAAAGAGCTGGTAGGGCTTCAAAAAATAGCCAATGATATGCTGTCGACGATTGAACTCTTTGTTTTGGAAGAGGCAAAAACAGATATTGCTGAAAGCGAAGATGATATTGATATGTACATGCCCTCACTTGTGACAGGAAATGTTTTGGTGGTGGATGATAGTCCTCAAAAACGTGAACTTCTTTCACGAAAGTTAAAGCAAGTTGGGCATAATGTTGTGACCGTTGAAGGTGGCATGCAAGCCCTTGAATATTTGAGGGATACGACACCAGATATTATCCTGTTAGACCTCTTTATGCCAGAAATGAATGGGGATAAAGTTCTGCAAATCCTCAAAAAAAATGAAAATTTAAAAGAAATTCCGGTGCTTGTGGTGTCCTCCTCCAGCGATATGGATAATGTAATCAAATGCATTCGCCTTGGTGCGGATGATTATTTGCCCATGCCGGTGAACAATACTCTTTTGCATGCGCGTATTAACTCTTGTCTAATGAAGAAAATTTCAAGGGACCGGGAGCAAAAAACTCTCTCAGAGCTTGATAAGTCTCGCCAACGCCTCACCACAGCTATTGAAAATATTGATGAAGGTTTTGCTGTTTTTGATGCGGAAGACGTTTTAATTACTTATAATAATTGTTTTAAAGAGTTATACCCTGGTGTGAAGTCCCTTGGTGGATTGGGGTTCACCTATGAAGAATTAATTCGTGAAAATATTCGATTGGGCGTTTATCAGGTGGAACGTCGGGAGATGGTCTTAAATGGTGATACGTGCCTTGATGAAAAAGAAATAGACGATTGGGTTTCTTTAAAAGTGAGTTATCATCGAAATCCAACCAGGGCCCATGTGGATCTTTTGTCTACAGGAACATGGGTGGAAGTTATTGAGAACAAGATTCCTGGGGGCGGCACCGTTTCTATTCACAAAGATATTTCTGAAGGAAAAAAGAAAGAAGAGCGCCTTGAGTACCTAGCGTTGCATGATGGATTGACGGGCCTAGCGAACCGTAAGAAGTTTGATGAGACGTTAGAGGTATTTTTTAAGAAAGCAGAGGAAAAAAAGACATCATTTGGTATTGCCTTTTTTGACCTTGATGGTTTTAAAAACGTAAATGATACACTAGGCCACGACTTTGGTGATTTTTTGTTAAAAG
This sequence comes from uncultured Alphaproteobacteria bacterium, assembly GCA_963974885.1. Taxonomy (GTDB): domain Bacteria; phylum Pseudomonadota; class Alphaproteobacteria; order Caedimonadales; family UBA9215; genus UBA9215. The sequence goes on from CAXBEY010000011.1 coordinate 25,162, forward strand.
TGGTTTCAAAAAAGCTGGTAGAAAGTGTCCGTGAGACGGATTTGGTGGCGCGTTTTGGGGGAGATGAGTTTGCGGCCCTTGTCACAAATATTTCCTCAGAAGAAGACATGGTTCGTGTCGCAAAACGTTGCCTAGAGTCCATTGGGACACAGGTTGAAAAAGATGGGGAAGTTGCTAATTTTGGCATCAGTATTGGCATTTCCTTGTACCCTGATACGGCAACAGATACGACAGAGCTCTTAAAAAAGGCAGACAAGGCTATGTATGAAGCCAAAAAGGCTGGTAAGGGAACATATCGCATCGCCGTATAGACGCCTCTGCAAAGGTCTCTTTTGGTGATAAAAAAGCCCGACTAATCAAGAAACCTACGTACTTGAAGGGGGCGCTTACGTCCCCGCATTTCTTGCTTTCTTTGACCCTCCTTACTGTTTTCTGCTGGGGCTGCAAAGTTTCTGCTCCTAAAATGTGCAAAATGTCCCCTTTTACAGAACTCCTTATGGTTAGTTCAAAGAAAGGCTAGCTGCCGTTGGAAGCGTCCAGACTATAAAATAGAGTAGTTAATTTCTGTTTTTTGAGGTGTGAAGGTTTTGAGTTGGCTATTAGAAGAGAGAGCACCCCAGGGCCCTCTACTATTTCCTTTCAAAATTCGCCAAAATACTCTATGCTTTTTTATCAAGTGAGCAAGAATATGGTATCATTTTCATCTAGCTTTTTAGATCAAATTAGGCGACGTATCTCTTTGGCTGATGTCATAGGGCGCTATACGACTGTGCAAAAGCGTGGTTCTAACTTGATGGCGTGCTGCCCCTTTCACAAAGAAAAAACACCTTCCTTTTATATTTACGAAGAGGATGGCCATTATCACTGTTATGGCTGTAAGGCCCACGGTGATATTTTTTCTTTTCTCATGGAAAAGAGAGGCTATACCTTTCCTGAAGTGGTGGAAGACCTCGCTGGCCAAGCAGGGCTTCAGATTCCCAGGGACGATTTTAGGGATGAAAAGGACCGATTAGGTCGGGATCAAAGGGAACTTTTCCATGAAATTATGGAAAAAGCGGCTCAATTTTACGAAAAGCAATTGCTGAGTAATGGTGGGGCACAGGCTAAAATATATATCGATGACCGCGGGATTCTGCTCCAAACACAAAAAACGTTTCGCTTGGGCTACGCACCTCGGGGAAATGTCTTGTATAAACATCTCTCACAGCTTGGCTATAAGGCTGATGATTTACAAACTTTGGGACTTGTTAAAGAATCACGGGATCGCCCCGACGATTTTTATGACTATTTCCGCGACCGTCTTTTATTCCCTATTTGGGATAATCAGGGGCGCGTTATTGCCTTTGGAGGCCGTATTCTCGGGAGCGGGGAACCTAAGTATTTGAACTCTCCTGAAACACCCCTTTATCATAAGGGCCATATTGTCTATGGCTATCATTTGGCTCGTCAGGCGAAAGCCCAAAATAAGACGATCCCTGTGATTTGCAGTGAAGGCTATATGGATGTGATCGCCCTTTACCAAGGAGGGTTTCAAGGGGCTATTGCGCCTCTTGGAACGTCCATTACAGAAAGTCAGTTACGCCTTTTATGGCGCCTTGATTCTGAGCCTATTATTTGTTTGGACGGTGATTCTGCTGGTGAGAAAGCAGCTTTTAGAGCTCTTGAGGTCGCGCTGCCTATCCTTCAAGCTGGAAAAAGCTTGCGTTTTGTCTCTCTTCCCTCGGGAGAAGACCCCGATAGTTTACTCCGAGCTGGTAAAGGAGAGCTGTTGCAGAATCTTTATGAGACGGCTTCCCCTCTTGTAGAAAAACTCTGGCATACAAGTATCCATGGGATCCCTTTAGAAACGCCAGAACAAAAAGCAGCGTTGCGCCAAAAGATTTTTACATTGCTAGGGCATATTCGAGATGGTGGTGTGCGCAAAAGTTATGAGTTTGATATCAATGACCGTATGAGAGCTCATATGCGTCAGCTCTCGGAAAAGAAATATGGTGCGAACAAAGGAAACCGACCTTTTTCTGGTACCTTTGCACAGCGTTCCTCCTCCCAAAAAACGGCGATGTATGCCATTAATGTGCCTGAAATGCAAATAAAGATTCTCTTTGCTTGCCTTTTAAATCACCCGACCCTTTTGCCAGAAGTCGAGCATGAATTTATGGAAGTTATTCTTGTTAACCCTTCTTTGATTGCTTTGCGAGAAGAAATGGCACATTATCTTTTTGAGGGATTAAAGCTTGACAAAATGGCATTCAATAACCATTTGTGTAGTAAGGGATTAAGAGATACAGTAGAGTCCATATGTAATCTTTCTACCTATACACATGCACGGTTTGCGCAACCTACGAAAGTGCAGACGACTGAAAACCAAGAGAATGTTCTTGAAAATTGGCGTAAAATATGGCATTTTTGTCAAGGCAAAAGCGTTCTAGAACAAGATTTGAGATCGGCAGAGAGGCATTTAACAAGTGTCTCAACGCCTGAAAATTTTAGTAAAGTAAAGCGCCTCCAAGAAGAATTAGCGCTTTTAAAAAATTAACCTTTTTTTATTGTAAAGTAATGAGGATCACCGTGGCCCGACAAAAGTCTCCAGCTAGAAAAGAAAATGACACCCTTCATGATAACTCGGAAGCTTTCGAGGGAAAAGACGCTGCAAAGTATGAAATCCAAAAGCTTCTTGCCAAAGGGCGTGAGCGCGGCCAATTAACCTATGAAGAGGTTAATAAAGCTTTACCTCAGGATGAAATGAGTTCTGAGCAAATCGAAGATATTATGGCGACCATTACAGATATGGGCATTAATATTGTGGAAACAGCCGATGATGCTGACGACCTTCCTGTGGCTGAAGGCTCTGATGATAATACGAAAACTATTACCATTGATGGCGATGCAGATCTTCCCGATGAAGAAATTGGTTCAAAAAAAGATGATGATGATGTGGCCGAGGCTAGCAGCGGTAATATCTCTGAAACGGAAGCGGGTCGAACTGATGATCCCGTGCGTCTTTATTTGCGTGAAATGGGTAAGGTTGAGCTGTTATCTCGTGAAGGCGAAATTGAAATTGCAAAACGCATCGAGGCCGGTCGTGAGATGATGATCGAGTCTATTTGCGAGAGCCCCTTGACGATACAAGCTCTTATTGAATGGCGGGACGCCCTCTTGGAGGAACAGCTTTTATTGCGTGATGTCATTGATCTGGGTGATACCTATTCTGCTGGAGATGACGATGTGGAAGAAAGTGATGAGGCAACCTCTAAAGATAAAGAGGGTGATAGCAAAAAAGAAGAAACCACTGAAGAAGGGACGAAATCCACCGAAAAGACCTCTGAGTCTAGTGGTGAAGATGATGAAGACGATGATGCTCAAGAAACCACGTCTCTTGCTGAAATGGAAGAAGAACTTAAACCTCAAGTGCTTGAGCTTTTTGATAAAATTGCAACAACCTATGACAAGATGAGTAAGGTTCAAAATAAGCGCCTTAAAGCTGTCCAAGGTGGTAAAAAGAGTAATGATAAAGATGATGCAGCTTATAAGAAATATAAGGCTGAACTTGTTGAATTGATGGGAGAAGTTCGCCTCAATAACTTCCGCATTGAGCAATTGGTTGACCAGTTGTATCAGTTGAATCGCAAGCTTTTAGGGTTAGAAACAAAGCTTCTTCGTTTTGCAACGGATTGTGGTGTGAAACGTGAAGCCTTTTTAAAAGAATACACAGGCCAAGAAGTTGCCCCAAATTGGCTTTCAGATATTGAAAAGAAAAATGAAACCTGGAAGCAGTTTGCACAGCAACATGGTGACGAAGTTCAGGAAATTCGGGAGAAAATCTCTGATCTATCTCAACTTGCTGGCCTTAGTATTTCAGAATTCAAACGCATTGCTCAGACCGTAAAGCGCGGTGAACGCCGCTCGAACGTTGCTAAAAAAGAAATGATTGAAGCAAACCTGCGCCTTGTGATTTCCATCGCAAAGAAATATACAAACCGTGGTTTACAATTCTTGGACTTGATTCAAGAAGGTAATATTGGCCTTATGAAAGCCGTTGATAAGTTTGAATATCGTCGCGGTTATAAATTTTCGACCTACGCTACATGGTGGATTCGTCAAGCTATCACCCGTTCCATTGCGGACCAAGCACGGACCATTCGTATTCCCGTGCACATGATTGAAACCATCAATAAGTTGGTGCGCACATCACGTCAAATGCTCCATGAAATTGGTCGTGAACCAACCCCAGAAGAGCTCTCTAAAAAGCTGCTTATGCCCGTTGATAAAGTGCGTAAAGTTCTTAAGATTGCAAAGGAACCCATCAGTCTTGAGACGCCGATCGGAGACGAAGAAGATGGGTCTTTAGGTGATTTCATCGAAGATAAAAATGCTATTATTCCTATTGATTCTGCGGTGAATTCCAACCTGCGCGGGGCCACAACAAAGGTTTTAGCAAGCTTGACTCCCCGTGAAGAGCGTGTACTGCGCATGCGTTTTGGTATCGGCATGAATACGGATCATACCCTTGAGGAAGTTGGCCAACAGTTCTCTGTGACAAGAGAGCGTATCCGCCAAATCGAAGCCAAAGCTTTGAGAAAACTTAAACATCCAAGCCGCTCTCGTAAGTTACGTAGCTTTTTGGATAGTTAATCTGAGGCCCCTTTGACAGCTTTGATCGTTTTGTTATAATTTTTATAAACGCTTTTATGTTATAGTGATTTAGGTTTGTGATGACCGGAGGCGCAAGGGACGACGGCTATATTTCATAGCTTAGGAGTGCAGAAACAAACGGTCAGTGCAAAGATAAGTTACTATAGCCCTACTTTTTAAAGAAGTAGGGCTTTCTTGTTTGAGGATTATTCTTACTCTTTTGAGGGGTATAAATAAGGTCGTTGAGGTCTTGGGCATTTATCTGCTGCAAGGTTGGAATCTGCATTTTTATTTTGGCTGGTTTTCTGGCCTTACTTTTTCTTGTATCTTGGAGGGCACTGACCGTTAAGGGTTGCTCTTGCTGCCCTCTGCTGTCATTGTTTTCTTTTTGAAACACGGCAGGTTTTTTCGGATAAATAATTTCATAGCCCGTTTTCCGTGTAGCAGGATTTTTATTTAAAGGGCGCAGGAGCCTTTTGGCCTGTTCGCTCATATCGGTTAGCAAAAGAGGTCCTTCTTTTTTGTTTCGTTTTTGATCATGCCGTACTTTTTGCCATTTTTGATAAACCTTGTGTCGATAAGGTGTTTGATGTTTGAGAGTTGCTGAGTGGTAATGACCAACGGCCTTGGTCCAAGATCCATATTGCTTACGCAGCTCCGTTAGAAACTTTGCTGCATATTCAACATTTCGCCGAGGATCTATCATATAAGTTGGTGACCTGAATTCCGCGCCATGGTGGCGATAATTCACTTGCATACATCCTACATCAACATTCATTTTCCCTGATTCTAAGTGTTTGTTGAGAGACTTTAGGACATCCGTCTTTGTTTTATAGTATTCAGGCTTTCCGGCGACATTAATAACCCACGGCCAGGCTACAAGATCTTCGTGCCCGTGCGCTTTTTTCCCTGATTCAATGATGGAAATAGCCGCAAGAAGACCAGGGGGAATATTATGCTTTTTTTCCGCTCTTACAATGTGTTTTTGGCATAAAAAAGCAGCGCTCTTTTCCGTTGCAAGGACAAGAGTTTGTGAAAGGATTAAGGTAGTGATTCCTAAAAATAGTTTCTGATATAACGTCATTTTAAAAGTGTAAGACATTTTATGAAACATTGGAATGACCATAGTGCCTTTTATGAGAACGTCAGAAGACACCCATAAGACATATGGTCACTCTCATGAGCTATAGTGATTTAGGTTTTG
>CAXBEY010000012.1:0-29745 GCA_963974885.1 uncultured Alphaproteobacteria bacterium
ACCAACCATGGGGAGAAAAAAGTTGGTGGTTTTCTTTAAGAGTACTTTTTGTTTTAAGGTCTGATGGGCATGCTCACTTAAAGTAATCTCAAAAGCTGTTCCCTCTGGCGTGCTTTTAAGATTGATTGCCCTTATATCCGCTGCCTCATTGAATAAACCATAGGTCAACACACGGCGATCTGTAATCCCTTGGGCAATGTCAGCTGTGGCTTGATGGTCTGCACACAAAATGGCAAGACCATAAAAAGGGATATTTTCAAGGTAGGTCCGAAAGGCATCTTTCAGCACATCATAGGAACCGTAATGCTCCATGTGTTCAGGGTCAATATTGGTCACAATGGCAATTGTTGCCGGAAGTTTTGCAAACGTACCATCGGACTCATCGGCCTCAACAATGGTCCAAGCCCCTGTGCCTAAACGGGCATTGGTTCCGTAAGCATTAATGATGCCGCCACTAATCACCGTTGGGCTCAGTCCACCAGCCTCTAAGACACAAGCGCCAATAGAGGTTGTTGTGGTTTTTCCATGGGTTCCAGCAACGGCAATAGACGGACGTAAATGCATGATTTCAGCCAGCATCTCAGCCCGTTTGACCACAGGGATCTTAAGGGCCCGGGCACGCTGTAGTTCTTCATTATCCGCCTTAATAGCAGAGGAAACAACAACAACAGATGCCCCTTCAATGTTTTCAGCCTTTTGCCCAATGACAACAGGGATCCCAAGGCCTCTCAAACGCTTTACATTGGCATTATCAGATAGATCGCTCCCCCGAACGCCATAACCAAGAGACTTTAAAATTTCAGCAATACCACTCATACCGATACCACCAATACCGATAAAATGAATAAGACCAAGAGATTGACTGGAAATTCGCATTTATATTACCCACTAACTGTCTTTAAATTACACAAGTATAAGCTTCTGCGCTAGGGCCTTTATGGCCTCTTTTTTATATCCACCTTTAACACATTGAGCCGCAACCAAAAGTTTTTCAAAGCCGTCTTTCTCCGCCAAGAGCTCTCCTAAAAGAGTCCCTAAATTAAGGGGCGTAAAATCTTGCTGAGGCAATAACCACCCTCCCCCAATAGCTGTCACCTCGAGGGCATTGGCCCGCTGATGATCATCGGTTGCAAAGGGATAAGGAATCATAATGGCTGGTCTTCCTGCCGCAGAAATCTCGGCAACCGTTGAGGCTCCTGAACGTGAAATGACTAAATGCGTCTTTTTTAACGAGGCTGCCATATCCTCTACAAAAGGAACCAAGGTCAACCATTTTACCTGTTTTGCTTGTTGTTCATACAGAGCTAGTGCATGGTTATGATCTTCTTTACGCACTTGATGGGTAATACACAACCGCTTTTGCAGATCTTCTGAGAGTAATCCTATAGCCTTTGGAATGACATGGGAAAATGATTGAGCACCTTGGCTTCCTCCTACAATAAGAAGATTAATGATTCTCTCCGGCTTTTTATAAATGTCTTTTGATAAAGCCGCAATATCACCCCGCACGGGCATTCCGACAAACTCAATTTTAGACCGTGCGCCTTTTGGAACCTGGGCCACCTTTTTAGTCGAGGTGAAAATCTTTTGAAGAAAAGGAGATAACAGGCGATTCACTTTTCCAAGGACCGCATTTTGCTCATGAACATAGAGCGTGCGTCTCCTAAAAAAACTTTGTATAACTTGGTAGGCTAATTTTAAAAGCCCCCCCACGCCAGCTCCCCTTCGATCCAAGGGCAGCACAACAGGGTGCAACACATCAAGGTGCGGTTTTAAATAAATAATCCCTCGACGGTCCGTTAAAAAAATGACCTTTTTATCCTCTTTTATAAGGTAAAGAGCAAGGGCCATAGCCGGATAGACATGGCCACCTGTCCCGCCTGCAACAATGAGCACATCAGCTGCCATACCCTAAACCCTCCCGTGAACTTGGCGACGGGTAAGGGCCAAAATAAAGCCGCACGCAATGGCAATGGATAAAATAGACGAGCCCCCAAAACTCATAAAAGGGAGTGTCATCCCTTTTGTGGGAATCAAATCCAAGGTCGATGCCATATTAATAGAGGCCTGTAGTCCAATCTCAAGGGCAAGACCAGAGACCGCAAGAAGGATAAAAAGATTTTGCTCCTGCATCACTTTCAAAACACTGCGGATGACAAAAAAACCAAACAGAAGAGCAATAATAAGGCATAAAAAAGCGCCATATTCTTCACCGGCCACAGAGAAAATAAAATCTGCATGGGCGTCAGGAAGGTGTTTTTTCACAATACCTTCTCCTGGGCCCAAGCCCCAAAAACCCCCACTTGAGAAAGCTTCAAGGGATTGGGTAATTTGGTAACGTTCAGAAAAACGGTCCTCAGTACTCGGGGTTAAGAAACGATCGACACGGGTTTGCACATGGGGGAATAAAAAATACGCTGATACCATACCCACAATGCCCGTGGCCGAGGCAATGACAATGAGAAATAAAGGCAAGCCCGCGAGGAAAAATTGTGCAAAGAAAATGGCTGTCATCAAAAAAATCATCCCCATATCCGGTTGCAACAACAGCAATCCAACGGCAAAGCCATAGAAAATAATAGCAAAAATATTACCAGGAACATCTTTATTTTTCTTCTTTTCAGACAGCATCCACGACGTCATCACCACAAGGGCAGGCTTCATAAATTCAGAGGGCTGAATGGAAAAACCGCCAACACTAATCCAACGACGTGCCCCCTTAATTTCATTACCAAAAAAGGGGATAAGGATCAACAAAAACAACGCCCCAAGATACAAAAGAAGAGCTGCTCGCCTCGTGAATTTTTGAGACAATTGAGACACACCAACCATGACCACAAAAAAGCCAGCAACATAAACAAGGTGCCGCTTAACGAAATAAAAGGAGTCCAATCCAAGGCGTTCTGCAACGGGAGGACTTGCCGCCATAACCAGCATAACCCCAATGGCAACGAGAATAGAAATCCCCAAAAATAACCAGCGGTCCACGCTCCACCACCATTGGGTGAGCACACTATTATCCGTTCGGGCAAAGGCAACTCTAGCCATGGGCAATGCTCTCTTCTTGTTCTTTTATGAGGTGGTGAACAACAGCTTTAAAAGCCTCTCCCCGTTGTTCAAAATCTTTAAATTGATCAAAACTTGCACAAGCGGGAGAAAGAAGGATGATGGCTTTTTTGGCATTGTTTTGAGCGGCATTCTGCAAAGCGGCTCTGGTTGCTTCTTCCAAGGTCTCAAAACAGGAATGAGGAATACCTTTTTCCGTGAGCTCTTGTGAAAACTGAGGGGCCGATTTTCCAAAAAGGTAGGCATGGGTGATCGACTTTTTATAAGGCACTAGGGCTGATAAGCTAGAGTCTTTTGCAATCCCACCTAGCAATAGATGCACGTTTTCATAACAACTCAGAGCCCGCAACGTAGAGGTAAGATTAGTTGCCTTGCTATCATTAATAAAGATAATATTCCCTTGTCGCGCTACATATTCTTGACGGTGAGCTAACCCTTTAAAAGAGATGACATCCTCTAAAACAAAAGGGTGCCCTAAGCTTTTTAGCACCCCGTAAGCTGCAGCAATATTCTGATGATTGTGAGAACCCACTAGGTTTTTTAGCCCTTTTAAAGAGCAAACTTTTTGACCCTGATCGTATAAAATAGTTTCCACAATGGCAATGCCTTCCGGCAGAATTTTGCAAACAGACACGGGGATTATCTTTTTTGCAGCATCCCTTTTTAAGTCTTCATAAACATGAAAAGAGGCGTCATCATCAACACCTATAATGATTGTTTGGGGGTCGCCAAAGGGCGTAAAGATTTTCTTTTTTGCGGCAACATATCCCTGAAAATCCCCATGGCGATCAAGGTGGTCCGGTGTGATATTGAGCCATACAGCGATGGAAGATTTTAAATGGGGCACACGCTCAAGCTGGTAAGACGACAGCTCAAGAAAATAAAGATCTCCTTGCTTTGCAGGATCAGCATCCAGATCTAAAACCGGGCGGCCAATATTCCCGCCCATATGGGAATCTGGCAAAAGGTGATGCAATAATGCCGTCGTCGTAGATTTACCATTTGTACCGGTAATGGCAACAAAGGTTGCCTTTGGACAAGCTTGAGCCAGCAAATCAACATCGCATAAAATAGGCACATTATGGGCCCTCGCCATTTCAGCGGTTTTGTGAGGTTGTGGAAAAGTGTGGGGAATACCGGGGCTTAGAATCAGGCCATCCAAAACAGACCAATCAATTTCTTCTGGGACAACATAATCGCCCGTTTCTGGATCGATGGAATCATCAAACCTAAAAACCTTGGCCCCGGCTTTTCTCAGAGCCTTAACCGTTGCTTCCCCTGACCGTGCAAGACCAACAACGTAATAGATTTTATGTTTGAGGGACGCAAGAGAAATCATAATCTATCTTAATTTTAAGGTTGTCATACCAATAAGAGCCAGCACAATGGAAATAATCCAAAAGCGAATCACAATGGTTGGTTCTGCCCACCCTTTTTTCTCAAAATGGTGATGCATAGGGGCCATCAAAAAAATGCGTTTTCCCGTCATTTTAAAATAGCCAACCTGAATGATAACGGAAAAGGTTTCGAGAACAAAAAGCCCTCCAATAATAAATAGAACAAGTTCATGTTTTGTGATAACGGCAATGGCACCAAAGGCAGAACCCAAGGCAAGGGACCCCGTATCCCCCATAAAAACCATGGCAGGCGGTGCATTAAACCAAAGAAAACCAAGGCTAGCCCCAATGATCACGCCACAAAAAACAGCAATCTCACTGGCCCCCGCAACATATTGCAATTGGAGATAATCAGCAAAAAGACTATGCCCCACAACGTAAGCAATAATACTAAAACAAGCCGCCGTAATCATCACAGGTACAATGGCCAGTCCATCTAAACCATCGGTTAAGTTCACCGCATTAGCGCTCCCCACCATAACCGTGATGGCAAAGGGGATAAAAAACCACCCTAAATTTAAAAATAAATCTTTAAAGAAAGGAATGGAAAGCGTATTTTCATGACCCGCAGGAGAAAGGTCCATAATGAAATAAGTCGCAATGCCGCTAATCAATAACTGAAACAAGAGACGCATTTTTGCAGACACGCCTTTTGAGCTCCGACTTTTGAGTTTCATATAGTCATCACATCCTCCAATGACACCAAAACCCGTTGTGACAAAAAGAATAATCCAAATATAGGGATCGAATAAGTTGCCCCACAAAAGCGTACTGATAACCATGGAGCCTAAAATCAAACTCCCCCCCATGGTTGGTGTGCCCTGTTTGGTTAGCAAGTGGCTTTCTGGACCATCTTCACGAATAGGTTGGCCTTCCTTTTGTTTTTTCTTAAGCCAGCGAATGACACTTGGCCCCATCAAAAAGCAAATTAAAAGCGCCGTTAGAGTTGCTCCCGCTGTTCGAAAAGTAATATAGCGCAGCACATTCAGCACAGGAAAATCAGAGGCCAAAGGGTACAAAAACCAATAAAACATTTCTTATATTACCACTCTTATTTTTATATGCTTAATGCATCTGTTGGAATTTATGAGCTGTTAGTGCATCCACAAAAACAGACATACGACCTCTTTCAGCCCATTGCCCTCGAGACCCTTTTACCAGATAAATATCTCCTGGCATCGCTTTTATTAAAACCTCTTTGATTAAATCTTGAGGATTTTTTGACCAACCGCCCTTTTGTGAGTCAGGCAAAGCCGTGTAAAGGTGCTCCATTTCCGACCCACAGCAATAAATCTTAGCAATATGAAGGAGCCCAGAAGTTTTAGCAATATCCTTATGATAAGAAGCGCTTTCTTCCCCAAGTTCCAACATATCCCCCAGAATGGCAATGGCACGTCGCCCTGTCGCCTCTTCCATATTAAGCAAGGTTTTAAGGGCATAATCCATGGTTGTTGGCGCCGCATTATAACTCTCATCTAAAAGGGTTAAGCTATTATGGGAGGTCAAAATATTGCCTCTTCCTTGAGGAAATGAGAAAGAAGTTAGGGTGCCTAGAAGGGCCGCCCACCCTAAACCAAGGGCCTGCAAACAAGCGGAAATGGCAGCACAATTCCGTGCCCAAGGTGTTGAAAAAATAGGCAATGAAACATACGTCCTCTCGTTGCCATTGGAAACACGGACCTCTAAACCTGTTGTTTTGACGTCAAAGCTTACCTGAAAGTCAGCCTGACTCTCCTTCGTTGCCTCTCCAAAGGAAAGAACGGATAAACCTTGGGAGAGCACTTGTGCTTTATGGGCCTCAAAGGCATCATCCTCAGACCATAAAACAGCTATGCCGCCTTTAACAAGGCCTTCAAAAATTTCAGCCTTTGCCTTTGCTATATTTTCAACGCTCCCCATTTTCCCAATATGGGCATTGCCCGTATTCGTAATCAACGCAATATGAGGCTGTGCAAGATTTGAGTAACTGGAAATTTCCCCTGGGTTATTCATACCCATTTCAATAACAGCATACTGATGATCAGAATGAAGCCGTGATAACGTTAACGGCAATCCCCAATGATTATTAAAGCTCCGCTCCGTTGCGAGGGTCGCCCCTTGTTTCTCTAACACATGGCGCAGCGCTTCTTTAACACTTGTCTTTCCAAAACTTCCTGTTACACCAATAACCTTGGCAGAAGAACGGGTTCGGGCTGCCTTTGCCAAGTCATTGAGAGCTTGCAAAGCATCTGGAACGACCACAAGAGGAAGGGTTTTGCTTGTTTCATTTTCATTAGCTTCTTTTAAAGACTCAGGCACATGATCCACAAGGGCACCAGCAGCCCCTCTTTCGAGGGCTTGGATAACATAGTCATGCCCATCAAAGTTCGGGCCTTTTAGGGCAACAAAAAGCTCACCGCCCCTCACCTCTCGAGAATCAATGAGAACATTATTTGCAGAAAAAGGGGATAAAACCGTACCTTTTGTGGCCTGTTGGATCTCATCACTGGTCCATAAAGGACTTATTAAGGGACGCTGTGACATGTCTAAAATACAGTCCCGCCCGTTGACTCAATGACCTGACGTGCCAGTTCTCGATCGTCCAAATGGGTGGCTATATTGCCAACGATTTGAGTGGTCTCATGGCCTTTACCAGTAATCAGACAAGCATCATTTCTTCTTAAACGCTTAATGGCCTTCGTAATCGCTGCGGTACGATCCCCAATTTCAATGGGGTTGCTACACGTCGCCATAATATCAGAGCGAATCTTTGCGGGCTCTTCTGAGCGAGGGTTATCATCGGTGATAATTTGTGCGTCACTATATTCTGCTGCGATTTTTCCCATAAGGGGGCGTTTTTGAACATCCCGATCACCACCACAGCCAAACACAAGGGTTAACATGCCTGATACATAGGGACGAACGGACAACAGCACTTCAGAAAGGGCTTCAGGGGTATGGGCATAATCCACATAAACAGCCCCTCCTGATTTTGTAATTCCCATGAGCTCAAGGCGCCCAGAGACAGGCTTCAAATTTTTTAAAAGGGGTAATACCTTTAAGTGAGAAACACCGGTCCCCATGATTAAGCCCATGGCACATAACGCATTTAAGACCTGAAACTTCCCAATAAAGGTAAACTCTGCCGTATGTTTTTCATGGAGGATAGAAAGAATAGCCCTTTGATGAGGCCCCTCAATGATTAAATCATTGATCTGAATTCCCCCTTCTGCCCTCTTTCCATAGGGAATAACATGAATCCCTCGGGCTTGGCAAACTTGGTTTAGAATATCAAAATAATTGGTATCTGCATTTAAAACGGCCGAGTCCCCTTCTTGCATCAAAGAGCCAAAGAGGCGTCGTTTTGCCTCAAAATAAAGATCCATACTGCCATGATAATCTAAGTGATCGTGGCTTAAATTTGTAAAGGCACAACTTGTAAAATCTACCCCGTCCAAACGGTTTTGATCAATACCATGGGAGGACGCCTCTATGGCTAAATGGGTAATGCCTTGCTCTTTCATCATAGACAGAGCTTGGTGCAAAACAAAGGGATCGGGAGAGGTTTGCGTCACATCGGGCAATCCCTTTAAGTTAACAGAACTCTTAATCCCAAGGGTACCAAGGGTTGCGGCTTTATATCCCATTTGATCCCACAATTGACGCATAAACTCTGCAACAGAGGTTTTACCGTTTGTCCCCGTGACGCCAACAACCACCTTGGGCTGACCTTTATAAATACGTTTTGCAATGAGAGCCTTTAAATGACGCGCATTTGTAATGTCAATAAATTGAGTCCCTTTGATATCTGTTGGCGTTGGCGCTTTGCCCTCTTTTATAACAATTTTTGCATTTTGATTCACCGCTTGAGTGATGTAATCAATACCCGTTAAGGTCTTATCTAGCGGTGGAATGGCTAAAAAGATATCACCCTCTGCAACATCATTAGAATTAAAGACAATGCGATCAATTTCCTCATCCCCTGGCCAATTGGCCGGCATCGAGACTTCGTCTTGTTTCACCAAATCGCGAAACATTAAGCCTTTTCCTTGTAAATCAATCACTGTCATGTCTTTTCATACCTATCTTTAAAGAGCTTCATTATTTTTTCTTTTTAGAAAAATCAATGCCTTGCAAGAAGGGATCAAATCCCTCGTTTAATACTTTTAAATTTGGTTGGAGCCCTAAAATTGGAGCCACCCTTCCTAATATCCTACCGCCAATTGGCGCGACATTCCAGCCCGCAGCCGTAAAACCAAAAGTTTTTTTCAGACCCTTGGGATCCTCCAGCAAAGCCACAACAATATAACGTGGCTTTTCAACGGATTCCCCAATAATCCCTACAAAGGTCGTAGAAACACGATCCTTATTATAGGCACCATTGGCCTCTAGCATATTACGTGTTCCAGTTTTAGCTGCGACAAAATAACCGGGCACATTCGCTTTTTTGCTTGTTCCCTGCACCACCACTAAACGCAGTAATTGGCGCATTTTGTGGGCAATCGATGGCTTCACAACACGATCACAGGGGCGAAGAGCCTCTCCCTCCTTAAGCTTTATCAAGGTTGCTTCTTTTCGGCAGCCATCTCCAACAACACTGGCCACACTATTAAGAAGATGCAAAGGGCTCACCGCTAATCCATATCCATAGGAAATAGTCATGGTATTTGCTTCCCGCCAATGGCGCGGCACAAGAGGTTGCCCCCTTTCAGGAATCTCGATATTGCAACGGGTTAAGCACCCAACTTTTCGCATAAATTCTTGTTGACCTTCCGTCCCCACGTCAAGGGCCATCTTCACCGACCCCTTGTTGGAAGAATGCACAAAGATCTGAGCCACATTAATCACGCCATGGTTTGCACGGTAATCAGAAATTGAAAAACGGCCAATTTTAATACTTTCCGACGTATCATATTTCGTTGCCAAGGTCACAGCCCCAGAATTCAAAGCCATGGCCGTATTTAATATTTTAAAAGTAGAACCCATTTCATACATCCCAACAGTTGCCCTGTTGAAATATCCGTTAGAATCTGATTGCACATTTTTATTGGGATTAAAGTCCGGCAAAGAAACCATACCTAAAACCTCTGAAGTCTGCAAATCCATCACAATAGCCGCAGCGCCCGTTGCGTTAAATTCCTTCATCCCCTTTTTAAGCTCATCGACAATGGCATGCTGGACCCGAACATCAAGGCTCAGCTCTCGTTTTTTCCCCTCTGTTAGCAAAAATTGCTCATTGCTTTTTTCAAGGCCAGCGATACCAATATTATCAATATTCGTCAAACCAACCACATGGGAAACCAAAGAACCATGGGGGTATAAACGTTTTGAATCTTTCCGAAAGCCAACCCCAGGAATGCCAAGGTGCATGATACGATCTCGCTGTTTTGGCGTCAGGTGGCGAGCCAACCAAATAAAACGTCTATTGGATGTTAATTTTTCTAGAAGTTTCTTATGTGAATAACCTGGCAAAGACTTTGCCAGCATTTTAGCCGCGACCTCTGCATCCAACACTTTTTGTGCATTCGCATAGAGAGAGGATGTTGTCACTGTTGTGGCCAACACAATGCCATTTCGGTCCACAATATCAGAGCGGCCTTGGTGAAACTGAGAGCGCACAGCATCGTGCACAAAAAGAGGTTCAGCAATATCATGGCTGAGCCCCATAAACAGAAGTCGCCCTCCAACCCCTAGCAAAATAAAGACGAATAAAATACCTGAAATCACCAAGCGATTGCGCGCCATTTCAAGGGCTTGTCTATATTTACGATCTTGAGGACGGTGCCCTACAGTATCATGTGGTTTATAATGGCTCATTTATAGTCTTTCCAAAAAAAATCCCAGACGTCGTCAATCTCTCCTAAACTACAAGGGGTAGTCGTCGGTCACTCTTTCCTAGACTAGAATCTTTTTGGAAAGACTATAGAGTGCGCTTTCTAATAACGTCTCATACTAGCAAGGCGTACGGAAGATTCAAGGGTATCTTCTCCCCCATAAAGCTCATGATCACGCTGAAAGACTTCTTCATAATTTACAAGAGAGACACCAGGGGAATGTTGCAAACTGGTATGGTCTTCAACAAGGGCTTGCAAGCGAGACGGGCGTGTCAAATAAGCCCACTCTGCATTAAGGATATGCATAGATTCCTGATAGTGGGCAATGTGACGATGCACTTGTGATAAGTCATGATCAAGCTCTATCACTTTTTGCTTAATGGCATAGGTAAAACTTCCCAAAAGAAAGAGAGTAAATAACGTTATAAAAGTTGATTTATTGAACATCGGCTTAACCTAAATATTCTGCCACGCGGAGCTTTGCACTACGTGATCTGGGGTTTTCTTTAACTTCTTCCGCACTTGGCACCATCGCTTTGCGGCTGATTATTTTCAGGACGCTTTTCTCATCTCCAGACACAGTAAGCGCCTCTGGCACATAGCGGTTTACAGCGGCTTTTTTGCTGTGTTTAACCATGAATTTTTTTACAATACGATCTTCAAGGCTATGAAAGCTCACCACAACCAAACGCCCCCCAGGCTTTAAAAGGGTGAGTGAGGCTTCAAGGGCTCTTTCAAGCTGCCCCAACTCATCATTCACATGAATACGTAGGGCCTGAAAAGTACGGGTTGCTGGATCAATGCCGTCCTTAGACTTTGGAATAATCCGGCGTAATAAATCTGCTAAGTCTGTCGTTGTTTCAAAGGTTTTTTTCTTGCGATCCATAACAATAGCCTTAGCCACAATTCTGGATTTTTTCTCTTCACCGTAAAGATAAATAAGGTCAGCTAATTCTGTTTCACCATAGGTGTTAAGCACATCTGCTGCCGTCATCCCCTCGCTCCCCATGCGCATATCAAGAGGCCCCTCAAAACGAAAGGAAAAACCACGCTCTGGGCGATCTAATTGAGGAGAAGAAACCCCAAGGTCAAACACAATACCGTCGAGGCCCTCCTGTTGATTGGCCATTTTAGGAACGACGTCGGCCATCTGATCAAAACACACAGGGTAAAAAGAAAAACGATCACCATATTGTTTCTTAAAATCAATCACGGCGTCTTTGGCCGTCGCATCTCGGTCAAGGGCAATAACTTTCGGACTCCCAAAGGAGTCAAGAATACCTCTGGCATAACCGCCACGCCCGAAAGTACAATCCAAATAGCGCCCCTTTTCTTGCACATTAAGCGCCTCAAGGACCTCATCCAACATGACAGAATAGTGAAGGGGATTCCCTCTATCCAAACGCGTTTCCGTCATGACTCACCTCCTTTGTTGGAAGTCTTATCAGGGGATTGCGGAGATAGTTTTAAGGTTGATTGCGCCTCTTTAATACGCGTCCTAGATTCGGCCTGAGTTGCCTCAAAGTCCTGCGGCAACCACATTTGAAAAGTAGCCCCTCGCCCAACAAAAGCAATTTCACGATTCTCGGAGGCCTCATCCATCTCAAGACAATCCATCACTTTCTTTGGCAACACAATGCGTCCATCTCCATCAAAGGGAATCTGGAGGGAATCTGCAAAAATTGTTGCCGTAAAATCGTCCTGTTCTTGGGAAAAGAGGTCAAGGCTATCAACACTTTGGCTCAGTTGCTCCATGCGGGTGTAACTGCAACACTCAACGGCATCGTGTTTGTGGGAGCGAAAAGCAACAAAACCTTGGTAGGACTCAGCAGACAACGCCGCGCGAAAAGGCGCTGGCACGGAAACCCGTCCCTTTTTGTCCACCTTATTCACAAACGTTGATAAAAACAGAGCCATCAAACTTCTCATCTATGTGTCAAATCTATGTGTCAAAATTTTCGACACTAAAACCTAAATAATTACAAAAAGAAACTGGTCAAAGCTTCCCCATGGTTAATTAAGGTATAGCATGGGATCTTATGGATATCAAGTGGGATTTTCTGGGAAATTATAGTTTTTAACAGACTTATCCACAGGTTGCATCCTCTTTTAAGATCGAAAAAAACGAGGGTAACAGGGACTTTTAGAGTTTTATCAATATCTTATGACTGTACTCTAGCTAAGCTTATTCACATGGGTTTTCCACAAGAAAAAGGGGAGAAAAAGTTAAGAAAATATTTTTATTTTTATTTGAGAAAAAGCAACAGAGGAAAAAGAGTGCGTTTGGTGAGCCCACACCCTCAAAAACATTGACTTTTCATCATAAATAGCCATTATAATTGATAACTTTCCTCAGATAAAAGTCTTAACCTTATGATTTACCTCTATGGCCGGCACGCCGTTTTAAGCGCCCTTGACAATCCCAAGCGCTACCTTGGCAAACTGATTTTAAGCAAGTCTTTTGGAGACGCAGATAATCTTCAAAAAAAGCATCCCCGTCTAAAAACTGAGTTTGTCTCCCAAGATGATTTTATCCATAAATTTGGCAAAGATGCTGTGCATCAAGGTATTGCCTTGGAAACAGAGCCCCTCCCTGCGCCGCCCCTTGAAAGGATCATTGAGCAACACCAAGACAGCACGGCCTCCCTGATCATTCTTTTGGATCAGGTCACCGACCCCCATAACGTTGGGGCCATCACCCGTTCGGCTGCCGCCTTTGGCGCCCACGGAATTGTTATGCCAAAGCATCAATCTGCCCCCCTTGATAGTGCTATTCTAGCAAAAACAGCCTGTGGGGGGGTGGAGCATATTCCCTTGCTAACGGTGACAAATTTCGCACACTCTATGAAGCAGTTGAAAAAAGGGGGCTATTGGTGCATTGGTCTTGATGAACGAGGTGAGCAACCTATTGATAAGGCACCCCTTACAGGAAAAATTGCGCTGATCTTAGGCGCAGAAGGCAAAGGCTTGAGACGCCTTACAAAGGATAACTGTGATCTTTTGACAAACCTTCCAACGAACCCTGCTTTTCCAACCTTAAATGTCTCTAATGCAGCGGCATTGTCTTTCTATGAATATAACCGTCAGAATAAGGCTCCGTAGGATCAAAAAGAAAAAATGAACACCTACCTTTTTTCACAGAAATCTATATAAGTTATAAAAAAGATAGAGTAAAAAAATGCGCACAATTTTTAGAAACTTCCTTCTTGCTTATGTCGCTTGTTTGGCCATAGTTTTGCTGGGAACAGCTTTTACGGAAGGTGGGTTTTTGGACCAAAAAGCGATTATAAACCAAGCCGTCTTTCTTTTCTTGCTCTACCTTTCTGGCTCCATCCCCTTTGGGTTACTCATTGCAAAGGCTTTTACCAAACAAGACGTTCGTCATCTTGGATCTGGCAATATTGGCACCACAAATGTCTTACGAACGGGAAGCAAACTAGCTGCCCTTTTAACCCTCTCCTTTGACCTTTTAAAAGGACTGACTCCTCTTCTTCTTTTGCAGCACGACGCGCCTCCAGCTCTTTTCCCTGAGCCTCTCTTATATGGTGCACTTTTAGCCCCGGTTCTTGGACATATGTATCCTTGTTGGCTTAACTTTAAGGGCGGAAAAGGCATTGCAACCGGCCTTGGCGTTCTCTTAGCCTTTTCGTGGCCCCTTGCTTTAATGGGGCTTGCAACTTGGATCATCAGCGCAATCCTGTTTCGCATTGCATCCCTTGCAGGCCTTATTGCCTTTGGCCTTTTGCCCTTTATCGCTCTCTTCTTTGTGCCCTGGCAACAAACAATTTGGCTGGTTGCGTTATCTGCCCTTGTATTCTTGGCTCACCGAGATAATATAAAGAGACTTTTAACAGGGCAGGAGAAAAAATTTGGCGACGCTTCCATTTAGAGAAGAGGCATTTAAAGACGGCACCCTCGACTTTGGGGACTCCATAAGCACCAAAGAAACTCAAGGAAAAGCATCAAAAACATCCTCCAAGAAAGCCCCCTTAAGCGAGCAAGAAAAAATAGCCCGCATTTGTCTTTATCGTTCTCAAAATGTGGGTCCTGTCACTTATCGAAATCTCCTTAAGCGTTATAAAACCGCCACCGCGGCCCTTGAAGCCTTGCCCGACCTTGCCAGCCGAGGGGGACTTAGAGCACCCCTGAAACTCTATTCAGAGGACAAAGTCCATCAAGAGCTCCACGCCCACAAAAAGCAAGGGGCACGCCTTGTGGTGGAGGGCGAAGCAGACTATCCAAAAGCTTTGCGTGATCTTAATGAAGCCCCACCGGTTTTAAGCCTCCACGGCAACCCAGATCTTTTTAGGCCCTTGGGTATTGCCATTGTCGGGGCTCGCAATTGCTCTCTCAATGGCAAGAAAATGGTTCAGCAGTTGGCCCACCATTTAGGCCAAGAAGGGTATACTATTATTTCAGGACTTGCTCGGGGCATTGATGGCCAAGCCCACCAAAGCTCCCTTGAAACAGGTACAATTGCGGTCATTGCTGGGGGCATTGACAAAATTTACCCCCCAGAACACTCAACGCTTTTTGCCCAAATCAAAGAACAAGGCCTTATTGTTGCAGAGTCCATCATTGGCACCGAACCCCAAAGCACTCTTTTTCCACGGCGAAATCGTTTAATTTCAGGACTTTCCCAAGGCATTATTGTTGTGGAAGCAGCCCTTCAATCGGGCTCTTTAATTACGGCACGTTATGCTGCAGAGCAAAATAGGGATGTTTTCGTTGTACCAGGCTCCCCCATGGATCCTCGTTACCGTGGGAGCAATGCTCTCATCCGAAACGGCGCCACCTTGACAACAAAAGCACAAGACATTTTGGAGGTCTTAAATGAACCTTACCGCCAAACCATGAAAGAGGCGGCCTTTGAACAAGAACAAGAGAGCACCCAAGAGCAAGACAACTATCTTGGGGGCCTCCCTGAACCCGACTCTCGAACCCTAGAGGATCTGAGCACAAAAATCATGGGGCACTTAAGCAGCGCTCCGATTTTACTTGACGAACTGATCAGAGAGTGCTCTTACTCATCATCAATAGTCCTCTCAGCCCTTTTAGAACTTGAGCTGGCTGGCAAAATAACAAGACACCCTGGCAATAAAATATCAACCTAATAAAAAGACTAAAGGCTTCTATTCCTATGAAACTCGTTGTTGTTGAGTCCCCCGCTAAAGCAAAAACCATCAATAAATATCTTGGTAAAGATTATATTGTTCTCGCCAGTTATGGCCATGTCCGTGATCTCCCGTCAAAGGATGGATCCGTTGATCCGGAAGATCATTTTAAGATGAAGTGGGCTATGGATGTTCGCTCGAAAAAGCAAGTAGCCGAGCTTATAGCCGCCGCAAAAAAATCCGACGAAATCCTTCTCGCAACTGACCCTGATCGCGAAGGAGAAGCCATTTCTTGGCATGTACAAAAAGTGCTCCAAGAACAAAAAAGCATCAAGGATAAACCTTTTTCCCGTGTGGTTTTCCACGAAATTACCAAGACAGCTATTTTAAAAGCCATCGACAATCCCCGCCCCCTGGATGAAGCCCTCATCCAAGCCTATCTTGCACGGCGCGCCCTTGATTATTTGGTGGGCTTTAATCTCTCGCCTATTTTATGGCGGAAACTTCCTGGCAGCCGTTCTGCTGGGCGGGTACAATCCGTTGCCTTACGCATTATCACGGACCGAGAAGCGGAAATTGAAAAATTTATTGCCCAAGAATATTGGTCTATTTTGGGACTATTTGGCACGGCCGCTGGAAAAGATTTTGAAACACGCCTCATTCGCTTGAAGGGAGAAAAACTCGACAAATTCACCCTCGGTTCTGACGGCGATGCGAAAACGGCCATTGCTGCTCTTCAAGCTCAGACCTATGATATTTCAAAAGTCGAGAGAAAAGAAACAAAGCGCAACCCCACGGCGCCGTTTACAACCTCTACCTTACAACAAGAAGCGTCTCGAAAGTTACGCTTTGGCGCCAAGCGCACCATGCAATTAGCCCAGCGCCTCTATGAGGGCATTTCTCTCGATGGCGAAACCATCGGTTTGATTACCTACATGCGTACGGACAGTGTGACCGTTGCCCAAGAAGCCCTCGATGCCACAAGGGTTCATATTGAAAAAGCCTATGGAAAAGAGTACCTTCCCCAATCGCAACGCGCCTATAAAAGCAAAGCTAAAAATGCTCAAGAAGCTCACGAAGCGGTGAGGCCAACGGATGTTGCACGCACCCCCGAGTCCGTAAGGTCCGCTTTGGATGAGGATCAATTTAAACTTTATGCCCTTATTTGGAAGCGTATGGTTGCCTCTCAAATGGAAAGTGCAAAGTTTAACCAACTGACCATTGATATTTCTTCTAAAGATCAACAAATCACCTTCAGAGCAACAGGCTCAACCCTGTTATTTGATGGTTTTCTAAAGCTCTATGAAGAGGGCAAAGACAGCGATGAAGATGAAAACAATCAACGCTTACCCGATGTTAAAGAAGGGGAAAAAGCTGACCTTAAAAAAACCCCCCCTAACCAACACTTCACACAACCTCCTCCACGGTTTACAGAGGCTTCCCTTGTTAAACGTCTCGAAGAGCTCGGTATTGGGCGCCCCTCAACCTATGCCTCTATTATGTCGACTCTCTTGGATCGCTCCTATGTGCGCCTTGAAAAACGCCAGTTAATTCCCGAAGGACTGGGGCGGGTTGTCACGACATTCTTGGTGGAATACTTCCAAAAATACTTAGAGTATGATTTTACCGCTGACCTCGAAGAGCAACTTGACGGTATTGCCGAAGGGGGGGAACAATGGGAAAAAGCTCTCCAGGATTTCTGGGTTCCGTTCAAAAAGGCCGTTGATGAAACAGCACCCTTACGCATCACAGAAGTCATTGATTTTCTCAACGAACAATTAAGCACATTCCTTTTCCCTGTCATCGAGGAAGGTAAAGACCCTCGCAAATGTAGTGCGTGTGATGAAGGGCAACTGAGCCTCAAACTTGGTCGTTATGGGGCCTTTGTTGGCTGTTCCAATTACCCAGAATGCAATAACACGCGCCAACTGGGTAAGGCGAAAACCGATGAAGACGGGGCTGAAGGCGTTGATATGGCAGCAAAGTTTGACCCTAAAGTCCTGGGGCAAGACCCCGAAAGCGGCCTTGATATTACAATGAGAAAAGGACCTTATGGTTTTTATTTCCAATGGGGCGAAGCCAAGCCAAAAGAAAAGCCAAAACGCGTTGCTCTCCCAAAGGGTAAAAATCCTGATGAGGCAACCCTTGAGGAAGCCCTCACCTTAGGGGCTCTTCCCAAAACATTGGGGAGCCATCCTGAAAGTGGTGAAGAAATCATCCTTGGCCAAGGCCGCTTTGGTCCTTATGTAAAATATCAAGGAAAATTCACGTCTATCCCCAAAGGCACGGACCACCTTAAGGTCTCCCTTGACGATGCCGTTGAAATCATCGCAAACGCCCCTGTGAAAAAAGCAAAAGCGCCCGTGGCCAAAAAAGCTGAGCCAAAGAAAGCTGAGCCAAAGAAAGCGGCTCCTAAAAAGACAACTGCAAAGAAAGCCCCTGCCAAAAAGGCAGCCCTTAAAAAGGCAAAGTCATAAAAAAAGAGCCCTATAGCAGGTAAGCGCTCATTGCCCCCTTTTTGAGTCATGCTCTAAAAGGGAGCATCCGTCTTATGATTGGGGGGTCCTTTTCTTAAAAAGAACCTCAATAGGTAACTTGGAAGCTTTGCGGGTTTCAAGCCAAGGATCGTATTTTTTCATGATCTTTTTAAAGAGCGGGTGTTCGAGGAAAAAGTCAAACCACTTTAACAGGTGAGGTAACTTAATCATCTCCTCAAAAGCCTCTCTATCGACGGCCCAGAATTGCCTAACGAAAGGAAAAATCAAGACATCAGCAAAACACGGTGTAGGCGCACACAAATATCCGCCGTTAGCCTCTAAAGCCCCATCCAATTTCTCAAGGAACTGAATCCCAGCCTTTCGGTCTGCATCCCCATTAGGTAAATCATAGCGATCAGGATATTTATAACGGTTCAAGCTATCGATAAAACTATTATCCAGCTCATCCACCAGCACATCAGCCGCTTGTTTTTGGTCCACAGATAACGGTGTCCAGTCCTCAGGATACTTTTGATCCAAGGCCCACAAAGCGATGTCATAACTTTCTTCAAGAACGCGTCCATCCATCAATTTAAGGACTGGTACGGTTCCTTTGGGAGATATAGCCAGCATCTCAGCAGGCTTCCGGCGTAGGATAATTTCCCGCAGCTCATAGCTCTGTCCTGCAAAGGCAAGACCCAAGCGTGCCCGCATGGCATAGGGGCAACGCCTAAAGGAATACAATATTGGAAGGGTTTGAGGGGGTGTTTTCCCAACAATCTCGCTAGGCTTATTAGCCATTATTTTAGATCCTTATTTTTATCTATATTATTGGGTTTATAGGGCATTGCTTTATGAAGCAAGAAAATAAGTCTGTTAGGGGCATATTTATGGGAATTTGGGCACCTATTAAGGATAATGACGCGTTTTCTAACGTTAATATTCGCAATGCCCTTGGTTTTTACACCAGTCGTTTGGCTTATCAAGAGAGCTTTTTAAACCATGACCACCGTGTGGATTTAGACGGTAAAGACGTTGAAGCCCTTGAGCAAAAACACAAAGATTTTGCGCTCACAATGAGTGGGCTGATTTTTCTGAATCACCCCTTCGATTACCCTCTCGTTTTTGGCGTTCTTGGCTTCCTTATTTTCTTATAAATGCTTGTGTTCTTAGGGGCGAGGAATTCACTGGTTGGTAACGGTGATTTAATTTTGCTTCCACCGCTCCTGCTTTCTATTGAACGCTCCGAGCTCTCTCTTTTCTTAATTCTTGCTGGCTTAGGGAGAGCATTAAGAACGACTCTCTAAAAAACAACTTTTGAACCGCATTTTTTTATAAAATATTTTTTTACAGGCTTGTTTTTCAATGGCTTACCTTGCTTTGTTATTGTTTTCTTACAATTTATCATCAAAGTAATTTAAATAAATATAGATATATTAATTAAAATTTAACCTCTATTGTTTATTATTAGAATATAAAGGTTTATTAAGATAAGGTAAGAGCGTATCATGAAAGAGACATATTTTGAAACAGTCATGGGTGTGGAGCGGTTGCATCGCTTGTTTTTTGATGTCATTAAGGCAGAGCTTGATCGTCAATCTGTTAAGGACCTGAGCGATATCCAGTGTTTTATCCTCTATAATATTGGTCGCAGCCGCATGACTGTGGGAGAAATCAGTAATCGTGGTTATTATATGGGCTCTAATGTGACTTACAATCTTAAAAAAATGGTTGAAAATGGTTACGTCCTTCAAGAGCAATCTCAACATGATCGCCGCTCGAGCCATGTTCATTTATCAGAAAAAGGCATGGGGATTTTCAATCGGTTTGACAAGATTTTTGAACAGCACGCTGTCAACCTCAAGCACAATGCGATTACGGAGTCTGAGCTGTTAGATATGCGCAAAACCATTCAAAAGCTTGAAGCTTTCTGGCGCTTTACGGCGAGTCATGGCATTAATTTTTAAGATCTTTTTTAGAAATGTGACTGTTTTTCTTGAAAAGGGGCCTTTTGGCTCTTTTTCTAATGTACCCTCAAAAGTTCATCAATATTATCATATTCCGTTGGGTTAATTTTATCAACGCTGGCAAGAGTTACAGAATGCAAATCCCCATCCAGGTTTTCTTCCCAGAATTTTAAGAATTTTCTCAAAATAGGAAAACTGGGAATTTGATCATATTCTTGCCAGACATAGCTTTGAAGAAGCTCTGGATAATCAGGCAAATGATAAAGTATTTCAGCGGTTGTGAGGTGATATCCATGGAGCTGTAGCTTTAAATGATCCATATACTGTCCCCCTTTTTGATCTATCTCTATTTTCCCATGGCAAGGTAAATAAAACGTTAATTATATGCGACATTTAAGTCTTATTTTTTCTGTTTAATTTAGGTTGATCAAACTGCATGTCTATATTGTCAAAAAAACAATTGCATATTTATTTAAAAAATTATAAAAGTAAGTATATTTATTTTATTGACTGAATAAAATTCATTTCTTATTTTGAGTTTTTTCTATTCAGTCTTATATGAAAAAAAGATATTAAACTTTTATAAGGATCTTAAAATGTTATTGATTAGAGTATTTTTTACATGCCTATTTCTAGTGATAGGAAAGACATCGGCCACCCTTTTACTTGAAAACAGTCCTGAATGCGATGTTTCACAAAGGCAGATGGTGCAACAGGGCTATTTCTCTAAAATTCGCCTTGAAGGAAGGCCAGAGTACTCTCAGGGTGACATGGTATATATTAAAATATGTGATGAATCTTCTCGAGGAGTTGGTTTTATAAACCTTCAAGCACAAGGGAATGTTGCTCATATACGATTTATAAATGTATTTGATGAGTACCAATCAAGGGGGTATGGTAGCAAGGCATTAAATTTGTTGTTTTCTGCAGTTCAGGGGTTTGGCGCTGATTATGTAACCCTTGATGTTAATCCAGAGAATAAAATTGCGCGGCATGTTTACGAAAAACAAGGTTTTATTTATAATACTCTCATAAAAAGAAAAGAGGGCGAAATGCTTGCCATGATTAAAGATTTATCTGCGTAAGAGATGATCCCTTAAGGTCATGCAAAGCCTGCGCGCAAAGGCCGTCGTCAAGCCATTGGCAACCTTTGCAGATACGGTGATGATCTTCAAGGGAGAAAGAAGCCAGGCGTTTTTTAGCTTCCCTCCAGGTAATTTCATCTCCCTCAAAAACATCCAAAGCTGTGCTGTGAGCTCGATCAAGGGCTTCTATTTTTGATTGCTTTTCACATAATGTGCCGCGACGATGGGGACAGGGAGCGCAAATATCATCGGTTTTTGTGGTGACTTTTATCACGGTTTCATCGGTTAAATTCTGCTTTATAGTACTGAAATTCTTGATAAATTCTCTGGAATACCCTTTGCCTTGAAAGCCTAGGGTGCAAAAAAAATGATGGGGACGGTACTTAATCATATGGGGTTACTCACTATCCTATAGATGATATATTTGCATCATGCCTGATTTTTAAAGAAAAAGAAGATAAAAATAAACCCCATGAAGCTGCTTAACCTCAATCATTGTCAGCATAATAATAAAGTGCGATTACTGGTGAAATTAACCCCAGGAGCTGCCCATAATAGACTTATGAGTCTTGAAGAAGATTTGCTGGGAGATATTATTTTAAAGGTGATGGTGACAAGCGTTCCTGAAAAAGGGCAAGCCAACACAGCATTGATTAAACTCCTCTCAAAATCCCTCAAACTTCCTAAATCAGCCTTTGAAATCGTGCGGGGAAAACTCTCTCGCAGCAAGCTTTTTGATATTGACTGTGGGGCCGAAGAGCTGTTACAAAAATTCCAAGAGCTAAAAGTGTTATAAAAATGTTAGCTTCTTTTTATGCCCTGCAACTCTTTTTTTTGACTCTCCTTTCCTATGAGGATTATCGTACCAAGCATGTGTCCCTAGGGATGTTGCTTTTGTTTGTGGCGCTCACAATGGGTGGGCTTATTTTTCTGAATCACCCCTTCGATTACCCTCTCGTTTTGGGCGTTCTTGGGTTCCTTATTTTCTTAAAAATGCTTGTGTTCTTAGGGGCGAGAACGTCACTGATTGGTAATGGTGATTTAATTTTGCTTCTCCCGCTTTTGCTTTCTATTGAGCGCTCCGAGCTCTCTCTTTTCTTAATCCTTGCTGGATTGGGGGGTGTCATAATGAATGCCTTGAGTGCCTCAAAAGAGGCTCCTTTTGTGCCTGCATTATCTATTTCTTATGGTACAGTATTGCTGTTAAGGCATTTATAAAAACAAGAAGGCATCTGTCTATGGCTGAACTCTTTAAGGAAAAGCCTCCTGCAACTGAATTTGGGGGCCCTGTCATTCTTCCTACAAGTGGCATTGTAAAACGCCTTGTGATTATTTTTCATGGCTATGGCGCCGATGGTGAAAATCTTATTGATCTTGGTTATGCATGGCAAGCGCTTCTTCCTGAGACCGCTTTTATTGCACCAAATGCGCCGACACCTTGCGAAATGGGCGGAGGGGGCTGGCAATGGTTTTCCCTCGAGGAAAAAACACCAGAGCTTGTGCAAGAACGTTTGCGAAGTGTGCAAGGTATAGTGTGCTCTTATATTAAAGGTCAAGCCAAAAAGTACGATGTTGATATGCGAGATGTGATCCTTGTGGGCTTTTCCCAAGGGGCGATGTTAGCCATTCATCAAAGCATTTATGCCCTTCGTCATTGCGCTGGTGTTGTTGGGTTCTCCGGTGGTTTTACCACTGACGAGAGTTTAGAACAGAAGGGATATCCAAAGGTTCTACTCTGTCACGGAGAAGCCGATTCGGTTGTACCCGCTGACTTTAGTCGCCAAGGCTATCAAGACTTAAAAGCTCTAAGGGCTAAGCCCGACCTTCTCACCTTTCCAAAGATTGGCCATGAAATTAACGAAGAAGGCTTTAAGGCTGCTGGTTTGTTCCTCAAAGACCTGATATGATAGATCCTATAAGAATGCCTAGCCCTTTTTAAAAGGACGCATGGGAACAAAAAAACAGTGGAGACGACATAAAATGGCCCGTTCAAAAATAGCCCTTATTGGGGCTGGTAATATTGGGGGAACCCTTGCCCATCTTATTGGTTTAAAAGAGTTAGCTGATGTTGTTCTCGTTGATATTAGCGACGGTATTCCCCAAGGAAAGGCCCTTGATTTGGCCGAGTCTGCCCCCGTTGAAGGCTTTGATGTCAAAATGCAAGGCTCCAATGATTACAAAGATATCGCTGGGGCTGATGTGGTTATTGTCACAGCGGGCATTCCTCGCAAGCCTGGCATGAGCCGGGATGACCTTATTGAAATTAATACAAAAGTTATTCAACAAGTTGGTACCGGTATTCGTGAGAATGCCCCCAATGCCTTTGTGATTGTGATTACAAATCCTTTGGATGCCATGGTTTATGTGATGCGCGAGGTAACAGGCTTTGCCCATGCAAAAGTTGTTGGCATGGCTGGCGTTTTAGATTCGGCGCGCTTTCGCTATTTCTTGAGTGAAGAACTTAATGTTTCCGTTGAAGATGTGAACGCCTTTGTTATGGGAGGCCATGGGGACACTATGGTCCCCTTACCCCGCCTATCAACAGTTGCGGGCATTCCTCTTCCTCAAATTGTTGAAATGGGTTGGCTGACTCAGGCAAAATTGGATCAAATTATTGACCGTACTCGAAAAGGCGGCGGTGAGATTGTTGGTTTGCTAAAAACTGGGTCGGCTTTTTATGCCCCAGCCTCCTCTGCCGTTGCGATGGCAGAATCTTATTTGAAAGATAAAAGGCGTATTTTCCCTTGTGCAGCGTGGCTGCAAGGGGAATATGGCGTTAAGGGGCTTTATGTCGGTGTGCCCGTTATCATTGGTCAAAAGGGTGTTGAAAAAGTTATTGAGATGACGTTGCAGCCCGACGAGCAAGCAGCTTTCGACCACTCTGTTGACGCGGTGAAAGAGCTGACAAATATTGTTTCAAAATTTGTACAAGCAGCGTAAAAACAAGAACAAAAGGACGACGTTTCCATGAAAATTCATGAATATCAAGCCAAACAACTCTTAAGTAAATTTGGTGTTCCCATTAGCCCCGGTAAAATTGCCTATACTGCCCAAGAAGCAGAGGATGCCGCTAAAGAATTAGGGGGCAGTGTTTGGGCTGTGAAGGCTCAAATTCATGCGGGCGGCCGTGGTAAAGGGGGCGGTGTAAAAATTGCTAAGTCCTTGGCAGAAGTTAAGGAGCACGCGGAAAATATCATTGGTATGACTCTGGTTACGCCGCAAACAGGTGCTGAAGGCCAAGAAGTTCGGCGGGTCTACATCGAAAAGGGGTGTGCCATTGCCCAAGAGCTTTATTTCAGCATTTTGCTTGACCGTGCAACGGGGCGCCTAACGTGTGTTGCCTCGAAAGCAGGAGGGATGGACATTGAAGAAGTGGCTGCAAAAACCCCTGAAAAAATCAAAAAAATTACCATAGATCCTGCTTTTGGGTTCCAAGATTATCAAGGTCGCGACCTTGCCTTTGCTTTGAACCTTGAAGGAAAAACGGCTCTGAAAGTCGCCCGTCTTATTAAGGGGGTTTATGAAACCTATCATCATTATGATGCGAGCCTTGTTGAAATTAACCCGTTGGCCATCACGGAAGACGGTGATTGCCTTGCTTTGGATGCCAAGATGGATTTTGACGACAATGCTCTTTATCGCCACGGCGATATTGAAGAATTACGAGACCTTGACGAAGAAGATCCTTCCGAGCATGAGGCCAATAAACATGATCTCAGTTATATCAAGTTAGATGGTAATATTGGCTGTATGGTGAACGGGGCAGGACTTGCCATGGCGACCATGGACGTTATCAAACTCTTTGGCGGAGAGCCGGCGAATTTCCTCGATGTTGGGGGAGGTGCTCCAAGAGAGAGAGTCACAACGGCCTTTAAGCTTATTTTAAGTGACTCAAATGTTGAAGGCATTTTGGTCAATATTTTTGGTGGCATTAT
Source organism: uncultured Alphaproteobacteria bacterium (assembly GCA_963974885.1). GTDB lineage: Bacteria > Pseudomonadota > Alphaproteobacteria > Caedimonadales > UBA9215 > UBA9215. The sequence continues at coordinate 24,855 of CAXBEY010000012.1, forward strand.
GCGCTGTGATATTATTGCAGAAGGCATTGTGGCTGCGGCAAAAGAAGTCGGTATTAATGTGCCATTGGTTGTGCGCCTTGAGGGCACAAACGTTGATCAAGGAAAAGAGATATTGCAAAATTCAGGCTTGCCCATTCTTGCAGCCGATGACCTTGGAGATGCTGCGAAGCAAATTGTACAATCTGTGAAGGAGGCCGCGTAAATGAGTGTCTTAATTAACAAGTCGACAAAAGTTATTTGCCAAGGGTTCACGGGAGCTCAGGGCACCTTTCACTCAGAGCAAGCCATTGAGTATGGCACTCATATGGTGGGTGGCGTTACCCCTGGTAAGGGCGGAACAACCCACCTTGGGTTGCCTGTTTTTAATACGGTGAAAGAAGCCGTTGAGGCAACAGGGGCTGATGCCACTGTTATTTACGTGCCCCCTCCTTTTGCAGCGGATGCGATTTTAGAAGCCATTGATGCTGGTATTCCGTTAATTATCTGCATTACGGAAGGGATTCCCGTTCAAGATATGGTTGCTGTTAAACGCGCCTTAGAGATGTCAAAATCCCGTTTGATCGGCCCCAATTGTCCCGGTATTATTACGCCCGGCGAGTGTAAAATTGGCATTATGCCAGGACATATTCACAAGCCCGGTAAGATTGGTATTGTGTCTCGTTCGGGCACACTGACCTATGAAGCTGTGTGGCAGACAACCAAAGTTGGCCTTGGTCAAACCACCTGTATTGGTATTGGCGGTGATCCGATTCCGGGCACAACCTTCGTTGATTGTATTGAGATGTTCTTGAATGACCCTGAGACCGAAGGCATTGTGATGATTGGTGAAATTGGTGGCAGTGCGGAAGAAGCGGCGGCTGATCTTATTAAGGTCCATGCCATTAAGAAACCGATGGTTGGTTTTATTGCTGGCGTGACAGCTCCTGAGGGACGTCGCATGGGCCACGCGGGTGCTATTGTTTCTGGTGGTGAAGGCACGGCTCAGGGTAAAATCGCTGCCATGAAGGCCGCGGGCATTGTGATGTCCGAGTCCCCAGCAGATATTGGAAAAGTGATGTTTGAGGTCATGGAAAAATGCAAGCGTAATAAGGCTTCTTAAGAGGTCTTTTCAAAGGAGTATAGATATGCATAATAGCTCTCTTTCATTAAGTCTATCATTGATAGTTCTATTTGTTTCTGGCTGTACACATCACATACCTGAAGCTGATTATAAGCATTTAAGTCAAATGAGTTGCCCTGTTTTAGAGGCGGAAATGAATAAGGCCTATTGGCATTATAGTGATCTGTCTTCCCATCGAGAGAATGCACCCTACCATCATAAGCTTTCTAACATGGCTAAGAGTCTTGTCGGTCATATGGACCAAGAGGGCAAGGACTTACAAAAGGCAAAAGAGACCTATAATAATATGGCAACCATGTATAATAAGAAAAGGTGTGGCGCTTACCAAACTCTGATTCAAGTCCCTGTTTCATAGAAATTTTTTCTATTGATCAGCCTAAAGCTGCGGGCATGACTTATTTCACTTTAAAGAGCCTCTGAATGATAGGAACTGAACGGCTAAAGTCATCGTTCAGCAAAACATTAAAGCCATTATCAAACTCTATTGTTTGGGCGACATCCTTGTCTATAGGGTGAAAAAACTGTGTGCCTTTTGCTTTTTGGAGGTCAATCGTCTCAGACTGGGCTTTATAGGTTAAGGCGTACTCGCCCCTATTAAGTTTAATATTATGGGATGCTTGTGCTGAAAGAAAAGCCCCCAGAATGGAGGCTTTTTTTAGGTCTGATAGGATGTTTTAGAAAAAGTATTTTTAAAGGGTACTTTCTTCAGGTTCTGATTGAACTCTCAAATCAGAATCAGAATCATCTGTCGAATCAGATTCATCGGCAGGAAGTTCGATAATATTAACGTGCTTACCTTTACGTTCTGCTGATATTGCCAAAACAGAGGGAGACATCACTAAAGCTGATAATGGTGGAAGGGTATAGATATATTTACTTTGGATCAGCACAGCTCCCCGAACAGTTTTCGTAACAAATTCCTGTTCAGACATAAGGCCGACTGCAATAAGTTTGAGTGCAATGCCTTCCAAACCTTTATTAGGTTTTAATCTTAAAGACCCAATGGGAAGAGCTTCTTGGGCAAAAGCCGTGACCCTTGTATCAGGTTCGTCATTAAGAGAGGGACAAATTAATTGGAGCGCTGGCATACCACCACATTTATCATGCCCGCATTCCTTTAGAATTTTAAAGAAAGTGATAGTTTGTCCATTTGTAAGGCCAAGACTTGTTTTGGAAAGCTTAACAGTTTTTTCATTAAGCTGAGTTAGTGTTCTTTTTGGACTCTTTGGCGTTAGTTTTACTTTTACCCCTGGGGTCTCCGTAAAAAAGTCATCTACACTTTTTGGTGCATTTTCCCTTAGAAACGTTTCTTCAGGGGAGGGGGACGTGCTGGTACTTTTGCTGTCTCTGCCTAGCATCTCTTCCAAAAATTTGTGGAACCTTGCGGGCATTTCTGGCATTTGTGTGGAAGAAGGACCAGCACTTCTGCCTTCTTCTCCATCAAATTCATTGTTGGAATTCGATGTTGCATTGGCAGAGGATATTATGGTGGCTGTAAGCCCAAGGAGTAATAGTTTTTTCATGATAGATTTCCTGCGTAAAGGTTTTTATTTATAGCTCTTTCTTGCAAATTCTTTTTTAAAAAAGGAGAGTCCGTAAAACTTTCTCAATGTTTTCAAGATCTTGAATTGCCCTTTGGTTGTTTCCTTACAAAAAGAACCCTATTTTTTGTAGGACTTTATGAGTTAAAGGTCAATAATTTTTTGTTTAACCATTTGTTAACTCGGGTGAGGGTAAAATCCTCACAGTCACTTTTGTAGAGACAAGTACCTGGGTTAATCACATCTTCGTTATTGCCCAGGGAAAACCAAAAAGAGAAAATTCATGAAAAACCCCAAGATATCTCTCCAAACAAAGCAGCAGTTGCTCTCGCTAAGTCTGTGCACTCAACAAAATTCCGTCAAAATCAAGAGAGGCCTTTGGAGAAAGTGGAGCCGCAAATGGCCCCTGAGGCGGCGTTAAAAACAAACATGAAAGACCCTCTCGCCCCCTACCCAAAAGAGTTAGAAAGTAACCCGCTTGTGAGCCGTTCATGTAGATGATAACGTTAAGAAGAAAAGTTAGAAGTGACGTGTGGTTTTTGTGAAAACAGGGAGGTAAAAATGAGCAAAACAGGTAAGTGTCCCCTTAGACATGGTGGGATGACATCGGTGGGAAAAACAAATATAGATTGGTGGCCGAAGGCGATTAATCTCGATATTTTACATCAGCATGATACCAAAACAAATCCATTTGGTAAGACTTTCAACTATTGTGAAGAAGTTAAAAAACTAGATTTTGAGGCAATAAAGCATGATCTGCATGCTCTTATGGTTGACTCCCAAGACTGGTGGCCTGCAGACTGGGGACATTATGGTGGTTTAATGATCCGCATGGCTTGGCATGCTGCTGGCACATATCGCATCGCCGATGGTCGTGGTGGTGGGGGGACGGGCAACCAACGATTTGCTCCTCTTAATTCTTGGCCGGACAATGTAAATTTGGATAAAGCCCGCCGACTTCTCTGGCCTATTAAGAAAAAATATGGCAACAAAATCAGCTGGGCTGATTTGATTATTTTAGCGGGTACCATTGCCTATGAGAACATGGGGCTTAAAACCTATGGCTTTGCTTTTGGGCGCGAAGATATATGGCACCCAGAAAAGGACACTTATTGGGGGTCTGAAAAAGAGTGGTTGGCGCCAAGTGATGAACGCTATGGAAATGTAGATCATCCTGCAACAATGGAAAATCCTCTTGCAGCCGTTCAAATGGGTTTGATTTATGTCAATCCAGAAGGGGTAAATGGTAATCCTGACCCCCTCAAGACGGCGGCTCAGGTGCGTGAAACTTTTGCTCGCATGGCAATGGATGATGAGGAGACAGTTGCTCTTACCGCTGGTGGGCATACCGTCGGTAAATGCCATGGTAATGGCGATGCGTCTTTACTCGGTCCTGTTCCGGAAGCAGCCCCTCTGGATGAACAAGGATTGGGGTGGAACAATCATAAAAAACGAGGTATTGGCAGGGACACAGTTTCAAGTGGTCTTGAGGGGGCGTGGACAACCCATCCTACCAAGTGGGATAATGGGTATTTTTATATGTTATTTAATTATGATTGGGAATTAAAGAAAAGCCCAGCAGGCGCTCATCAATGGGAGCCTATTCATATCAAGGAAGAAGATAAACCCGTTGATGTAGAAGATCCCTCCATCCATTATAATCCGATTATGACCGATGCGGATATGGCAATGGTTAAGGACCCGATTTATCGAAAGATTTCTGAGCATTTTTATAAAGATCCTGAGTATTTCTCTAAAACCTTTGTACGGGCTTGGTTTAAATTAACCCACCGCGATATGGGACCAAAAGCACGCTACCTTGGACCAGACGTTCCAAATGAAGATTTGATTTGGCAAGACCCCATTCCCATAGGAAATAAGAGTTATGATATTGAGGCTGTGAAACAAAAAGTTGAGGCAAGCCCTTTATCAATCGGTGATATGGTTGCCACAGCATGGGATAGTGCAAGAACATTCCGGGGCTCTGATAGGCGAGGTGGTGCCAATGGCGCACGAATTCGCCTTGCACCTCAAAAAAATTGGGGGGGCAATGAGCCTGATCGCCTTCAACGTGTGCTATCTATTTTAGAACCCATTGCCCGAGAAACAGGCGCAAGCGTGGCGGATGTCATTGTGCTTGTGGGGAATATTGGCATTGAAAAAGCAGCAAAAGCGGCTGGATTTGATGTTAATGTTCCCTTTGCTCCTGGGCGCGGAGACGCGACTACCG
>CAXBEY010000013.1:0-29193 GCA_963974885.1 uncultured Alphaproteobacteria bacterium
AGCAATGCTTGTAAATTTACAAAAAATGGAACAGTCACCATTGATATTAAAGCCATTACAAAAGGGAATCGTGAATTTGTTTCCTTTGCGGTTTCTGACTCAGGAATAGGGATTACCGCTAAACAAATGGCAAAACTATTCCAACCCTTTTCCCAAGCTGATAGCTCCACAACCCGTAATTTTGGGGGGACTGGCCTTGGCCTGACCATTACCAAAAAATTCTCTGAAATTTTAGGCGGTGAGATTCTTGTAACAAGCAAAGAAAATGTTGGCACAACTTTTACAATTGTTCTCCCCCGCAACACACGCCAACAAGTTGCAGATGAGTACAATTCTGGGAAGACGGCTCCTGATCAAGATGCTGCCTAAGTTGCTTCTATAGCGTTCCAAAAAGGTCCCAGTCTAGGAAAGAGCGACCGACGACTACCCCTTGTCGTTTAGGAGAGAATGACGACGTCTGGGACCTTTTTGGAATGACTATATAGAGTCTCCCTGTTATAATGCCCTATGACAAAGACATCGCCCCCCGCCCCCTTAGCCACTGGTGTTAAAACCATTAAGAACTATGTCAAGACATTGTCTGATAAACCAGGTGTTTATCGCATGCTCAATGCTAAACAAAAGGTCCTCTATGTTGGCAAGGCCCTGAGCCTGAAAAAACGGGTAAGCAATTATACCCTTCCAGACAAACTTCCCTTACGCCTTCAACGAATGATTTCTGAAACTTCCCGTATGGAATTCGTCATTACATCTTCAGAGGTAGAAGCTTTATTGCTTGAAGCCAATTTCATTAAGCAATATGACCCTCCCTATAATGTACGTCTCAAAGACGATAAGTTTTTTGCTTATATTCACCTTTCCCATCACCTTTGGCCAAGACTATCAAAGTACCGAGGGGACCGTAAAGATACGGGGGAATTTTTTGGTCCTTTTGTCTCTTCAGGTGCCATTGACGAGGTCATCATTACCCTTCAAAAAACCTTTAAAATACGATCTTGCAGCAATTCGTATTTTCAAGCTCGCACCAGGCCCTGCCTGCAATATCACATCAAACGCTGCAGTGCGCCTTGTGTTTCTAAGATCTCAAAGGAGGACTACGAAGGATCTATTTTACAAGTAAGAAACGTTCTTCTTGGTAAAACACAAGCCGTGCAAAAAAGCCTGAAAGCCCGAATGCTGAATGAAAGTTCTCAACACCACTATGAACGTGCAGCTCTTATTCGTGATCAAATCAAAGCGCTAACAAAGCTCCAAGCCCACCAAAATGTGAACATCAGCGACCTTAAAAATGCTGACTTTTTTGCCTTAGAAACCCGAGGAGAACAAATCTGTGTCCAAGGATTTTTTTACCGAAATGGAAGCAACTATGGGACCCACAGCTTTTTTATCCAAGGAGCCATGGACCAATCAAAGGAAGAGATCTTCTCAGCTTTTTTAATGCAATTTTATGTGGAAAAAGATATCCCATCCCATATTTTTACAAATATTACCCTTAATGATGTTCTGTTGAATCAAGCCCTTCAAAAAAAGTCCTCCCATAAAATTTCCCTTGCCTCTCCCCAACGAGGCAACAAAAAGAACGTCCTAAAAATAGTATCGCACAATGCCCAAGAAGCTTTAGAGCGCCAATCGATTTCTAAGAAAAAAGAACAAGAATACTTAGAAAGTTTATCAACTATCTTAAAGCTTTCTCGCCCTCTTGAGCGCGTTGAAGTTTATGATAACAGCCACATTCAAGGCGCCCATGCCATCGGCACCATGATTGTTTCAGGACCTCAAGGGTTTGAGAAAAAACACTATCGAAAGTTCACAATAAAATCTTCTGACATCACGCCAGGGGATGATTTTGGGATGATGACGGAAGTTCTTGGACGTCGTTTTCAAGGCTCCCTTACCAAAGATAGGGATCGCTCTCCCTATCCAGATCTTGTCATTATTGATGGCGGTAAAGGGCAACTTAGTGCAGCTCAAAAAGTGTTTGATGATCTGAACATTGATATTCCTCTTCTTGCCATTGCCAAAGGAAAGGATCGCCATGCGGGAAAAGAAACTTTTTTTACCAAAAAATGCCCCCAAGGGTTTAAGCTAGATCACCATATTGGAACCCTACATTATTTACAACGCCTACGGGATGAAGCCCACCGCTTTGCCATTACCTTTCACCGCGCCAAGCGTGCCAAAGCCATCAAGCAATCTCTTTTAGATGGTATCTCTGGCATTGGCTCTGCTCGAAAACGCGCCTTATTACAGCACTTTGGATCGGCCGTAGCCGTGAAATCTGCCAGCATTGAAGACATACAGGATGTTGAAGGTATTAGCAAAAACCTCGCAAAAAAGGTTTATTTTTCCCTCCATTCCGGCTAAGCTTAAAAAAATTTTCCCCTCTTTTTAACAACAGGAAATCAAGTGTTTAAATTTCAAAATATAGCTAATATTCTTACTCTCATGCGCATTGCCCTTATTCCTGTTTTGGTTGGACTCTTTTATATTGATGCGCCCTTTAGTTTTATTACAGCCTCTATCCTCTTTTTAATTGCTTGCCTCACGGATTATTTTGATGGTGTTGTGGCCCGAGCAACCCAGCAAGAAAGTGATATTGGGCGTTTTCTTGATCCTTTGGCAGATAAGCTTATTATTGCAGCAGCTCTCATTATGCTCGCTGGCTTTGGTCGCATTTCCGGCCTCACCCTTATTCCTGCTGTGATTATTTTATGCCGAGAAATTTTGGTCTCAGGATTACGGGAATACCTCTCTACCCTGAATGTCTCCCTTCCCGTAACTCACCTTTCAAAATGGAAAACAACCATACAAATGTTTGGTATTGGCTTTTTAATTGCAGGAGATGCCCTTCCTATTTTTCCCTTTGAAACCGTTGGCTTCTATAGTTTTTGGATCGCTGGCATTCTGACCCTTATCACTGGCTATGACTATCTTCGCAAAAGCCTAAAGCACATGAAATAGTTTTATAGTCTTTTTAAAAAACTCTTAAGGCAAAACTAGTGGGCCTGATCCCAGTTATCTCCTATGCCAACATCAACAATTAAAGGCACATCAAGGGGAACAATATTCCCCATGAGGTGCTGAATTTTCGGAGCAATTTCAGCCACTAATTCTTCTTTAATTTCAAAAATAAGTTCATCGTGCACTTGCAACAGAAGCCTTGCTGCCTGTCCCGTCAGAGTTTGTTGGTTGCATCCATAAGGGCCAACTACAGGACAAATGAACTGGTTTAATGTGAGGGGTTGAGGTTTATCAGCTTGCTTGTTTTTCTCAGTTTTTGTCTCTGCTGGCATTCCTAAACTCACTCCTTTTGGAAGAGAAAATAGATCCAATTGGGGGGCCATTTTGGCAGACTCTTCTTGTTGAGCAAGAGGTGAATATCTTGAAAAAGTCTGTTGGGAATGCTCTTGTTTTTCCGCCTCATTATAGGGCGCAAGCAGCGCAGAAATACTGTTCATAGCGCACTTAATAATATCCGCAGAAGACCCCTGCAACGGGGCATTTGTCGCTTGACGTTCAGCAAACGCGCGGCGCATGGGGTTTGTATCATGGAGGCCCTTAATATAACAGTGACGCCCTAAAATTGTCTCCACATAATTCTGCTCTCGAGCAATATTTTTCTGCTTATCCATATAGCGGCGAATACCAGGGTAACGCTCGTAATAGGTTTCTATATGCTGGGCGGCTTCCTGGCGAGAGATGTTTAATTGACGGGCCAAACCAAAAGCACTAATGCCATAAATAATCCCAAAATTGATTGCTTTTGCAGAGCGCCTTACCGCAGAATCCACCTGCTCTAGGGGGATATTAAAAATATCTGACGCCGTTGCAGAATGGATATCTTTTCCGTCTTTAAAAGCCTTTTTCAAAGAGTCCATATCTGCCATATGCGCCAAAAGCCTGAGTTCAATTTGAGAGTAATCCAGAGAAACAAGTTTATAGCCTTTTTGAGCCACAAAGGCTTGACGAATTTGCCGCCCTTCTTCTGTCCGAATGGGAATATTTTGCAAGTTGGGATCAGATGACGACAAGCGCCCCGTTGAGGTTACGGTCAATCCATAGGTTGTGTGAACGCGGCCAGATGCAAAAGAAATCTCATGGGGAAGGGCATCGGAATAGGTGCTTTTGAGCTTTGAATAATGTCGCCACTCAAGAACCTTTTCTGCTATTTGATGACCTTCTTCGGCCAATTTATCCAAGACATCAACCCCCGTGGAAAAGGTGCCTGTTTTTCCTTTTTTGCCGCCGGTCAACCCCATTTCATCAAAGAGAATTTCTCCTAATTGCTTTGGTGAACCAATATTAAACTCACGACCTGCAAGGTCATAAACTTCGCGTGATAAGCGTTCAATATGCTGTGCGAAATGAGCGCTCAAATCTCCCAAAATTTTTGGATCAGTTAGAACACCCTTATGCTCCATAAGGGCGAGAATTTTCACCATGGGCAAGTCAATGGTGTGGTAAATACCATGGGCCTTTTTCTCTAAAAGGCGTTGGCTTAACAGGTGGAATAAACGAAATGTATAGTCTGCATCTTCTGCCGCATAGGCCGTTGCTTTATCCAATTCCACATCAGAAAAGTTCACCTCTTTGCGGCCGGTTTCCTTTTTGAGATCTACCATGAGGTCTTTAAATTTTAGCATGTCATGGTCAAAATATGTCATAGCTAATTCATCCAAACCATGGCCGTGGGTTACCCCATCGCAGCAATAAGACATCACCATGGTATCCTCATAGCTCGCAATCTCAATATCATAATTCAGCAAAATCCTCATGTCATATTTCAGATTTTGTCCCACGACTTTTACCGCTGGATTCTGCAATAATTCCTTTAATACATTAAGAGCATCTTCTAAATCAACTTGCGATTTCTCAACACCTTGGTGGGTCAAAGGAACATAGCAAGCCTTGCCAATATCGTAACTCAAGGAAAAACCAACTAGCTCTGCCTTTGTTGGGTTCAACGCCGTTGTTTCCGTATCAAAGGCCACAACACCCGCCTCTCGGGCCTCAGAAACCCACTTTTTCAAAATCTCTAAATCTTGGATAAGGGTATAATCTTGAGGGGCTTTTTGGAGGATTGCAATAAGAGACGCTTCCGTTTTTGAGGGGATTTCTTCGCCTTTGAAAGGTTGAATAAGGCCTCGTTTTAATAAGCGCCCAATAAGCGTATTAAAGCCTTGTGCAAATAGAAATTTATGGAGCTTTTCTGAGTCTGGTTGATGTAAAACTAAATCCTGCAAGCGCAATTCTAAAGGAGCATCTGTTGCCAAGGTTACCAGCTTTCTTGACATCCGTGCATCATCAGCATGGTTGATTAAACTCTCGCGGCGCTTAGGTTGTTTGATGGTATGAGCTTGCTCTAAAAGAGTATCAAGGTCCCCAAATTCATTAATCAAAAGAGCCGCAGTTTTCACTCCAATACCGGGAACCCCTGGAATATTATCGGAAGCATCCCCCGCAAGAGATTGAATATCAATCACTTTATCAGGGTGAACACCAAACTTTGCCCTAACTTCATCATACCCAATAAAGGTATTTTTCATAGGGTCCATCATACGGACATTATCGTTCACAAGCTGCATCAGATCCTTATCGGAGCTCACAATGGTCACATCATTTCCTTGGGCTACCGCTTGCTTTGCATAGGTGGCTATGATGTCGTCGGCCTCATATCCTAGAAGCTCGATTTGAGGCAAGTTAAAGGCCTCGCAGGCTTCTCGAAACAACGGAAATTGGGGGATTAAATCCTCAGGGGTTTCAGAGCGATTGGCTTTATAATCAGGGTAAATATCATGACGGTAGTTTCCTCGAGCACTATCAAAAACCACAGCCATATTATCTATGTTGTTTGCATCCAACAGCTTTAGGAGGATATTACAAAATCCCAAAACAGCCCCGACCGGTGTGCCGTCACCCCGCATCAAGGGTGGCAAAGCGTGGTATGCCCGAAAAATAAATCCTGACCCATCAATCAGGTAAATGTGTTTACCATTTGTCTGGCTCGTTGTTAAATCCGTTGTGGTTTTGTTGGAAGATGTTGAAATACCTTGAGACTTTTCCATAGAATATAAACTACTGACTTTAATTGTGAGACTTGGTATAAGATAGCATAAAATAAAACTTAAACTAGGGAGCTAACATGATTTCTGAAGATATCTCCATTCCCCTCTGCGTTGACTTAGATGGCACGCTTATTAAAGAAGATACAACACAAATTGCAGCCCTGAAATATGGAGGATATAACCCCCTAAAATGGCTTCAAATTGGTGTATGGTTTCTTTATAAACGTCATGCGTATATGAAACAAAAACTTGCGCAGCACGTCACGCTCACCCCTGATGATTGGACCATTATTCCCAAGATGCTTGACGTTATAAAAGAAGAAAAATCAGCAGGAAGAAAGGTATTTCTCGTGAGTGCAACGGATATAAAATTTGCACGTGCTGCTGCAAATGATCCCCTTTGCCAAGGCTATTTTTCTGATGAAACGATTATTGCAAGCGAGGGCACTATAAATTTAAGAAGTGCTGAAAAAGCGAAATGCCTTGTGGAAAATTTTGGAGAAGGTCAATTTATCTATGCCGGCAATAGCACCCATGACCTGCCGGTTTGGGCAAAGGGCACCTCTCCTATTATTGTTGTGGAAAAAAAACCTTCCAAATTAGCTAATCAGCTCGTGAAATCTCAAAAAAATGTAACAATCATTTTTCAAGAAAAATAAGGAAAAACAATCATGAAAAATACAGATTTTGTAGACAACTCAGCCTCTGAAGAAAACAGCAGCACCCTTCAAGCAAAGTTTTGGGACTTCATCAAACCAACTTACCACCTCCAAACAACAGGCTGGATGCGGATTATCTTTTTAGTACGAGACTTTTTGTTAAATTTTGTTGTAGGAGTTGCAATTCTTGCAATACTTTTTTTAGGACCATTAAGCTCATACAAAATGACGCACTTTTTTTCTGAAGCGGCGTTATATTTCCCTCTTAAACACTTTCTTTTTCTTTATTGTCTTTTTTGAATTTATCATAGAAAATATTGATAGAATAATATTTTAACCCCACAAAAAAAGGGCATTTCTGCCCTTCCTTGGTTTTGCGTAATGGTGTGAAAATTCTCACCCAGCTTTTTTCATCTTCTTTTCTTTGCGCTCGGCCCAATCCGTATCAAGGACACCATAATCAAGGGTATCGCGATATTCTCCCTTGCTATAAAGGGCTGCTCTGGTTGTCCCTTCAAAAATAAAACCCATTTTCTCGAGAGCTTTTGAGGAACTTTTATTTTTTGTCGTGCAATACGCACGAATACGTTTGGGCTTATAGACCTCAAAGGCATGATCAAGAAGGCAGTCACCGGCCTCTGGGATAATACCTTGCCCCCAATAGGTGTCAGATAAACAATAATGAAAACGCATAATATGATTAGCTTTTGAACTCCAGGTCAACCCAACAGTGCCAATAATCATTTCGGGGTTCTCTTTTAGAGTAATGCCCCAAGGCTCTGGCGTACGTTGCGCATACCCTTCAAGGACATATTGGCGAATAAAGTCTCTGGTATCATCAATGGACTCATGGGCATACCAAGAGGTAAACATCGCAACATCTTCGTTACAGGCGTATGAATAAATAGACTCTGCATCAGCTTCCTCAATGGGACGTAAGTACAGGCGTTCAGATTCTAAAATAGGGGGGCGCCATTCTTCCATAGGGGCATATCCTTCTAATATGATTTACTCTATTAGAATGGCGCGTATTTAGTTAACATTCTATTAATAAAACTTGGAAAAGACTTCTAATCTCGCATAAAACTTGCAAGGTCTTTCGCCTTACTCCCGCGAGATGATCCAAACTCAAAGGAATAGGCATCCTTAAGGCAAGAGCCAAATATACCTGCAATGGTTGAAATGATACCAACGGCTTCCCCCGGAAGGTTGCTCCTAAAAACAGCTAGGGAAATTAGACAAGACAGTAGCCCTACTGCCGCTGCGACAACCATAATATCTGCCCTGGTATTAGAGCGTCCCTTGGAAACAAAGGCCATATCTCGATACCGTGCATCTTGGCGGTCTTGGAGGTACGCTCGCTCAAGATCACGCTCCATATCTTGGATTTCTCGCTGAAAATCCAAGAGGGCTTCCGGATCGGACTCTAAAAGTCTTAGAGCATGACTAGCTTCACTGGACCCTGTGACTTTTTTAGCAATATCAATGACTTTTTTAGCGATATTATGATTATGTTGTGATTTCTTTGAATCACTGGAAAACCACTTAGTGATTCCTGGTACTAAATCAGCCAACGCTGATGCTATTTTAATAAGAGACAAACTCATCTCAACTCTCCTGTTTATAATTCATAAAATAGATGTTGCCCTGCACGCTTCGTTGGAACATGCCCCATAGACCATGCGGGGTATGTCTTCATCCAAGAAGCATGATAATGATTCGCTCCATCGGTTAAATCTGGCCACTGTCCCTTTAAAACATTTTCAGCAACCTGCAAACACAAATCGAAAATTTTATCATCTCCTTGTTGAACCTTAGAAAGAATCATACAATTTGGATCATTCTTATTCCAGCAAGAAAATTGATAGGGGCGCTTACAAATTTTTGCAATATTCTCCCCATAGCGTTTAGGTTTTTTAGCTCTATTGACAATGACATTAGCAACACAGACAAGGGAAGCAATGCCTCCATCACTACGGAAATATTCTCCCCGTGCCTCCCCGTAAATTGTTCGTGCTAACACATCAATATCGTTGTCGGTATACTGTAAGTTATTCATAGCTTTCTCCCTGTTCATAATACTTATTCAGCTGAAAAAATGATGTCCCAGTTTTCTACACTTTCCACAAAAGTGTCGCCACTTTTATGGGGTTTTTTACAGAAATAGGTTTTGCCTTCAAAAAGACAAAGATCATAAAAAAGATAGTCTTCGTGAGCACTCCAGCTTCCTCGAGGTCTCATGTGTAGAGAGGGCAAAGTGAACCTCCCTAAAACACCACCAACGGCAGATTCAAAAACAATATCTGCCCCATCTTGGGTAATTTGGGAAATGCCACCATGACTGTGAGTCCCTGTATTTTCTTCAAGTTTTTCTAACCTCTCATGAAGTTCTCTGAAATTTTGGTCGAGTTCATCGGCACTTAAGGGGGCTCCCTTAAGGTTTCTATAGGTAATCGTCATATCAATTTATCCTTGTTTTAGGTGAAGTAAGATTGTGTTGGTTTCAGGATCTATGAAGTCATAATCATAGGAAACATAAGAAGCTTCAGATGTGCCAAAGTGAATTTTCCCCCCTCGCACATCTTGGGCAAGGGATGTTTGGACAAGGGGTTGTGGAAGGGGAATAAAGCTATAATGACGATCGAGAACTTGTCCTCGCCGCCCGGGATAAAGGCCCGCGCGCTGCCAATAGCTTTGACCTTTTATAACCACATCTGTTTTGTGGGCAGCCGTCCCTAACAGTCCATACATTGGCATAACCATTTCAAGGTCCAACCCCTTATGAAAATAACCCCCTAAGGGAATAACAGGGTGTTCTTCAACTTTGGGAACCTCCCAAAATGGGCAATCATAAACCCAGAATCCTTCATTGGTATAAATCTCCTTAGAAAAAAAAGAATCTCCCGGAGGAAGGGTAAAAGTTTTTGTGTAAAAAGTTCCTGTTGCACAGTCTTGCAACTCTTCACACAAAGGTTCAACTAAACCATTTTCCACTTTTTGGCTCCCCTCTCCTTGCCAGATCAAATCAACAGCGGCACAACAGTCTTGCACCAAATCTCCAGAAAGTTCTCCTAAAGTCGTTGTTGTAAAATCAACATTCTTTGAACTAAAAGAAACCGAATAATCTCCCTTCACGTCCAAAAGCTTTTGAGGACTCAAAGTCACCACAAGGGAAATCTCTAAAGGCAGAACAGATTCATCAAGGTCCATTTCTCCAAGAACATCATATTTTGAATGTGTTTCTAAGATCGCTTCCTGAGTATTTAAATCAGCCACATCAATGGATGACTCTTTGCTGCTTTCTTGCCCTGGCATAAGAGCTCTTAAATAATTTTCAAACGACATTTTATTTACCTCCAAGATTAATATGTTTTGGTGCTGACCAAGCATAAGGAACGTCGAGCAGGAGGGTCGTTTTTTCTAAACGCCTTCCTCTCAAATCTTCTAAACGGAGCTTTACCTTTGTTTCACAGCCTTTAAAATTTCCTAAAAGATTATGGGAGCTTGGATATTGGTGTGCTTGAAGAATTTCGCCTTGTTGCTCTGCACCATAGGATATAGAAACCTCTCGCAATAAATCACTGGCTCCTAAAAATGCTGGGTAAATAATACCCCGCTCTCTTTCTGAAACAGGACCATAGCGATAAAACACCCCTCCTTGTGTTTTGAGGTATTGGGAAGGAAGTGTTTCCTCTAAAACCCCTGCCATCCCATAAGCCTCACTAGAATCTGCCTCGTCAATAAGAGCTTCTTGGCCTGTTCCAACACAGCACCCAAGGGTCACATAGGCCCGCATTCGTCCTGTTTCTCCCATAACCTCAAAAGTTAATTTCTTAATTTTTCCCTTAGCTGCCCCTCCTGGAAAACGTTCATCTACCATCGAAATTGAGTGATCACAGGACCAATCCAGTGCCTCCTCAAGGGGGCAAATGAACGAAATTTCAACACACCTTGAGCTGGCGGATAAATAGGCTTTTGCTCTGTCTAGAGCTTGTTCTACAATTTTGCGCCCTCGATCTGTTTTGAAAAAAGTACCCCGATGTTGTTGGAGAGGGTAAGTTTTTGATGGCCCCAGAACATCCCATTCAACAGCATCTTCCTCAAATCGTACGCCTGATCGATGGGAACGTCGTGCTTGATAAATGGTTCCTTGATGGTCAATGCGCTCTTCTCTTTTATAATATAGATCAGCTCCCCAATGGGCTAATTGCTCTCCAGAAATGAGGTCATATAGCGTTAAGTTGAGCACTTTGCTTTTAGACGGCTTATAGGACAAAGCTTGAAAATCTTGTTTCAGCTTGAAAATTAACTCTTCATGGCGGGGTTGAACGTAGCGCCAAGCTAGCTTTAAAGACGGCCGATAGGCCTTACGCCTTAAGCGCACTTTTTGAGGTTCTTGAGACGTTAAACGCCCATTTCTCCTTTTTTTCTTGTTTATAGGATCTTCAGGGAAAACCCAGAATCTATCAACACGCTCTAGTTTTGGGAAAGGGGTTAACGATGCATCAGCCACGCGATAGCCATGGGGGCGAAATTGTTGGTCAGCGCTCCACCATTGTTTCTCAAGATCAAATCCTGAGTAGGTCTGAATAACCCCTTCAGGCAGATCCCTTTGCAACAAACGATCAAGTCGTGTTGCGCCTTCAAATCGCTGAACCCACTTCGCATGAAGGTGCACTTCAACGTCTTCCAGGGGGCTATTTTTCAAAATTAATTTTAAAGAATCACGGTAGTAACGCCCCCCAATATTATCTTCATGACGCCCCTTAATAATATCACTCAAGGCAACGGAATGGGATGTACGATCCCAATAGGGCAACGCGTGCTGGCTGGCTAATAACTCTTCTATACTCGGGTTTTCCCGTTGAGCTAGAGGAAGGAAAAGCTCATCCCACGCCGAACTTGTAGTTAAGTCTTTCAAAAGAGCCTGATAGTTTTCTTCCCTAACCTTTGACAAGGCCACAAAGTCCAAGGTAATGAGGTCGCCACTAAGGTGGGTCGGACAGTTAACCAAGCGCCCCCGAAACAGCAATTTAACATCCCCTAAAGATGTTTCCACCGCAATGAAACAATAAGAACGTTCCCCCTCTGTAAAAAGATCAACTCTCTCTTCATTTCTTTTACCTTCTTGAGCTGATGGATTTTCAAGGGTGATACGGGCATGGGGAACACTCCCCTCTTCCTCTATAATTTGGAGTGAAAAGATTTTTTCATCTTCTCGCGAATGGAGTGCGGGAGAAAAAACAGCTTCTTCAGCAACCCAAGAAAAATAATACTTCATTTGAAATCTCCTGTTTTTACTGGACTCTTGCCTCAGAAAAATGTATTGTGCTTTTGCTTATTACTTATATATTTTTGTCTCTTTCTCTCCTGAGAAACGGACCTCATTTAGGAGCTATTATGACGGCTACAACGACCGCCTCCCCCTCTGTTTCCCTCGAACAAAACCAAAAGCTATGGTTCTTTCGCAAAGGATACCTTCAAGGGGTTTTTTGGATCACCCTTGTTGCACTAACAAGTAACTTGAATGATATTTTGATGCGAGAAACCTCGAGGCTTCCTGCCCAAGAAATCACCTTCTTTCGTTATTTTTTCGCGGTGATTACGCTGCTGCCGTTCATGCTAGCTAACGCTAAAACAGCCTTTAAAACAGAACGCCCTATCCTCCATGCTATTCGTGCCATGCTTTTATTTGGCGCAATTTTTGCTTGGGCTGCTGCTGTAAAGCTTGTGCCTCTTGCAGTCATGAGCACTTTTGCCTTAACGGTTCCTATTTTCGTTCTTCCCATGGCCTCTGTTTTTCTTAAGGAGAAAGTAGGCTGGCAGCGGACTCTTGCAACTCTTGTTGGTTTTGCTGGTATTTTTACAGTGGTTTATGGTTCTTCAACGGATGTCAACTTTATAGACTCTCTTTTTACCCTTAATAATGGCACGTGGTATCTTATGTTTGCAGCTTTGCTGTTTGCCATGAGCGATATCGTAAATAAGAAATATGTCTCTAAAGAATCCAACCTTTCCATGCTTTTTTATATTGCTTTGGGAACGGCCATTTTTGCCTTCCTTCCAGCGAAAATGGCTTTTGAAATGCCAAACCTACGGGAATTGGGCCTTCTCTTTATCCTCGGTGCTGGTGGCAATCTAATCCTCTTTTTTCTACTTAAAGCCTTTTCTGCAACAGACGTCTCAGCCCTCGCTCCCTATCGTTATACGGAGCTCTTTTTTGCAGGTATCTTTGGTTTTCTTTTTTACAGCGAAATCCCAAATTCCTGGACCTTTCTTGGTGCCGGTATTATTATTATTGCAACGGCTTCCATTGCCTATTACGAGATCCATCAAAACCGCAAAAAGAAAAGTTAGATTTCCTCTAAGCCTAACTGCCAGAATCTCCCGTCTTGCCATTCAGCCTCTTTGAAGTCAAAAGACGCAATGCGCATTTTAAGAAGAGGGCGATAAGACACCATCACCCTTTCCCCACCTCCTTGAGGCAGTGTTAATATGCCCTCGTTCCATTGAAAATCAAGGGGCGTGTTATCCGCACTTTTAACCAAAAGAGACCCCTCAACAATAGGGCGCGATAAGCGGTGCTTTATCTCCTCACCCTCTAAAACAAAAAACTCCCACAAGGGCGAAATGCAGTGTACCGTGACCACGGCGCCGACCCAAACCTGTTGAATGCCAGGTAGATTTTGATCGGCACAAGTCACACGACTTTGATATTTATGATGACGATTTGTCCCGACATAACAAAGCTCTCCATTAACGCTGCGGCGCATTTCTCCGTGGTGAATAGGGCTCAAAATTTGCGTTGCATCTCTGCAAGAAAGAACCGGAAACCCAACTCCTGTAATCTTTAAATCTGATTCCTGTGACATTTTATTATCCTATATATAAAGAGCCCAGTGTGGTTTAGCCGTATAAGCACTCATAGCACGCCGACGTAATTGATTCCCCAAAAGCTCTCCCAGCAGCTCATCTTGCTCATAAGAGCTCAGTGTCATATCTCCGAGAGTTGGAATTTCTTCTGGTTGTTTAAAGAAATTTTCATCCCGCACTTCGCGCAGTGTTTTTTTTACATTAGTCATTTTTTTACTCTCCTATTTTAAAACGCTTAACTCGAAAACTTAATATATTTTTCTTCTGATTGAGGCTCTCTTCTTTAAAGCCATAGCAAAAGCTTTCATCTCTCAGAGGGGATCCAGACAAGAGGGTTTTCATTTCTTTTTTAAGGGCTGAAATCTCGGCCATTCCCTTATAATCACTTTCAATAATCAGCTGAATAAGAGCTATATTTTCCCCTGTAGACTCTCCTTGAAAAACAATAAAAGGCTTTGCTTCCTCCTCAATAGAAAAGCTCCATAGCTTTATATCTTCCATCAAAGCACTCCCATTAAAAATCTCTTGCAAGACTTTAAAAATATCTTTTTCAATCATAACTTTCTCCTATAGTCGTTTAAGTTTGTGTTGACCCGCGGCGCCAGCGACAACGCCTATGTTTTATAGGCGCGGAGTGCAGGAACAAAGGGTCAGCGCAAAGGTGAATGGCTATATAACTCAACAGCAAAGAGGGTTGCATAATCTGATCCATCGTTATCTTGAATAAGGTGACTGATAGCCTGCAGAATTTTATCCCCTCTTTTAAAACGTAGATGCTCTGGCAAGTCTTTATCATGGCGAAGGGTTACACGGTAAATAGACTTACGAAGACTTGCGGCACCTCCTACCAGATCACGCAAAGAGCGATTGGTAATATCCTTAGAGGAGGCAAAATCGACCTTTGCCCATAGGGGCTTATGATCTTCCCATACTTCTTCTATCCCCCCAAAACCGTCGCCTTGGGTGGCTTTTTTTTGCATGAGCAAACGCTCCCGCAGTTCTGTAAAACTTGGTTTCATAATTTTGATCTCATTTAAAAGTGAAAAATAGGTAAAAGAAGACTTAAGCTAATCTTTTAACTTGGTAAGGTTTGATTAAAGTTAGTATCCCCTGATGAAATTCTCCGGTCATACCAGGATTATCATTGACGGCTGTTCGATTCTCATAAAGCTGAGCTAGTACCATAAGAACACCCTGCTTTAAGGGTTCTGGTAATTTATCATTATCATAACCTGCAACAAATTCAATTTGGATACTACCCGCCCCATGGAGTAAAGCCTGGGCAGAAGGGCCAAAATGAATATGAGCCGCCCGTGCTGACGTATCTATTCTGAAATCTTTTAAGGGCTTCTCACCATATTCCGTTTGCAAAATAGGATCGGAGCACAGCTCTACAAAAGGCGACCTTGGCAATTCTATACCATGCTCACCTCTGCTTTTATCCCCTGTTAAATAAGCCTCATCACTACGAGCAACCGCATATCCCGCATTAAGATTTAGCTGCCATTTTTGTTTAATAAGAGCTCGTGAGGTATAAGCTTCAATGGATGCTCTGGCTGTTGAGATAAAGCTCTCAATCAGTCCATCTTCGTGATCATGTTCTATGCGCAAATAGGCTTTTGCAAGATCAAGACTAATGGGTTCTTCCCCCAAAACCTCTATTTTCTTAAGGGCCATCGGACCTCTCCTGTTTATCTATCAGTGTTATATTAACCAGCAAATATTACCAGATTCTTAAATCTTTTTTAAAAAAGGCAGAACCCCCTAGAAATCTCTCTAAAATATCCTGCCTTTTATTAAAAATCTTTAAGCATCAGTTTTCTTCAGCATGACGAGCGCATCAAAATTCACAACATCACCACCAACGCGTTTTGTTGTATAGAATTCGACATAAGGTTTTGCTGAATAAGGATCACGGAGGATGGTTGCCCCCTGACGGTCAACAACTTGATAAGCCCTATTAAAGTTACCAAAGATAATAGAAGCACCTGCCTCTTCAGAATCCAGTGCTGGCAACTCATCACAGATCTCAACCTTATAGCCAAGCAACGTTGAAGGTGCAGCTGCATCAAGGCTCGGTTGCCAAATGTGACGACCATCTTGATCTTTAAGCTTGCGAACAGCGGCAAGGGTTGACCTAGACATAAGCCATGCTGCCTCACTTAAATACTCCCCTTTAATGCCAGCAAACATATCAACCAAATTATCAATAAAGTTTGCTGCATCATAAGTTACATGAGCGAAATGTTCCCAAGAGGCTTCAGTGGCCGTTTCATAAGAGAGAATACCCTTTGGCTTTTTATCACCATCCCCATAAAGAAAAGCCTTGTTTTCAATTTCAGCCAAACGATGGGCCACAGAATCAGACAACCATTGCTCAACGTTAATGCTGGCATCATCCAATAGTTTTTGTGTTGCACGGGGTTTTGCATACATTTCATGTACGGGAATCACTAGCTTTTGAACTTGAGGTGAATCCGTTGCGTCGCGATCATCTTGCTCGCCAGTCCAACCTGCAGCAGCTCCTTTTTTGTTTAAAAGCAAATCAACAGAACTTGAAGAAACCTGCATCACATTGGATAAACGACGTACGACACTCACATCTGATAAATCTTTTTCAAGCTTAGCAATAAGTGTTTGAGGAATCATATATCCCCCATCATTATCCGTTAAGGTTGACAGACCTTTTTTCTCTAGACTTTGTATAGCTGCTTCTTCACCACGACGCACATAGGATGTAAAAGCCGTTTTATATTCTGTTGTTTCCATTGTCATTTCTCCTTCATAAGATGTCATTTGAGGTCTATTTTTTGCAATTTCATATTGCTCTTGTTGTGCGGACTTTTCATCAACCGCGTGATCAAGCTTTTGAAACCGTTGGTCATTTGTTGTTTTGTACTCCTGAAAAGCTTGCACAAGAGTATCCACCGTTTTTGCAACAGAGGTTGTCATAGTTCTTTCCTTCTTTTGTTTAGAACGCCGAAGAATCTCGACGCCTTTCTCTTCCCAATCGATACCGGTTATATCAGTTGGAAATGCGGGCTCCAGCATTCGCTGGAAAAGTCACAAGAGAAATTTCAAGAACCTCAACCTCCGTTAATAAACGAACGGCTCCTCTTTCTTTCCCTCGTAAAGCTTGTTTAACAATGTATCCAATGGATAGGCCATCAAGGGCTTTTTCTTGAATCAGGGCGTGGGCTTCTTTTGCCTTTACCACATCGGTCAAGAGTTTGCCTTCCACATAAAGCCCCTTGGCATCTTCTCGAATTGTGGTCCAAAGACCAATGAGTTCTTTTTCATTATGCTGCCACAACATTTTTGGCATTTGCCCAGCATTGATGGCTTGCTGCAAACTCTTTTGAAAAGCCCCCCGAACAACACGATCATTTTGCGAATCCACTTCATCAAAAATGCTAGCATAGCCCTTAAAAAGACCCTTCTCCTGGGACTTCGTTTCAAGGTCGAAATTCATTTTTATAAAAGATTTTTTGTGTTCTTCTGTCATTATCTTAATTCCCTGTTTTATTGAATATATCTCCGCCATCAACTGGCCCATACCCTACAGCTTTTCGCTTTTCGTTTAAGGTTAGGAACTCGGCGCCGGCGATTTTGGCCCATGCTTCTTCACGGCGAGGAGCCAGAGCAGGAATGGCATCAATGTCATAGGACAGCCGCAAATCTTCCCCGAATTGCTTGGATAACCAAAGGTTGAGTTCATCGGTAAGGTAATCCAGTAACGGTAAGATCGTGTCTTCCCATAAATGAAATCTTGCTTCCTTGTAATTAGCAAAAGTAGAGTCTCCAGAAACACCAACCAGCATTGGAGGAACATTAAAAGCCTGTGCAATTTCTCGAGCACTCAAAAGCTTTCCTTCGATAAAATCAAGATCCTTTGGAGAAAGGCCCATTTCCTGCCATTTAAAATCACCTTCTAAGATCATGACTCGGCCTGCATTTCTCTGACCTTCCACAACTTTTTGAAGATCAAGGCGTAAGTCATCCAGCTGATCAGAACTCAGTGCATTTTGATGCCCCATTCCTTGATTAATCATCAGGGCCCCTGAAGGTCGCCCACCGTTTTGAAGCAGAGCCAGATTATGGGAGGCCACCGTATTATGCTGATCAATGGCACAGGCAGCTGCTTCAATGGGACTCATTCCATACCAATCATTTAAAGGATTAAAAAGCTTGAGATGGAGCATGTTGGATTGCCCTGTTACAGGGTTGGAGGGAATAATCTTCTTTTTTGAATCGACACTGTATTCAAATCCCAAAGGTAAACCATTGCTGCTTGGAATCACCTTTATGCGGTCCGGGCGCAGGGCATAAAGTTCCTTTGGCAACGCATCATGACTTTTGCCTTTGACACATTCAACATAGCTATTTCCTGAAAGAAGCAAGTATCCCAAGGTGGATTCAATAAACGCGCTGCCTGCTTGAAGAGCTGAGGGGCGTTGCAGCAAATCCAATAGAGGATGCTTGACCAATTCATCCTCCCCCTGATAAAGGCGCCATGGCACACTGGCTGCTCCCCTTGCGATCAAATTCACACAGCGATAAACAATGACATTTTTACGAAACCCCTGAACCGTGAGGGCCTCATAATTACGTGGAGTCCAAACGGGCTGACCCAAGTTATTATAAGCCACCATAGATCCAACAGAGCTTGCTTTTTCTTCCTGCTTTTTTTGTATCTGTTTTCTGCCCAAACTTCTTTTTCCCCATGTTAGGGGTGATAGAATAGCCATATTTTTCTCCCTGATTTACAAAATGAACTCTTTAAAAAATGCCATAAAAAAAGACCCCTGCCATTGCGGGGGTCTTTAAATTATTTTCAATATAGTTTTTACATCATTTAATAATAGCTAATATACATAATTATTTTCAAAAGTCAATACAAGGGAAACAAAAAAGACAATTCATTTGGAAAAAATATCTAGGTCATTGACTTCCAAATTGCCCGAAGGTAAATGACTTGACCTATTTTACAAAGCTTCTACAATTTGAAGAAAGCCCTAAAAAGAAAAGAGTCACACCATGAAACCTAAGTTTTTTATATCCATTGTTGTTGTTGGTATGGTTGCAGCCGTTGCTGCCTTTTTAACCTCTGAATCTCAAAAGATGAGCAAAGAAAATGAAGAAAATACAACAACAACAAGCGTAGCCTCTGTTCGTGTGGGAAAAACCTATGGTCAAGCAACCGTTGGCGGGCCCTTCAGCCTCTTAGATCAAGACGGCACAACACGCACAGATGCTGATTACAAAGGCAAATATATGGTTGTGTATTTTGGTTATAGTTTTTGCCCTGATATTTGCCCTGCGGCCCTTTATAATATGACCCAAGCTTTTCAAGAAATGTCGTCAAAAGAGCTCAAAGACTTATCTCCCCTCTTTATTACCATAGACCCCCAACGGGACACGATTTCAAACCTGAAAACCTATATGCAGAATTTTCATCCTTCTTTTACGGCTCTTACAGGATCCCAAGACCAAATAGATAAAGCCATCAAAGGCTATCGCGTCTATGCTAAAAAAGCAAAACCCGATGGCACCTCAACGGAATACCTCTTAGATCACTCGTCTATTGTCTATGTCATGGATCGCCAAGGTCGTTTTGTTACTTCTTTTAATCACCAAACAGAACCAGAAGTCATTAAACAAACCCTTCGGAAAATCATTGGATAATTTTTTAGGCTACATCTAATTTGTCAGCACCCAAATCATGATCAGGTTTAGTGGTCGTGTACCACATATCTTCAAGGTCGGTTAAATGACAGCAAAGATTGCTCACCCCGAGTTTCAACCGAGTTTTTCCTGAAAAAATCAGCTGGGTTTCGCCCTCTTGATCAGCCTCTATGGCAAGGAGGTTATAATCCTGGTCTGTCTTTTTACGATCGAAACCTATTTGCTGGACTTTTTCAACATTTTGAAAAAAGAGTCCACACAAAATGCGGCCATAAACTTTTTGATGATTTAGAATTTCAGGGGATTCCTCCCAACAAAATCGATTAGCTAGAATTGTGAACGTTTTTTCTGCGGCATCATAATGAAAGTTTGAAACTGGAATAAGAGCATCTTGCAGCAAAGCCGACATAACCTTAAGGTCCATAAAATCTGCAGCCCTAAGCTTAAGGGGCTTATGGGGCATTGCTGCCAACTGGCGTGCTTGAATAAGTTCTTGTTTTTGAGAAAGCGGCTTACGCTGTATTTTCTTTTGAGCCCCTTTTGTCTTCAAGTGTATCGCCATCCCTGTATCTCCTGATATTGCCGCCGCATGCCTTAAGTTTATTCTCTATGTCTTCATAGCCGCGGTCAAGATGGTAAATACGCCCAACGTTTGTTTCGCCTTCGGCACAAAGGCCAGCCATAATAAGTGAAACCGAAGCACGCAAATCCGTTGCCATTACCTCTGCTCCCTTAAGATGTTTCACACCTCTAACAGTAGCAGTTCTGCCAGAAAGAGTTATATCTGCTCCCATACGGGCTAATTCAGGAACATGCATAAAGCGGTTTTCAAAAATGGTTTCCGTAATGTTTGATGACCCCTCTGCCAATGTCATCAGCGCCATAAATTGTGCTTGAAGATCCGTTGGATATCCTGGAAAAGGAGCGGTTTTCACATCTACGCTTTTAATAGCACCTTCAGGAGCTTGAACAATAAAACCGTTTTTTGTTGGCGTAAATGTTGTACCAGTAGCTTCCAATGTTTCTTTAAAGGTCGGTAAAAGATCTAAACTGGTCCCAACAAGTTCTAATTCACCGCCTGTCATAGCTGCAGCAATAGCATAAGAGCCTGTTTCAATGCGATCAGCAACAATGGGATGAATGGCCCCAGAGAGTTTTTTCACCCCCTCAATAATTAGCGTACTTGTGCCAATACCTTGAATTTGTGCACCCATCTTTACAAGACAATTTGCAAGATCTGTAATCTCAGGCTCACTGGCCGCATTAATAAGTTTTGTTGTTCCTTGAGCTAATGTGGCTGCCATAAGGACATTCTCAGTGGCCCCAACAGAAACCATTGGAAAAACAATTTCAGCACCCTGCAAACCATCTTTGGGCGCTTTTGCCTTAATGTAGCCATTTTCAATGACTATGGTTGCTCCCATTTTTTCAAGGCCCATGAGGTGTAGGTCAACGGGGCGCGTTCCAATGGCGCAGCCTCCGGGAAGAGAAACTTCCGCGTGACCTTCCCGGGCAAGAATAGGCCCCAACACCAAAACAGAGGCCCGCATTTTACGAACAAGATCATAAGGTGCACAATGGTCCGTGATGGAAGGAGCCGTCAAGGTCATGGTATTATCCACAAAAGTCGACTCGACACCATGATGGTTCAATAATTCTTCCAGGGTAAGGACATCGGCAAGACGGGGACAATTTGTAAACTTGATAGGCTGATCTGTCAGCAATGAAGCAGCCATCAAAGGCAGTGTGGCATTCTTAGCTCCAGAAATTTTGATCTTACCTTTTAAGGGCTTTGCTGGAACAGACCCTATAATACAAATTTTATCCATCTACGATGTAACTTTCTTTTATTTTGTTATTTCTTTATCGACCTATGCTACTGCTTTTGGCGCTTGAATAATGCGGGGCAAAGTGACACCGCGCTGTCCTTGATATTTTCCGCCACGATCTTTGTACGAAACATCACAATCGCCTTCTCCCCTCAAAAAGAGAAACTGGCAAGCCCCTTCATTGGCATAAATTTTTGCCGGCAGTGGTGTTGTATTGGAAAATTCTAACGTCACATGACCTTCCCATTCGGGCTCCAAAGGAGTCACATTCACAATAATACCACACCGTGCATAAGTAGATTTTCCAAGGCAAATCACAAGGGTATCACGAGGGATCCGAAAATACTCAACGGTCCGTGCCAAGGCAAAGCTATTGGGGGGAATGATACACACATCAGTTTTACGCTCAACAAAGCTGTCCCCTGAAAAATTTTTCGGATCAATAACAGCACTATCAACATTAGTGAAAATCTTAAATTCATCGGCCACTCTGGCATCATAGCCATAGGACGACAATCCATAGGAAATGATTCCCTCATTACTTTGGCGATCTGCAAAGGGTTCAATCATAGGGAGATCAGGATTTTGGGCAAGTTCTTTGATGGTTTTATCTGGTAAAATCATAAGCGGTCTCTTCATAAAATTTTAAGACAATATTGCACTGTTCGGCTCGCCATGACAAGATCGAATTACAGCCAATATACAGTGTTTTTATTTTTCTTGAATTTTAGAAACTGCTTTGGCTTTATGAAGACGTTTCTTTTTCTTTGAAACCCGCATCCAAGCATTCACAGAAGGAAGGTGCAAAGAAAGAGCCGTAATAACCGCTAGTCCCGTGGCAAGGAAATACAAAGAAAAGCCAACGGACATACCAACGGCCGCCGAGACCCAAAGAGAGGCCGCCGTGGTCAGACCCGATGGACGGTCTCCATTACGCACAAAAAGGCCTGAACCAAGGAAACCAATACCAAGAACAATTTGAGCGGCAATACGAGAATTATCTGCAAAGCCTAGCAGGGGTGACAAAATCGAAAAGGCGGCAGATCCCATAGAGATACATCCAAAGGTACGAATACCGGCTTCTTTACCCGCGCGTTCACGCTCCCAGCCAATCACAGCACCTAGCAAAAAAGCAAAGGCAAGATGAGCCACGTAGAAAAGTTGTATTTGCCAAGAAATCGTATCAGGAATAAGAGTCATGTTGACACTCTAGCTTATTTGAATCTTTTTGTAAAGAATCAGCTTCAATCAACAAAAAAAGGAGAGTCACCTAAATCCCCTTCTCTCTTTCTATTGCTTTGCTGAGAGAATACAGAAAACTTGAAAGGTTTTGAGATATGAAAAACCCTTTCTATAGGTATTTCTACGGATAGAATTAAAAGTAATTAATCTTTATATATAAAACACAAGATCAATAATAAAGTAATCGATCAATTTATAAGGATATAAAAGAAATGAGTATTAAACCTAAATTTAAAATAAACATTGAAAGAAATTCTCTCAAAAGCATTCTGCTTCCTGTTTTGGCAATTTTATCTAACCTCTCCCCTACCATGGCCTCTGAACTATTTGAAAAAGAGATGCTATTTCAAGACGTCAAAAAATTTACAACACATGGACTCTGTGCCAACGTAACTATTACAACACTACCAAAAGATATGGAAAGTGTTGTGCTCAACTTTAAAGGAGACCATAGACTTGAGGACTTTCTTAATAAATTAGAGATTACAAATCGTAATGGAACCCTGGCACTCGAAGGCAATTCTTCTCATAATAATTCTAATATTGTAATCGGAAACAATGCTTTTATCGGCAATGTTTCAGGGAATTCTCGTGTCATTGTTAATGGAGTTGATATTACAAAATTAAAGCCAGGCAAAGCATTAGCAATCCCTGATCTTAATGTCGTTCTGTCTCAAAAAACATTTCTAGACTTAAGTGCAGCAGGTGGTCTTTGGAATATTGGTGAGACAAGTAGCTCTTTTCAAGCGTCTCTTTCTGGGGGATGTATAATGAATGCCTCAACAATATCTGCTGATGTTGATATTGATATTTCCGGTTCTGGAAAATTTACTGCAAAGAAAATTTGTGGGGATCAAGTTGATGCTTCAATCACTGGCTCTGGTTCTTTAACCCTTGATTCAATAGATTTGAAATCTGCTTCTTTGAAGGTTACAGGGTCTGGTGATATGAAAATCAAAGACGGAAACATTTCTAAAAAAGTGACGGGAGCTGTTACAGGTTCTGGTAAGATCAAGAGCATGGCAACAGTTCAGGATGCTAAACTCAAAGTGACTGGCTCTGGCACTATCGCCATAAGTAAAGTTACAGGTGAACTTAAGAGAAATGTATCTGGATCAGGTAGGATTAAAGTTAGTAATCGCCCAGAAGAAAAATCTAAGAAAAAACAAAACAACAACAATAATTCTTTTATTTGCGTTGTTGGGGGACACACGAATGGAATGAATTTTGTTTATGGAAACAACAATGTCATTATCAGAAAATAAAAATAAAAAAGAAGAATTTTAAACTCACGCCTCCATTCTTCCATCCCTCTTTAGGATGGAGGCTTTTTTTTATTTAAGCCTCCTCTAGCCGTCAAAAAAAAGAAAAGAAAGAGCTTTGCACCTAATAGGCGTTTAGAACCTATGGTTTTTTTTCTCGAAATTTGCTATATCTCAAACATGTTTTATTTACAAAATTAAAGATTCAAAATTTCATGATACATATTGAAGACCTTCAAACAACCTATTTAGCTGCCATTAAAGGCGCCTCAACCCTTTCTTCCCTTGAAGAAATTCGTTTAAATGCCCTTGGTAAACAGGGGGAAATTTCCCTCCTTATGAAGACCCTAGGGAAAATGGAACCAAAGGAACGTCAAGAAAAAGGGGTGATCTTTAATAGTGTGCGAACACAAATTGCAATGGCCCTTGAAGAGCGAAAGGCAAAGCTAGCTACAGCCGAAATGACAGAAAAGCTTAAGGCAGAGGGTCTTGATATTTCTTTATCTGCCCGAGGTGAGCTCATGGGATCTATCCATCCCTTAAGCCAAGCGCAATACGAGCTCACCGAAATTTTTAGCTCCATGGGGTTCCATGTCGCAGAAGGTCCCGATATTGAAGACGATTTTCACAACTTCAGCGCCCTTAATATTCCTCCAGAACACCCTGCCAGGGAAGAGCAAGACACCTTTTATTTACCCAAAGGCGAAAAGGGCGAGACCCTATTGTTACGCACGCAGACCTCTCCCGTACAAATTCGCACGATGCAAAGCAAAAAGCCTCCCATTCGCATTGTGGCTCCAGGACGTGTTTACCGTAGCGATTATGACCAAACCCACACACCTACATTTCATCAGATTGAAGGCCTCTTCATTGATCGTAATATTCACATGGGGCACTTAAAGCGCTGCGTTGTGGATTTTTGCCGAGCTTTCTTCGAAATTCCCGACCTTGAATTACGCTTTCGCCCCTCCTTTTTTCCTTTCACAGAACCCTCTGCCGAAGTTGATATTGCCTGTGTGAGGCGTGATGGAGAACTCATTTTAGGTGAAAAAGGCGATTGGCTTGAGGTTTTAGGTTGTGGCATGGTTCATCCAAAAGTCCTTGATAATTGTGGTATAGACTCTACAGAATACCAAGGCTTTGCCTTTGGATTAGGTATTGAACGGATGGCCATGTTGAAATACGGCATCCCGGATTTAAGATCCTTTTATGATACTGATAACCGTTGGCTTCGCCACTATGGTTTTTCTGCCTTTGAAGCTCTCATGGGAGGGGCAAAATAATGAAATTTACTTTTTCTTGGCTCAAAGAGCACCTCGAGACAACCGCAACCGTTGATGAAATTGCAGAAAAACTCACCAGCCTAGGCTTAGAAGTTGATAGCATCGTTAACCCTGCAGAAGACCTAAAAGACTTTATCATTGCTCATGTGTTAAGTACTGAGAAGCATCCCGATGCGGATAAGCTCAAAGTTTGTCAGGTCTCCACAGGGTCGGAAACCTTGCAAATTGTGTGTGGTGCCAGTAATGCACGTGCTAATATGAAGGTCGTATTAGCCTGCTCTGGAACAAAAATACCCAGCAATGGTATGCTTCTCAAGAATACAACGATCCGCGGCATTGAAAGTAGCGGTATGATGTGCTCGACCCAAGAATTAGGCTTGGAAGAAACATCTGAGGGCATTATGGACTTGGATGAAAGCGCCCCCCTTGGTGAGTCTTATGCTCTCTATGCGGGTCTCAATGACCCTGTTTTTGACCTTGAAATCACCCCGAACAGAGGGGACTGCCTTGGTATTCATGGTATTGCGCGGGATTTGGCTGCAACAGGTATTGGAAAGCTTAAGCCCTATGACATACCTGAACTTGTTCAAACAGGCCCTTGCCCTATCAAGGTCGCTTTCGATTTTCCCGAAGAAAAGAAACACGCTTGTCCTCTTTTTACGGGACGCCTTATTAGAGGTGTAAAAAATGGTCCTAGCCCCCAATGGCTTCAACGGAAATTGCAAGCTATTGGTCTGCGTCCCATTTCAGCCTTAGTAGATATCACTAACTATATGACTATGACCCATTGTCGCCCTATGCATGTGTTTGATGCCTCTAAAATCTCAGGAGAGACTCTGACTTTGCGCTTTGCAAAAGCGGATGAGAAAATTCTAGCCTTAGATGAAAAAGAGTACTCTCTTTTAGAGTCTATGACTGTCATTTCCGATGAGACCGGACCCATTTCCCTTGCTGGTATTATGGGGGGTGAAACAACGGGGTGTGACGAGACCACAACGGATGTCTTTTTGGAATCTGCTTTTTTTGCCCCCATCATCACCGCTCTTACGGGTCGTAAGCTTGGTATCCATAGTGATTCTCGTTTCCGTTTTGAGCGCGGTGTTGACCCTGCCATTGTGGTAGACAGCCTTGATATTGCGACCCAAATGATCCTAGATCTTTGCGGCGGAAGTGCCACAGAATCCGTGGTCACAGGTCAAGCACCTGAGGCGAACACACGCATTCACTTTGATCCAAAGCGCGTAAAAACCATTGGCGGCATCACAACATCCCTTGGAAAAATAGAGGCCATTTTAGTGGCTCTCGGCTTTAAAGTCCAAGAAGAAGGCGGGGGCTTTCTTGTTAACGTCCCCTCTTGGCGCTTTGATATTGATTGCGAAGCCTCCCTTGTTGAAGAAGTTTGCCGTGTCATCGGCTATGATCATATCGAAGAAGTAGGCCTCCCCCACCCTACCCTGGATGACTTGTATGAGAGCAAACCATGGTCTTTGCAAAATCAAAATCGCCGTAATGTAGCTCGCCGTATTTTAGCATCACGGGGCATGTGTGAATGCAATACATGGTCCTTTTTAGACCATAAAAAAGCAAAGCTCTTTGGTGGCGGGGAAACAGCCTTAACCCTCTCCAACCCCTTGAGCAAAGAGCTTGAAATGATGCGCCCTTCCTTGTTGGCGAATCTTGTGGCAGGAGCCGGTCGCAACAAAGACCGCGGCCTTATTAATACCTCTCTTTTTGAAGTTGGTGCGGCCTACCACACCTCTTTCCCACAAAGCCAAGAAATGCGCATTAGTGGTGTAAGAAGTGAGTCACATGCCCCTCGCCATTGGCTCAACAAAGAGCGTCTTGTTGATCTTTATGATGCAAAGGCTGACTTGTTTGCTACCTTAGAAGCCTGTGGCATTAACACAGAGAAAGTAAAAATTAAAACCAAAGCCCCCTCCTTTTTTCATCCAGGGCGCTCGGGAACTGTATATCAAGGTCCAAAAAACATCTTAGGGGTTTTTGGCGAACTCCATCCCCAAGTCCTTAAAGATAATGACGTAGAAGGAATCGTTGTCGGTTTTGAGCTCTATTTAGACCGCCTCCCCCTTACCAAAGAAACACACAAAAAGAAGCTCCTGAAACTCTCAGCTTTGCAACCCATCCACAGGGACTTTGCCTTTCTAGTGGACCAAGGCATTTCGGCCGAGAGCCTTCTACAAGCAGCTAAGAAAGTTGATAAAAGCCTCATTACAGAAGCCCATATCTTTGATGTCTATGAGGGAAAAGGCGTGCCTGAGGGTAAAAAATCCCTTGCGTTTACAGTCACCTTTGAACCCTTTGAAAAAACCTTAACCGATGATGAAATTAATAAACTCATGGACCAAATTATAAGCGCCATTACCAGCGAAACTGGTGGGGAGCTCAGAGCATGATTAATCAAAAAAAAATAGAGCATATTCGAAATTTTTCTATTGTTGCTCATATTGACCATGGAAAATCTACCCTTGCAGATCGATTGATTCAGGAATGTGGTGCCGTTGAAGATCGGGAAATGAAAGAGCAATTGCTTGACTCCATGGACATCGAGCGCGAGCGCGGTATTACCATTAAGTCTCAAACTGTACGCCTGAGCTTCAAAGCCAAGGATGGCAAAACATACCAGCTGAACTTAATGGATACGCCAGGACACGTTGATTTTGCTTATGAAGTCAGTCGTTCCCTTGCAGCCTGTGAAGGCTCCTTGTTGGTCGTAGATGCTAGCCAAGGGGTCGAAGCCCAAACCTTGGCAAATGTCTATAAAGCCATTGAAAATAACCACGACCTTATTCCTGTGCTCAATAAGATCGATTTACCCGCCGCAGAGCCCGACCGCATTCGCGCTCAAATTGAGGATGTTATTGGTATTGATGCCAGCAACGCTATCTTAACGTCGGCTAAAACCGGTGTCGGTATCCAAGAAGTACTTGAGCGCATCGTAACGGATTTGCCCGCACCCCAAGGAGACCCAGATGCGCCTTTGAAAGCCTTGCTGGTAGATAGTTGGTACGACCCTTATCTAGGTGTTATGATTTTGGTGCGGGTCTTTGATGGCTTTTTGAAAAAAGGCCAGAAAATTGAAATGATGGCCGCTGGTGCTCAGTATCAAGTGGAACAAGTCGGCTATTTCAAACCAGAACGCATGAGCACTGAGTCAATCGGACCCGGTGAAATTGGCTTTATTACAGCTGGCATTAAACACGTTGCTGATTGTAATGTTGGTGACACGATTACGGAAGAAAAACGTAAAGCTGAAGTTCCCCTTAAGGGCTTTAAGCCTAGTGTTCCTGTGGTTTTTTGTGGCCTTTTTCCAACGGATGCCGCAGACTTCGATGATCTACGGGATAGCCTTGGCAAATTGCGCTTAAATGATGCGAGCTTCTCCTTTGAGGCCGAGAGCTCTGCTGCCCTTGGCCTTGGTTTTCGCTGTGGTTTCCTCGGATTACTCCACCTTGAAATTATCCAAGAACGCCTTGAGCGCGAGTATAACCTTGATCTTATTACGACTGCGCCCAGTGTTATTTATAAAATTGACCTTACTAATGGCGATAAAATTGAGCTCCATAATCCAGCGGATTTCCCCGATGTCGTCAAGATAAAAGAGATCTACGAGCCCTGGATTAAAGCAACCATCCTTGTTCCCGATGACTACCTTGGAGGTGTTTTAAGTCTCTGTACAGACCGTCGCGGTGAACAAGTGGACCTCACGTACGTTGGCTCACGGGCTATGGTTGTTTACAACCTGCCCTTAAGTGAAATTGTTTTTGATTTTTATGATCGTTTAAAGTCTATCTCAAAGGGCTATGCCAGCTTTGATTATGAAGTCATCGACTATCGTCCCGGCGATCTTGTAAAAGTCTCTATTTTGGTAAATGCCGAACCCGTTGATGCGCTTTCTTATATTGCCCACCGCAGTCAATCGGAAACAAGGGCACGGTCTATGTGCGCTCGTTTAAAGAGTCTTATTCCAAGGCAGCTTTTTAAAATCCCTATCCAAGCAGCCATTGGCGGTAAATTCATTGCCCGTGAGACGATCTCGGCCATGCGAAAAGATGTGACCTCAAAATGCTATGGTGGAGATATCAGCCGTAAGAAAAAGCTCCTTGAAAAGCAAAAAAAGGGTAAGAAAAAGATGCGTCAATTTGGCAACGTCGACATTCCCCAAAGCGCTTTTATCGAAGCCTTGAAAACCGGCGATGATTAATTTCATTTTTATCGGAAAATATAAATTTGACAATTAGGAAGTAAATATTATATAAGTTTTATATCATTTTAAG
>CAXBEY010000014.1:0-27687 GCA_963974885.1 uncultured Alphaproteobacteria bacterium
CCACCATCACCACTTGCGTTAAAGGCAACCGTTGTGTCTGCGCCTTGAACGGTGACACTAACAAAGTCACTTAATGAATCACTCACGCTATTAAATCCTGCCTCAATGAGAAGCTCAGAGAGATCAAGACTATCGGTTCCAGTGGGGTCCTCAACGGTTTGAAAATCAGTAATGTCATCAATACCTGTGCCAATATCAAAGGTTCGAAAACCGAAAAGGTCATCCCCAGTCCCCCCCGTTAGGGTATCAGCGCCTGTACCACCAAAGAGAGTATCATTGCCGGCTTCTCCATTAATAATATCATCGCCCCCTTGTCCATGAACAATATCGTTGCCATCGCCAGCATTAATGGTGTCTGCTTTCCCAACACCACCAGCTTTTTCTTCTGCATAATTTAGGTTGTTGCTCAGAAGCTCGTTATAGATTTCTGTGTTTGAGGGAGCCTGGCCTAAGGTTGTGGTCAGGTGCGCAACAACGTCGCTGTAACTCCACGTGGATGTCCCATTTGGAAGCCACTCTGTGTTCACGATGTCTCCAAAAATAATATCATTTTCAGAATCACCTGTAAGGGTATCGGACCCAGCCACGGCTATTAGCGTCCCCAGGAGCACAGCAGAAAGGTCTTCGGGGTCGGAAATAACATCTGTCTCACCGGGACCATTGGGGATATTGCTGCCATCGGGGTTTGTGTTGTCTACTTCATCTAAGGACGCTGTGTCAATAAACAAGCCAACGGCGTAGGAATCAACACCGCGGGTTGTGAATTGATCCCCACTTCCATCAGCATGCTTTGACGCTGGATCAGGAACACCATCTGAAATAAAATAGTGGCGCTCGTTATCTGAGATAAGGGGCGTGTTATCAAAATAATCAAGGGCTTCATCAACCGCCTTATCATAATGAGTACCATTATCTGGGCTGTCAAAAGACGCAAGGTAAGCAGATAGTTTTGTACCGTCGTCTGAGAAAAAATCAAAGACGCCAAAGGAACCAGAATCCTCTTGATAGGTAAATAACTCATTACCTCTAATATTATTATTCCAAATAATCATTTGTATATTAAGGTCAACAGGTGTGCCTATATTTCTGGCTGAATCTCCATAAGTCACAAACTCTGCTGCTAGGTCATTAAGGGCATCGCGGGCTAGATCAATACGGACCGTTGTTGGGTCAAAACCAGTATCTCCGGGCTCATTTCCATCTTTGTCCCATTCCATACTGGCTGAATAGTCCAAGGAAAAAACCATATTAAAGGATTCAAAGTCACCGGTCACAGCGCCACCTGTATCTCCAATAAGAGCATTTTCGGTATTTGACCCTGTAAGTTGATCATCACCATTGCCTCCAACAATCACAAAAGCTGTATCAGGCGTAACGGTAAGGTTCACCGTTGCTGTATCTGTACCCCCTTCACCGTCACTTATTTGATAGGTAAAGGAATCAGATCCATTGTAATTGGGGGCTGGTGTGTAATCATAACTGCCGTCGTCGTTAAACAGCAAAGTACCATTAGCAGGATCGGTGAGTTTGGTGTACACAAGGGGAGAATCGCCATCGGGATCGCTATCGTTGGTTGCAACGGTTCCTGAAATAACAGTATCTTCATCCCCACTGTTTACGTCATCCATGGCATTGGGAGCAGGGTTTGTAATGGTAA
Source organism: uncultured Alphaproteobacteria bacterium (assembly GCA_963974885.1). Taxonomy (GTDB): domain Bacteria; phylum Pseudomonadota; class Alphaproteobacteria; order Caedimonadales; family UBA9215; genus UBA9215. The sequence goes on from CAXBEY010000014.1 coordinate 1,658, forward strand.
AACTAATGGTTTGTTGGGCGGGGATACCACCATTGCCATCATCGGCAGAAATAACAATATTGTAGACGCCACTTGTACCGCCTTGAGACGCACTATGATCAACAGTTCCAGAAATCTCTCCAGTGCTTGAATTGATACTCAAGCCAAGGGGAAGTCCCGTAGCGCTATAAGTCAGAATATCACCAATATCAATATCTTTAAAACCAGATGCCGTTGCAAGTGAAACAAGCTCAGCATCTTGAAAGTTCTTGTCTAACAGATTTGAATCTACTTCGGGATCATCATTGACGGGAAGGACATTGAGGATAACCGTTGCGGTATCTGTGCCACCGTTGCCATCTGAGATTGTGTATGTAAAGGACACTGGACCATTATAATTTGCCGTTGGTTCAAAGACCAGCTGCCCTGCGACTAGGGCAACGGAGCCATTTATTACAGAAAGAGAGGGGCCGGTTTCTGAAATGGCCAAGCCATTGACATGGGTCACCGTTAAAGAATCATTGTCAGGGTCCGTATCGTTATTGAGGACGTTAATAGTGAGGGAGCTATCTTCATTGACCTCTAGGGGGTTTTGCCTATCCCCATCATCGATGGCATTAGGGGGGTCATTGACGGGAAGGACATTGAGGGTAACGGTTACAGTATTTGAATCAAGGGCACCATCATTTGCTTTATAGGTAAAATAGTCAAGTCCATTATAGTTCTCGTTTGGTGTATAGGTAAAACTTCCGTCAGCATTTAAAATCAAGGATCCATTGCTAACATCCTTTACGAGTACGGCAGATAGGGGATCACCATCAATATCGCTATCATTACCGAGGATACCGACTGTTGGTGAGGTAGGCTGTGCCACTAGAAAATTAGACAGTACGTCCTGTATGGGTACAATGAGAGATGTATCTTCATTGAGGGTATAGGTATCTGCCACAGCCACAGGGGGAGAATTAACGAAAGGAGGATTGGGTGTAATTAAATTATTAATAAATGTGTCATCCACCTTTTCAAGGGTCTCATCAAATAAGGCGAATGCCGAACTATCTATATTAACAAAGACATTATCAAAAGGGGAAAATTCCCGTGCTAAATCAAAAGCAAGGGCTATTTCATCATCAGGAGAGCGAGAGGCTGAGCCTGTATAGGGTTCATATAGAGAAACAGTATTATCTTGTATTAAGGGTGCGTCTTGTTTTTGCACGGTAACGGAGGGAATAGTGGAAAAAAGGCTTCCATTTTCTGCGTCTGACTCTGACAGTAGTGCCTGAGGGGACGTTTGCAAAGAAGGCTGTTGCAGAGCCCTAGAGTCTGCTTTTTCTGTGGAAGAATCCTTGCCCAATAATTGTGAAATAAAACGATTATCCCCTATGGGACCTAAAATGTTTTTAAGGGAGAGTGTCATAAAATAACCTTTTGCTAATATAATATAGAATATAACTATATTAACTATTATAGTCTTATAGTATTAAATATAGGTTAATAGTTACAACTATTTAATATTTTATTGTTTCTTTATAGTTTTTGTTAAAGAATTTCCTGCCTATGTGAGAAATGAGGGCCCATTGCAAAAGATAGGAAACTCTATAAAAGGCTTTTTGAGTGATAAAAAAGTAAAGAACTCGACTTATCAAGAGACACACGTACTGAAGGTATGCTCCATTTCCATGGGCTCTTGTTAACGTTTGTTCTTCCCAAAATGGTTGCTGTCATAGGGGAGGGGTTTTTTGTAGAACTTCATTTTGTTCTCAGTGAGACATAAAAAAAGCCGGAGATTATCTCCGGCTTTTGACTCATGTTTCTCTAACTTTAGTAAAGATAAATGTCAGTTACACGGTTATTAGGCTCAAATTCTTTGCGGCTAACTTTAAGTTCTCCACGACCAACTGTAACCTTGATCGCTTTTGGATCAACACCATGGGCAAGAAGAGCTTGCTTTACAGCTTCTGCGCGCTTTTGTGAAAGCGTTAGGTTGCGGCTTGCTTTACCAATAGGATCAGTGTGGCCAACGATCATGATACGACGATCTTTGAATTTATTCACGCGGGCAGCAACTTCAGCTACGGTCATCATGCCATCACGCTCGATGTTTGCGCTGTTGTAGTCAAAGTGGACACGACGCACTGGACCATTTTTAAAGACGGCAACCTCAAGATCAGCAAGGCGTTTTGAGAAAAGAACTTCACAAGTTTTGATCTCTTTCTTTTGATCTTTGTGCAGGTTCGGGCCTTCTTCTCTTTCTTCAACCAAGCAATCAAAAGCAACTTGTGTTTTTGCTCCTAATTCAGGCTCAATAAAACGACCGCCACGGGCTAGGGCAAAAAGCATTCTTTCGCGACCATCCATAAGGGCAGGCATATATTTTTTATGAATATCCCAACGCTTCGGATCTTCCGGAAGGACAAACATACCAGCAGCAGCTTGTAGACCTTTCACAGCAAAGTGGCGGGCATCAATGCTATCATTGTAGATGTTGGCTTCTTTTTTAGCTAAAGCTTGATATTCATTGGCAAGAGCATTGTTAAATTCGCGCTCATCACGGGGCTCTTTTTCCAGTTGACTGATTTTTTGCTCCGCACAGCTTGCTGCAAATACAGCTGCTGTTAGGGCAGCGACTTTAAAAGTCCATTTGTTTTGAATCATTATATTCTCCCTTTTTTTAATTATATAAGTATCTTTTTAAGAGACCCTAGGAAAAGTCTACACGTTTTAAACTTTTGTACTAGAGTCTTTTTTCACCCACTTCATCTTTGTTGTTATAAAGCACTTATTATTATCCCGCCTATTTACTAATTTTTTATTAATTTTTCAATACCTAGTAGATTATCTTTGCGCTGAACACTTTGTTCCTATAAACATAGGTGCTGGCGCCTGGTGTCATTTGCAGGGGCAAAACCTAAATCACTATATCTAAGGGTGTTTTTGCATTTTTTTTACAAAATATTTATGCAAAAAGCCACCCTTATAAAAGGTGGCTTAAAATGTTTAAAGTTCAGAGTGATGTTTACTCGCCTACGACAGCGTCTTTTGCATCTTTAGCAACTTTTTCAACTTCATCGGCAGCTTTTGTTGCGCCGTCTATTGTTGCATTGGCTGCATCAGAAGCAACTTCACCTGTAGCGGTCACAACTTTCCCGGCTGCATCAACCGTTGCATTGGCTGCATCAGAAGCGACTTCACCAGTAGCAGTCACAACTTTACCAGCCGCATCAACCGTTGCACGAGTTGCCTCACCAGCTGTGTCAACAGCAGCACCTGTTAAATCAGCCGCCGCATCCACCGTTGCATCAACGGCCTCTCCAACAGCCGCTGCGGCGTCTTTGACAACGTCTTCCACTTTTTCTTCGGCTTCTTTTGCTTCATCGCAACCACCAAGGATGAGTGTAAAAGCAGCAAGGCTAATTCCAAGTCCTTTTTTTAAATCCATTTTTCTATCTCCTAATTATTTTTTTATTTTTTACTAACAAACACAATAAGCATTTTACCCTAAAATGTATTAAAAAAAAGTTAAAAAACAAAATAATAGTATTTTTAATTTTGCGAAATGGCCTACTGGTTTGAAAAATAAGCTTTTTCAGAGCAAAATTAAAAGGGCATCATTTGGTATGACGCCCCCTTCTCAAGATTTTTTATTACTGAAAGTCTATTTTTTAGTTTCTGCTGAAGCTAAGATTTCAACGGAGGCCTTATCACGCAAGCGCTTTACGAGTTCTAAGAAAGCTTTTTGTTGAACCCTGGCACCAAGTTGTGCTTTTACATCCTCAAGCTTTGGTGGTTTTGCGTTGCGGCGGTCATCAACCTTAAAGATGTGATAGCCAAAGGACGTTTTTGTTGCTTCCTTAGACACCTGTCCAGATTTAAGATTTTTAAGGGCGGCATCAAAATCAGGCACTGTTCCCTCAAGCACATAACCAAGATCACCGCCATCTTGACCAGATTGCTTATCTTCAGACAGTTCACGGGCAAGCTTTTGGAAATCTTCACCCCCTTTAAGGCGTTTCAAAGCGGCTTTTGCACCTGCTTCATCTTTAAAGAGGATATGACGGACCTTAACTTCTTTTTTGTCTTTGACTTCCTTCATAAATTTATCTTTTAACGTTTTGTATTCTGTCTCAACGGCTTGATCATTAACCTTTGATTTGAGTTGCTCAAACACAAACGCTTGAACAATGACTTGTTCTTTAGCGCGCTCGATAGCTTGTTGAACTTCTTTGTTTTTAGCAACATCTGATTTCATAGCGGCATCAGTAATAACCCGTAGATCAACCAACTGGTTGGTTAATTCTCCTTTAATATTACCTTTTTGCTGAGCGCGCTTGATCATTTCGGGGGGAAGGGACTTTTCAAGTTGCTTAAGATCAGCTGTCGTGATTTCTTTGCCATTAACCTTTGCAACCACTTCATCTGCTGCAAAAACAGGTGAGGTAGAGAGTGCAAGGGCAGAAACAGCGGCTAGGAGGAGTGTTTTTGTGTTTTTCATAACATTACCTTTTTATTAAATGTGTTACCATGGTAGCGATGTTGCCCTGGAAAGCAACTTAAAAACACATAATTTTTTTTAAAAGGCGCTTTTCGTTAAGCGTTGGCCAAGATTATCAAGAAAACACCATTGGGAAAAGCTGTTTTTCTTGCTATAACTAGTGAAAATTGCTTAATTGCTATATTAACAAAAATTTTAAAATTGAGGCCTAAATGTTTCTAAATGTTCTTAAAAAGTTTCTCGGTTCAACGGATGAACGCTTTCTGAAAAAACTCGAGCCTCTTGTTGCGCATATTAATACCTTTGAGCCAGCACTTGAAAAGCTTTCAGAGGAAGATTTAAAAGCAAAAACCGCCGCGTTTAAAGAGCGCCTCTCAAAGGGGGAGACCCTTGATGACCTTCTACCCGAAGCTTTTGCTGTAGTACGTGAAGCGTCAAAGCGCTCATTGGGCCAGCGTCCCTATGATGTGCAATTGATGGGGGGGATTGTCCTTCACAGGGGGATGGTCGCTGAAATGGCAACGGGGGAAGGAAAAACCCTTGCGGCAACTCTTCCTGTTTACCTCAATGCTTTAACGGGCAAGGGGGTCCATGTTGTCACCGTCAATGATTACCTTGCTTCCCGCGACTCTCAGTGGATGGGACAGCTCTATAAATATTTAGGCCTTTCCGTTGACTGCATTGTGAACGCCATGGATGATGAGCAACGTCAAGCTGCCTATGCCTGTGATATTACCTATGCCACCAACAATGAACTTGGTTTTGACTATTTGCGGGATAATATGAAGTTCCGCCTAGAAGATGTTGCCCAACGCCCCTTTCACTACGCCATTGTGGATGAAGTTGATAGCATTCTTATTGATGAGGCAAGAACGCCCCTTATTATTTCAGGCCCTGCAGAAGATTCATCGGATCTTTACCGTGCTGTTAATAAAGTGATTCCCCAATTGGTTCCCGCTGACTATGAAGCAGAGGAAAAAAATAAGTCGATCACTCTGACGGAGGCTGGTAGCGAACATGTGGAAGAGCTCCTTGCCCAACATGGTCTCTTAAAAGAAGGATCCTTATATGAGGTGCAAAACATTGCCCTCATTCACCATATTAACCAAGCGTTACGGGCACACTTGATGTTCCACCGTGATGTTGATTACATCGTCAAAGATAATCAGGTCATTATTATTGATGAATTCACGGGGCGTATGATGGACGGGCGGCGCTATTCTGATGGGTTGCATCAGGCTCTTGAAGCAAAAGAGAATGCTGAAATCCAAATGGAAAACCAAACCCTTGCCTCCATCACCTTCCAAAATTATTTCCGTCTGTATGATAAACTTGCTGGCATGACAGGAACGGCAAAGACCGAAGCAGCGGAGCTCCATGATATTTATGGCCTTGAGGTTGTTCAGATGAAAACCAATGTGCCCGTTGCTCGCCTTGATCAAGATGATGAGGTGTATCGCACAGAGCGCGAAAAAATTGAAGCGATCGTTAAGGTCATTGAGGATTGTCAAATCCGTAAGCAGCCGGTTCTTGTTGGGACAACCAGCATTGAGAAATCAGAGATGATTTCCGACCATTTGAATAAGTTAAAAATTAAGCATAGTGTTTTGAATGCGCGTTTCCATGAACAGGAAGCCGGTATTATCGAGGATGCGGGTCGTCCTGGTGCCATCACCATTGCAACCAACATGGCTGGCCGTGGAACGGATATTAAGCTTGGTGGTAACCTTGAGGCACGCCTTGAAAAAGAACTGGCCGGTATGAACGATGGGACGGAGCGCTCTCAAAAAGAAGAAAAAATCAGAGCAGAAATTGCCGAAGCCGCTGAGGTTGTAAAAAAAGCGGGTGGTCTCTGTGTTATTGGAACGGAACGCCATGAAAGTCGCCGTGTTGACAACCAATTACGGGGGCGTTCTGGTCGTCAAGGAGACCCTGGCGCGTCTCGTTTTTACCTCTCCCTTGAGGACGATCTTATGCGTATCTTTGGCTCTGATCGCCTAGATACCATGCTCCAACGCCTTGGCCTTGAAGAAGGCGAAGCCATTACCCATCCTTGGGTTAATAAAGCCCTTGAGCGGGCCCAACAAAAAGTTGAAGCTCGAAACTATGACATGCGTAAGCATCTTTTGAAATATGATGATGTGATGAATGCTCAACGTAAGGTTGTTTACACTCAGCGCCGTGAACTCATGGAACAAGACGATATGCATGAAGTCATTGATGAGATGCGAGATGAGGCTCTTGATGCCTTGTTAGATCGATGCATTCCTGCAAATTCCTTTGCGGACCAATGGAGTGTTGACACCTTACATGAAGAAGTCTTGCGTTTATTTGGTATGGTTCTTCCCATAAAAGACTGGGCAGCAGAAGAAGGTATTGCAGAGTCTGAATTGCGAGATCGTATTGAAAAGGCCTCTAAAAATCATATGGCTGAAAAAGAAGGGAAATTTACAGTGCCCTTAATGCGTATGGCAGAAAAAAGCATTCTATTGCGGGTTTTGGATACTTCTTGGAAGGATCACCTTCATAACCTTGACCACCTTCGCCAAGGTATTAATTTGCGGGCTGTCGCGCAACGTGATCCTTTGAATGAGTATAAGCAAGAAGCCTTTACCATGTTTGAGGATATGATGACGCAAGTCTGTGAAACCACCGTCTCCTTGCTATCTCATCTTGAAATTGGCGTTGAAAATGAAGAGGAGCTGGAGAAAGCGGCCCTTGAAGGCGCTGAAACAGACCAGGACTCTTTAAATTATAGTGGCCCTGCGAAAACCCTAGAAGACACATCAAAGGCTAAAACAGGTCCAAAGACCCTTGCCCAACGTCTTGCGCGCTCCAATCCTTCAAAAAAGAAAAAAACGGCGAAATCAAAGGCAGCGAGTGTAGAGGATGGTGACTCATCAATTTCTCGGAATGCTCAGTGCCCCTGTGGGTCGGGTGAGCGCTATAAACATTGCTGTGGTAAAGAGTAGCCCTCTGTATAAAGCCCTATTAGTTTTTAGACCATAAGGGGGGCATTGCTCGCCCTTGAAAAGAATCGCTTTATTTTTAGTATCGTTTTGCCTCCAAAAATAGTTAGTTGCGTAAGGACTGTTAGGAAAGAAAGGATGAATTTTTATATTTCTGGAACATCGGGTTCGGGAAAAAGTACTTTGGCAAAAGCTTTAGCGGCTCGCTTTCATTTAAACCATATAGAACTGGATGCTTTTTGTTATGACTCAAACTGGGTAAAGCGCCCTGATGATGACTTTGTGCGTACTGTTTTTGCTGAAATGGAAAAAGGTCCCTGGGTGATTTGTGGAAATTATAAAGAAATTCTAGCTCTGGCTCTGGAAAAAACGGATCATCTTATTTGGCTAGACTATTCATTACCGTTAATTTTTTGGCGTGTCACTCAACGCACTTTTCGGCGTTTGATCAAAAAAGAGAAGTGCTGCGGTGAAAACTATGAAAGTTGGTATCAGCAATTCTTCACAAAGAAGTCTATTTTTATTTGGGTCTTAAAAACCTATAGAAAAAATAAACGCCGTTATGAAAGTATCTTAAAGTATTCAGAATACGCATCTTGTGTCAGGCGCATCAAATCCCCACGGGAGCTGGAAAGGTTTTTAGGAGCCATAACTGTATGAAACATGTGTTCAAAACTGAATCCCTATTTTTTTTATTAACGTTGTTCATGATAAATTTCTCCTATGCAGAAGACCCTCAGCTGGCAAAAATATTTGAAAAATTTCAAAAAGAAGGCACTATTGTTCTTTCTTCTTTGCAGGGTGGGCGAGCCTATATTCATAATGATAAACGAGCTAAAAAAAGGTTGTCTCCTGCCTCAACCTTTAAGATTGTGAACTCTTTGATTGCCTTGCAAGAAGGGGTTGTTAGAGATTGTGATCAAGTTATTCCTTGGGATGGAGTGAAACGGGACTTTGCTGACTGGAATAAAGATCAAACTTTGTACACCGCTTTTAGAGCATCCTGTCTTTGGGCCTATCAGTGGGTGGCTCAAAAAGTTGGTAGGGATGTATATAGCGGTTATTTGGCTCATATGAATTATGGAAATAAAATCCTAGGGCCAAAATTAACGACATTTTGGCTTGAAGGTGGTGGTTTGAAAATTTCAGCTATCGAGCAAGTTGAAATTCTTAGAAATATTCATAGAAGATCTTATGACTTTTCCGATCACGTGTATGATGCTTTGAGAAAGATCATGTTAGTCGAAGAGACTAAGGACTATGCACTTTATGTGAAAACAGGGGCAGCAACAAAAAATTGGATTGGCCATGGGTGGTATGTTGGCTACATTGAGTTTAATGATAATACGTGGTTCTTTGCCACTAATATTAGAATTAACGGCTTTGATGATTTGGCATTGCGAAAGGAAATTACCTTAGCTTGTTTGCAAACTAAAATAGGTTAGATTGTGAAGCCACGAGATAGGCACCGTGGCTATATTGGCAAGGAAAGTTTATGAATCCGTATTGTTTTTATTGTCCATGCCAAGAAAACGCATGGCATGCTTAATATCACCGCTTTGCTCGGACAGCTCTATCATTAAATCACCCAAGGACATATTACCCCACCCCACCGCTCGGCGGATTAAATAGGGGGTAGGGCTATGGGGTTCAATTTCAGAAAGGTAATCTGCAATTTTGCTAAGAAGGTCGTAGGCTTGCTCACGGTTTTGAAGATCGCCATTAATTTTAAAAGATTTTTTCAGCATGGAAGGACTCTTTATCGTTGAAGGGCTTAAGGGACTGTTAGCACTCTCACCCTTATTTTTTGATTTTCGAGATGTTTCTTGTGGTGCTTCTGAGGGGCGTTCTTGATAAATACCGTTTGCAAAATGAAGGATTTGTTCAAGACGACTTCGGCAACGCATTAAAATCCCTGGATATTCCTTGTATTTCTTTTCAATAAACACCTCAATATCCCCAATGACTTTGAGGGCTTCGGTGATATCATTTGTTAAATCTTTATAGAACTGTGTAGGGGTTAGTTTAACAGAGTCATAAAAGAGAGTTGACTGTTTGGGGGCCTGATTCTTCTTTTGGTTGGAGGCGTCCTTTTCTGCGGGGGATGTCTTTAAAACTTTGCTTTGATAATCCCAAAAGGTAAAAGTATCCTTGGCATCATCGGTGGGCAACGCAATAATCATCTGGGAAAGGGCTTTAGTAATTGCTCGATCAAACCATAATAAAGGGGCGACACGGTATTCAGGGTCGTTGGCTGAGTAGGGGTGCATCGTATCCCAGAATTTTTCAATGAGTTTCTGTGTTAAATAAAGCCCATATCGAAGACCATAGGCCTGATATTCATAAAACCAACACTCTGAAAGCCATAGAGATATTTGGATGTCTTTTGATTTTGTTTGCAATACGTCAACACACAGTTTCGCGGCTTTATCCCAATCCGCTTCCTTGAGGTCATGGGTCCAAACCCCTTGAGGCAAGTCCTCTTCAACTTTTTTTGCATCCCTGATTTTATCGTATTCTTTTTCATAACGAAGGGATTTACCGCTAGGCATGGCTTTAGAAATTGGTTTTAAGAAAAGAGCTAAGGTCTTTTTATCGAGGAGGTGAAATGGCTCTTCTTTTTTCTTTAAAAACATCATTTTTTCCTATTTCTATTTTTCTCGCTCACTCAGCATTAGCGCTTTTGATATTGCGGAGAATAATAAGGGAAGCTTGGAACAGGGAATGTTCTATTTTTATCATCACCTGTAGGAGCTGCCCCGTCTTTTCCAGGCTCAACTTTCACAGGTGTTCCCATTGTCAAACGCATATAAAGGCGAGCGGGTTCACTCTTGCGTTCAAAAGGCATAACAGTTTTGCCGCGATAACAATTGGGGTTAAAGGCCGTTGGAATAGAAAACTCAAGAACCTGAGAGCCGGGGATACCATTGGTATCAAAAGCCGATTCTGGCAAGACATGTTCTCTTAACAAGCGTGCTAAAGCCCACCTACCGTCGTAGCTAAAGACAGCATGGTTACCTAAGACATTAAGTTTTGCTAAGCGCGGATCAGGGAGAGGGACTGTTTCTCCATTTTTTGCCCATTTAATCATCATATCGATGGGCATGCCAACACGCCATTCAACGATAGGTGTATTATTGCGCATGGTTGTAACAGAGTTAGCAACACGCATGCTCCAATCGATAATACTTTCGCCGCCTTGTTCACGATCTTGATCTGTTCTAAAACTTGCTAAAAGATTCACCTTAGAAATATGATCTTTGTTTTCAGAATCAATGGCTGAAAGCATAATAGGGCGAATGCTGATAATATTTTTTATAAATTTACCAATAGAAACCCGTGCCCCAATATTACGAGCCGAATGCTTAAGCATTTCAAGTTGTTGCGGTGTGAGGGTATCAAATAGTGTAAAGAAAGTAGCAACATCGTCAGGGTTAGCCTCGGGACCTTTGCCATCTCCGATTTCTTTAGTGAAAGGGAAGCGGCCGGCCAAGTTTGCATTAAAGAAAGCACCAGCCTTATTATACTTTTCGATGGCATCTTTAAAGCCAACAGCTTCACATTGTTTTTCAACAGCTTCGTAATAATGGTTTCGCACATCAAGGAAGTAATCCCCTGTTTGAGCAAACTTATCAAAATCACCAATTTTCTCTAGGCAATTGGCAAGAGAGATAGAATTCAAGTCAGTACTCAAGAATTTTTCAAGAACCTGTAGAGAGTTGCCAGGGGTTTTCTTTTCATAATCCTCTAAGACAGAAACAATGCGCACCCATTTTTTAACCAACGGCATATCCATTGGAATATTACTTAAGAAGGGTTGAGCTAGCATCCCCAAAATGGGTTTAGCCATTTCATTGGCAAGGAAAGTAATGCTAAAACGTTGCGCTGCAAGATAGGCACTCATATCATTCCCATCACTTACATTAAAGAGCTTAAAGCCGACCAACTGCTCTCCTTTCCACCAACGTAACTCTTCTTCATTGGCTTTATAAAGGTTGTCAATGGAAAGTAAATTGTTGATTTTTTTCAACACACCATAGTTTTGGTTAATGAGAAGTTCCCGCAGGTTTGCCGTAGTCATAACAAAACTACCGTCATCAAAAATCCCTAAAACCTTAGAGAAAAGAGGGGTGGCAACAGCAATATTGCTGACCTGTTTTGAGAGGAGCTCTCGTGCACCAAAACTTGTCATCGTTGTTGGTTCTGCATGGTAAGATTGTGATAAAGAGACATAGTTCACAACTTTTTTACGAACACTATTTCGCCCGACCTCACGGAAGAATTCTTGTAAAGAAGGTGAGTAGTTTGAGAGGCGCTTAGTAGCAAAGTCTTCGTAAGAACTAACAACTTTTACGCCTCTGTTTAGTGTTGCGTCATCCCAAAATAGTAATTTCCCAGGAGGTATTTTGAATAAAATTTCATAGTTATCAACAGGCGCCATGAAAGACTCTCCCAAAAAGGAGGTTAAGGAATCAATGAAGTTAATAACCCCTGAAGAAGGCTCTGAAATTAATTGACCATTTTCAATGGTGAAAAAAGAGCCAACAAGTTCAGATTTCATACCGGCTAATCCAAGACGATATTTTGAAAAAGCAAGGTTTGCAACACGTCCTAAATCTGAAGCAATACGTTGCCCTAAAAGCTGAGAACCAAAAACTTGGTCCATAGCATTATCATAGCGTGCACCCGGATCAAAGAGCTGTTTTGAAAGCCAAGCTAATTTGCCACTGATAGCAAGGTCAGCAAAGGAAATGGCTTTTTCCGCTAGTTGACGTAAATCTTTTTCATCCATGCGTTTATAGGCTGAATAATTCACAATGGCATCGAGTTCTTTTTGGAGGTCAATTAAAACAGGCAGGTTTTCTTTAATATCAAAAACCTCTATTAGGAAATTACGATAGAGAAGGCGCAATTTTTCTTGAGCTGCTTGACTATGTTGATCAAAAATAATTTTTTCCCCAAAAATTTCCCCAAGAGCCAGGCGGTAATAGTCAGAATTTGAGAAAAATTGTTGTGGCAAAGAGCGATTGAAAAGATATTTTGTTAAGCGCCCCAAGTCCTGCACGCTGGTACTAGATTTTAGGCGATTAAAGGCAGAAATATTACTTTCAAGATCAGAGACATCTTGAACAAATTGCTCAAGACGCCCAAAGGCTGGGGAGTCTGTTGGGTTAGGGAAGGGGTGTTTTGTTTGGGCTGCAGGTTGCACACCTGAATCTCTTGCCACAATATTTTCAATGCGCATCCTCAATGCACCAGATAACGACGGGAGAATAACTTTATCATAGGCAGAGGTAAAGCTTCGTTCTATTTTTTCATCTACCAATGAAAACCAAGAAGCTGGAATAAAAACTGAAAAGGAATCAACAGCTTGAATTTCAACAAATTCAGCCATGACTTTTTCTGACTGGACATTAAGGTACTTTTCAAACTTTGAGCGATTACCACCAGTCATACGTTCGTTAGCCCCAACAATAGAGTCGTTAATTAAACTCAAAGAGGGGTAAAGGTTTTGATTCGTCGTTTTTAAGTGTTGATAGGAATTCAATAAGCCAACAAACCAAATAAAAGCAATAACACTCCCTGCAACTTTTGCGGTGTTAAGGGCTTTATTTGTTGAAACCAACAAACGGGTATTAGGCTCACAAATGGGGAATTCTTGAAAAACTTTTTGGGACAAAAGATCACTTACAAAAACGAGCTTCCCAAGCTCAGGATTTGTATTTTGTTCAGAACTGCCACTTGCTTGTTGCTGTTGTAAAAAGTTAATAATATCCTGATTATCACCCAAGCCTGTAAAATAAACACCTCTTAAAAAGAAAGAGTCATGATAACTGCTTTCTTTGAACATTGTTAAAATATAAAGCCCAAGACTTTCCTTCATAGAGGCCAGCTCTATGGGTAAAAGGGCGTTGCCAATGCGACGTTCATCGATTAAATCTCGCGTAAAAATAGAAGCGCGCAAGCGATTAAATCCTTTGCGCAACCCTTTAAAGATTGTTTCAATCCATTCTTCTGTAAAGGCCATATGAATGTCATAGGGAGAAGACCAACCAAGCATTTCTTGACGTTTATTTTCGGGTAATTGCGCAACAAGGCTAGAAAATCCAGGAATTTTATCACTTTTTGTCACAACAACATAAACGGGAACGCGCATGCCAAGGGTATTTTGAAGTTTCCAGAGCTTCGCATAAATCGCACGACCTCGGGCGGATAGGTCGTCCTTTGAGAGCTGCCCTTCTCCGGCGACTTCATCGGCCGGTATGGTCAGGATAATCCCATCAATGGGGCGCTTTGGACGGTAAAATTTAAAAAGGTTTAACAGGTAACTCCACTGGCCATCATCGGAATTCACCCCTTCTTTTCCAAGAAGTAAGTCACCACGAACATCAGCAATAACAGCTTGATCAAAGAACTTCCAATTAACGGGAGAAAGGTCAGACGTAATTTCGTTGACGGGATCGCCAATAGGGAGCTCTAGTTGTGCACCATCAAGGAAAGTGGATTTACCAGCCCCTTCACAACCATATACCAAGGTAAGTGGTACTGAGCATTTTTAGGCCCAAAATATCCTTGTAAAACTTCAATGGTGCGCTGGAATGATTTCGCGGTTTCATCTCGCATATCCCCTGCATATTTCCTGCGCACACTTGAGGACATCTCTTTCAAGCGTGTGAAAAAACCCTTTGTTTTTTGAGCGTAGTCCTTCATGGATTTTTTGTCTCCTGGAACGGCTCCGCGCCCAGAAGCAGCCTTTTCCCGAGAATAGTTACGTATATTTTTAATAAGCAAAATACCCGCTAAAATTAAAAGAACAAGGCCAATTAGGAACGCCCAGAAGATCGCCCAAGTTAGGTCTGGAAGAAATTGCTTTACTAACTCATTCATGGTTCATCAACCCTTATCGCTTAAATGCACTGTTTTTAATAATATCGTCGGCCATGCTTTCAACATCCGCTGTTGCATTTTGCCAAATCACGAAGGACATCAGGAGTAAGATGCCAAAAATACTAGCAAAAGCTCCTGTCCAAAAGCGAACATCTTGGAATCGCTTTGCTTGTCCCTCCACCAATGTATGGCTATAGGCCTGTGGAAAAAGACGGTCTTCACCTTGATAGAGTCGAGGCTCTTCATGGTTAATAAAAATATAGAGCTCGCGGCGGTAATAATCCAATTGTCGCTGATCGGGCATACCCCGAAATTTTCCCTTAAAACCAACGCCAAGGGCAAGGAGGTATACTTCTGCAATATCACGACGAACAGCATCACGTTTTTCAAGGAAGTCATCTAACCTTCTAAAAAAGACGTCACCAGCTTCATGGGTGCCATAAAGGCGGGACTCTAGAAGATTCTCTGACCAATATTGTTTCCCTATAAAGTTGGGTAGATTTAAAAAGAGTTCATCCGTTAACGCAGCCATAATATACTGAGCTTCTTTATAATAACTGACGGCAAATTCCCCCCCCTTTTGAGACGCAATTAAAGCTTGTCTCTCAAGGGTCTCATACAAGTCGTTCAAAATAAGCTGTAGGCGCTCAACGGCTGCACTATCCGCATCTCCTGGGGTGCCATCAGCTGCAGACTCTGCTGTTGAGAACTCTGCTGTACAGGTTTTAAGGTATTTTAAAACGAGGCGGTAATGCTCTTCAAAAAAGCGCATCACAAAACCTGTATCCGTATCTAATTGTCGCTTAAGGGCGTAACTCATTTTTAAACTCCAGACCTATTGGGTTTCATTCCATAATGGTGTGTTTTATTTTTTTTGTTTATCTGTTTCTGTTTGCCTTGGTACGTAAAGCACAACTTCTGTCGGGCGCTTAAGGGCCGTATCAGCAACATTAAAAATTTGGAACTCTTCGTCGGGATTAATGAAAGAGTGGTCATAAACCACTTCGAGCAAAATCATATCTCGACTTGGCATTAAACGGAGCTCCTTGCTGCCAGAGAGAAGAGAACGAGGCGCGCCAAGGATACGCTTGTCTCGTACACCTTCCACAAAGTTTTTTGTGGCAATAACAGCACTTGTAATCCATTCGATGAGATCTTTTTCTTGCATATGAACAGATCCCTTAACGCCAATAATAAGCTTATCGGACATCCAAGACCGTTCAAGATCAACCTTAAAGACTCTGTCATCTTTCGCAAAAGGAACAATGGTGAAGCCTTCTTGTAGGGCATTCAAGCAATAAGCTATATAGTCAAAGATTTCCCTAAAGGAGGCTAATGCATTATCATGATCATAGGGTTCAAAAGCAGGGGGTATTTCACTGGGACGTAAGGCACTTAGCTGTCCTGCAAGATGGCTAAGTCCAACATATAAATCAAAAGGATGGGTCTTTCCTGTTTGAACCAGTGCCTCAAACCCAATAAGTCCAGCCATCATTGTCTTAATATGAAGCTGGGATTCTTGGGCCATAATAGAGCGTTTATCATTACGAATTTGCTCACTCAGAAAAGAAGCTTTTGTGCGGATGTTTTTAATGGTATGTGTGCAAAGACTTCCCAATTTTGAGGTTAAAGAGATATGCAAAGTAGGGGGAGTGAAGTCAGATACATCATAGTTTGCTTTTTCTTGATCTACTTTTATCAAGGGAAAAAAGACAAAGCGACCTGAAGGTTCATCTCCTGCGAATAGTTTTAAGTGAGGCTTTAAACAAGCAAAACGTGGCGCTTCTTCACCGGTATTTTGATTAATGACAAAGCCTGACTCTACGGACTCATAACGGGGAAATTCTGACGTAACGCTTGCAGCATCTACACGGTGCTCTGGAATGGCTAAGTAGATTAAAAGGCTTTTTGTTTTTTTAAAGTGATCGGCATAATCATTTAACTCTAGCTCAAGATGGTCTCCATCTTCCGCATTCATACCAACAATCATACCGTCGGGCATGATCGCATCTAACTCAAGGATCCGAAGGGTTCCAGAGGTCAAAAGAACATCATCAATTTTGAGGTGGCTCACCCCCCAATAGTAGGGTAAAACCTTTGAAAGCTGAAAGTGCCGGAGCTGCTCACCACGGCGGTCGGCTTGTTGAAAATGCTCAGGGCGTAGCAACATACCATCGTGCCATTGAACTGCTTTTTTTAATTGACGCAACACACTCATTTAATATCTCCTAAACACCTTTAATATTTAGCGGAAAATTTTTCCGCCTGCTTAGCAACTTCCTTAGCTAGGTCTGTACCGTCTTTCGTTGCTTGAGCAGATTTCACGGCTTCCACTTGTGCAATGGTTGCTTTGGGATCGGCCCCTTGAATATCTTTAAAAACAATATTTTTTTGCAATGCGGCGGCTTCTGCCGACATATCTGGATTTGGATCTCCAAAACAGCCCTGTTCGATAACACAGAAGTCGTTAGCTCTAAAATGAACGTGAATAACTTTTGAAGAGCCAATACGAACACGGTGGGGCCCCGGAGCATAGTAATCGGCAAACATCACCGCACCTTCCGGAGCAGCAGAGCGTAAATTGATAGGATAGTCCTTGACGACTTGCCCTGGTGTTAGCTCCCAATGAAGAATGTCAGCCAGAGAGGGATAATCTTGTTTAAGCTGTTTTGAAGCGACATAATAGTCCTTTGCGTCCATTTTTAAGAGAACTTCTAAAAGGGCTGGATCATAAACAATCAGGAGATCAATAGCCGTTGCTGACTTTGAATTTGCATCACTGTCTAATGAAAAGTTTACTTCTTGTAAGTAAATCGGCACATTTGGGCACTCTTTAAACAACGAACAAGCGGAAAGCATGAGAAACATTGCTAAGGAGAAGAAACGTGAAAAATAGGGCAAGGTAAGCCTTAAGTTTCTTGCATAATTTTTAGTGTTTTTATACTGCATCATAACCTTTATTCACTCTAATATTTCAAATGTTCATCACTTCGCAGTGCAAGGACAACACGGCTAGGATGAGCTATTAATTTACGGGCTTCATTGGCATCAGCATAGTTTGCAAAATTACCAACACGCACTTTATACACCATATTTTCTCCAACCCTAGAGCGAAGAATATAACTGGCCGCATATCCATTTTCACGAAGGTTGCGCATTAACATAAACGCATTAGTGCTATCGTAAAAAGTTTGGAGTTCAAGGGCAAAGAGGGCTCCCATTTCGCCAGTGGGGGCGGATGCCCCCTTTTCTTCTGCATTAGACGCTCCCCTTCCTGTTATTGCGGAAGAGCTAGAGCTGCCGGATGGGCCGCTTGCCCTTGCTTGAGAATTTTGTGTACCGCCAGCATTACCAACAGTGCCCAAGGTATTGCTACCGCCGGTTCCTGCTTGAGTGCCCTCGCCTTTTTTAGCATTAACGGGAAGGGCTTGATTAACGGCACTTCCAACGGTTCCCTGTACAACGGTTGTGGCAAGGGGATTAAATATCCTCGAAATTGTACCGCCAAACATGTTGTGCATTGTTGATCTAATTTTACTTGTGGTTTTGGAGGCGATACGCTTTGCTTCATTGCGTGTTGATTGATTTAAACGGCTTTGGTATTGGCCATCACTGTGAACACGGTCCGCTAAGACTTCATTGCGCTCTAAGTAAGTGCGTCTTGCTAAATAAGGGCTAGGGACATTGCCTTCTTGCGCAGCAGTCGCCCCTTCAACGACGGTTCCAAGGCGCCAATCTGGCTTGTTTTGTCCCACTTCAAAGCCGCTTGCAGAAAGGGCACTTCCGGCAGGCGGATTGGAATAACTATAGAGATAGCCCCCTGCAAAGAAAAGAGCAGCAGAAAGGGCAAATAATAAGATTATTAAAATAGTAGATAATTTCAAAAAACCACTCCCTTTTGCTGGTGGGATCACAAGATGTTGACGTTTTTTCCGGTCAATATCTAAAAGTTGATCCCTAAATTTCTGTAACTGATCCGTATCGGGCGGCACCTCTGGTGCCTCTGGTAAATGACTTTCTTTACCTGCGCCTAAAAAACGAGGCAACGCTTCCCCGGCAGCACCTTTAAGGGCTTGTATGCTCTCTTTCTTACGTATACGTGCATCAAGGCCAATGCCAACCATACTTATTCAAGGCTCTCTAAAATCCATTTATTTTAATTTATCTTAACATTTAAATAAAAGGGCAACAAGCTGATGTGTGTGATTGCCGGCACTTGTGATTTTTATGCAACAATTTTGGTTTTTCCTTATAAAACATTAAAAAAAGACCATAAAAAAAGCCCCAGAAGGAGCTTTTTTGTATTGAGAGAGATAGTGCGACTCTCTTATTCAGGTCTTTTTAGAAAGAAATAGCACTTCCTAACATGATTGCATGACCATTATTTTTACCAACAGCATCTTTTGCAGCCATTGTATCTTGCTTCCAAGCCGTTGCTTGAGCGGTACTAGATGTTGAATAATCAAAGGCCACACCTTCAGCATAAATCTTTAAGCCTTTGGCAAGCTTGTAGTCATAGGAAAGGGAACCTACATTTGCTTTGCTTGTGCCGTAGTCAAAAGTTGTCACCTTGTTCCGACCTAGCTTACGCTTGCTGTGGAGATAACCCAAGCTTACAGAGTGACGGTCATGGGAATACCCAACACCAACGTTGAAAGCACGACCGGAATCATTTCCCGTTAGACCGTTCCATTCAAGGCTACGACCATTATCCAGATACTCACCACCAAAGGAAAGGCCGCCGTAGGTCATCACCAAGCCTAAGGCATAAGCGGCAATATCGCTGTTCCCTTGGGTTAGGTAACTTTTTGTATTCTTTGATTTTCCAAATAGGCTTGTTGCAGAAAGTTGGATGCCAAAGCTATTGGCGAATTCTTTTTTGAAATTCAAACCAAGTTCATGGATATTTTGCCCAGCAGCTGTTAAGGCACCAGCTTTTGGTGCATTGGCTTTTGAGGCTAGTTTTGCTTCACCTGTTTGCTCACCGTCGGGGGTAAAGCTGTAGCCGGCTTGGATGCCAAAGAAGCGGGGGGATACATAAGTAACCTTTGTTTGGTCCTTAGGAGCCCCTTTAAGATCATCTCGAATGACAACACCGGTTGTTTCATTCACAACAGTTTTATAGTTTCCAAGGACGTTACCAGTACCATTGTAGAAAGCAAACGCCCCAACGGCCATAAAGTCTGTAACGCCACGGTGCACACCAGCAATAAGAGTTCCATAACGGTTTTTCAACTTAATACGGTTCTCTTCAATAGAGGTTTTACCGGCTTCTGTGTTTCCTGTCATACCAATGAGAAAGCTATATTCAAGGCCATCTAGTTCAGGCCCGGCTTTGCCGAGGACTTGAAAGTTGATACGAGAATCATCGGCACCAAAATGAGTGCCACGACCCTTGCCGCCATTTTGTTCACGTTTTGATTGTTTGAAGGCATAGGTATTAAAAGAGGTGCCACCGGAAATTTCAAGGCCAGGGCCCGTGGCTTCAGGAGCAGAGTTTGCTGTGATATCTGAATCACCTATAATGTTGATACCAGGGCCTTCGACATTGGTTGTTTTTTGCTCACGTGTGTCTTTTGTTTTCGGTGCAGCATGAGTTGGTACTGCAATCATAGCAATAGATAAAGCAAGAACGGATACGTTCCTTACAAGGTTAGACATTTTTCCTCCAAAATTTTAATCAAAAACAGTTTAAGTTCCCCACACTTAAAACAGGAAATAGCAATTTTGACAAGGTGGTTTTCTTTTTTTTATGCATATTTCTCATTTGCAGTATTTTTTAGCCAGTTTATGATGGGGCAATGACATGATGAAAGAGAGAAACATGGCAAAGCCAATTATTGGTATCAGTATGGATTCTTCCCGAGAAAAGACATACTCGGAGTATCCTTGGTATGCTCTTCGCGAGCACTACTGCGACACGGTTTATAAAGCGGGGGGGTTACCGGTTATGCTGCCCCATAATAGAGAGCTTATTGATCATTATCTTGATCTTGTGGATGGTGTGGCCATAAGTGGGGGAGATTTTGACCATGATCCCAAGATGTACGGAGAGGATTTTCGCCATGAAAAAACTGTTTTAAATCCCGTACGTTCTTCTTTTGACTTTGCGTTTGTGGAGAAGACCCTTGAGCGTGATGTGCCTTTCTTGGGGATTTGTGCAGGTCAGCAAATGCTTAATATCGTGCGAGGAGGAACGATTATTCAGCACATTCCCGATGAGTGCCCTGGGGCACTGAATCATTCTCAAGCCCCATGCCGCCACCTCCCAACCCACGAGATCATTATTACCCAAGGGACCTTGCTTGCCCATTGTAATAAAGGCCTTGAAAAAGCTGCCGTCAACACCAGCCATCATCAAGCCATTGATAAAGTTGGCCAAGGCCTTGTGGTTAATGCTGTGGCATCGGATGGCATTATTGAAGGCATCGAAGATCCTTCCCTAACTTTTTGCCTTGGTGTGCAATGGCACCCTGAGTTCCTTGTGTGTGACCTTGATCACTCTATTTATGAGCGATTCATAGAGGCTTGTTCTAAGGCTAGAGACGTTAAGCGGCGAGCATAAGTTTGGCTTGATCTTCTGCTGTGAGGTCGCCAAATTTAGTAACCCTTGAGTCAAAGTAAAGGCGTACGGTACCGACGGGGCCATGACGTTGCTTGGCTAGAATGATTTCTGAGACATTACGGATATTGTCCATTTGTGCTCGCCATTCAATATGTTGGTCGGTTCCAAGATCAGGTTCTTTTCGCTCGAGGTAATAGGATTGGCGGAACACAAACATCACAACGTCGGCATCCTGCTCAATGGATCCAGATTCACGAAGATCCGAGAGTTGAGGGCGCTTATCGTCCCGTTGTTCCACGGCACGAGAAAGCTGTGACAGGGCTAAAACAGGGACATGGAGCTCTTTGGCAAGGGCCTTAAGGGATCGTGTGATTTCAGAAATTTCCTGCACGCGGTTTTCACTTTTTTTGTTAGAGCCGCTCAGCAGTTGAAGGTAATCCACCACAATACAGCCAAGGTTATGCTGGCGTTTCAAACGGCGGCACCTTGTGCGCAAGGCTGACATGCTGAGGGCTGGGGTGTCATCAATAAACAAAGGAAGGCTGGCGAGCTCTTTTGCAACATCGGCAAACTTTTGAAAGTCGTCCCCATTTAACTCACCGCGCCTAATCTTATCTGAGACAATACCAGATTCAGCCGCTAAGATACGCCCAGCCAATTGTTCGGCTGACATTTCCAAAGAGAAAAAAGCAACGGCTGCCCCTCCTTGTTTTTCCTTTAAGGAAGCTTGGGCAGCATTAAAGGCAATGTTGGTGGCAAGGGCGGTTTTACCCATGGACGGGCGTCCCGCTAGAATAAGGAGGTCGGAGGGGTGAAGGCCGCCTAATTTTTTATCAAGATCAATAAGGCCCGTTGTGACTCCTACCACATGGCCGTCACTTTTAAAGGCAATTTGAGCCGTCTCGATGGAGGCTGAAAGGGCTTCGGCAAAATGCACAAATCCTCGATCCATATTGCCTGTTGTCGCAAGATCAAAAAGCTGTTGCTCTGTTTCTTCGATGAAATCCGTTGCGTTGCTTTCGAGGTCAACCTTATGGGATTTTGACGCAAGTTCTTGGCTCAAGTTAATGAGTTGACGTCTTAGGAAAAGGTCATAAATAATTTTCCCGTAATCCCCCGTATTTACTAAAGAAACAACAGAGGCTGAGAGTTTTGCAAGGTAAGCAATGCCGCCAATTTCTTCAAGGGAGGCTTGGGAGTGGAAATAATCCTTTAGGGTGACCGGGTCAGCAACTTGGCCTCGCTCTAGTAAAAGGGTAATCGCCTCGTAAATTTGTTCGTGGGCCCGTTCACTAAAATGACTAGCTCGCAAAAAATCTGATACATTTTCATAGGCCAAGTTGTTATAGAGCAGGGCACCCAGCAGAGCTTGTTCCGCTTCGATGTTATGGGGTAAGCTTTCAAGGGTAACCCCTTGATTTAAGTCTTGATGGGCCGTTTGGCCAGCGGGTTGGCTTGACTTTCTCCCATAGGGGGGGCTTGTGGGGTTTTCATTAGCTGGCATTGCCGGTGTGGCCTGTGCAACAAAGGTCGCAGCAGAGGTCACCTCCCCGTCTTGGGGATGCTCTAGGGGGGGGATGTTGTCGAATTCTTGGTCTGTCATAGGAGCTTTTTTATAGAAATATCGATATTCTCAATCTTATCAGAAAGAGCAATGCACGTGAAGATGCTCATTATAGAAAGAGGTTTGTTAAGCCTTTTTTTCAAGGGTGGCTTTGAGGTAAGAGAGTAGGGGGTATAGACCGGCGCAAAGGGTAATAAGAAAACCGTAATGCCCTTCTTTATAGCCTTTTCTAACCACATAGCACTTATAAAATCGTGAAAAAATTCGCCGTACATTATGTCCAAAAGAGCCCTCATTCCCTTGGGCGCGCATGTCTTGAGCATTTAAAGTTGTGTAGCGATCAAGGCGGTGGAGGAGATCTGAGATGTCTTTATCAACATAGTGAATAATGGGGTTTTTTAGTTTACCGCCTCTTTTATCGCTGAGGTCAAGTTTTGGGTGAACTCTTTGAAGGCCCCATTTCTTTGTGCCACGTCGTGTCAAGCGAGGTGATTGAGAGACGCCAAAATATCCTCCCCAACCGTAACGAACACAGGTTTGTCCAATGTAGTTATCAAAAGGAATAAGGTGAACGTCTGACTTGGATGTTTTGACGGTTTGTAAAATTTCTTGGGCGAGCTCTTGTGAAATACGTTCGTCCGCATCCAGTTCAATGACCCATTCATGGGAACATTTTTCGAGACCAATATTGCGGCGCTCACCTTCAATATTCCATGATCCTTCTACAAGTTTCGCGCCCTTTTTTAGAGCTATTTCTTGAGAGCGGTCGGTGCATTTATCCAGCACAACGATAATTTCATCACAAAAAGAAAGGGTTTTTAAACAAGCCTCAAGGTGGTCTTGTTCATTATGGGCAACGACTAAACCGGATAGGGACATGGGGCGCTCAATATATGTATAGTCTTTCCAAAAAGGTCCCAGACGTTGTCAATCTCTCCTAAACGACAAGGGGCAGTCGTCGGTCACTCTTTCCTAGACTGGAACCTTTTTGGAAAGGCTATAATGGTTTTGTGTGTTGAAAAACTAAGCAATAATATCTGGTAAAAGCTGGGCGTTGATTCGGGCAATGTGATCCCGCACAAGAAGTTTCTTTTTCTTGAGGCGTTGGACAGCTAGCTGATTGACAACTGTTTCACGCAGCAGGTCTTCAATCATTGTG
Organism: uncultured Alphaproteobacteria bacterium; assembly: GCA_963974885.1. GTDB lineage: Bacteria > Pseudomonadota > Alphaproteobacteria > Caedimonadales > UBA9215 > UBA9215. Next base: position 25,274 of record CAXBEY010000014.1, read on the forward strand.
TCAAGTTCACGATGCTCGTCCTTCAAGAGGTCAAGCTTCTTTTTTAAAGCTTCTTGTTCATCCATCAACGCTACTCAACTGATTTTCAGTGTTTATACGGTCCTATTAATATCAGAAAAAAGAGGTTGTTGCTATAGGAACCTCTGCAAAAGGCTCTTTTGGCGATAAAAAAGCAAAGTTTCGACTTTCGCGGGACGCACGTACTAAAGGTACGCTTACGTTTCCACGACCTCCCTTCACTATTTTTTCATCCAAAATCACTTTGTTTAGCCCTTTTGCAGAGGTTCCTATACTCTTCCTACTGAAAAGAGGAATTATATGACCTTATTGTAACGATGACACTTATATTATAATTGCACCTGCCCACTGGCTTCTTAAAATGATATAATAATCCTACTTGCTTTTGATTCTTGAAGTTGGTTGTATACATAGTAAAAAAGAGTATGAAAGAGACCCATGAGTAAAAAAATTGGCATCCTAACCAGTGGCGGAGATTGTGCTGGCCTCAATTCAGTTTTAAAGGCCGTGACCTATCGGGCTATCCTTGGCTACGGCTGGGAAGTGTGTGGTATTCGGCAAGGGACAATGGGCCTTTTACGGGACCCTTTGGATGTTTGTGAGTTAACATTAGATCATTTTGATTCTGCCAGTGCTCGCCTTGGTGGTACGATTTTGGGGACAACGAATAAAGGAAACCCCTTTCATTATTTAATGCCTAACGGGTCTTACCAAGATCGCTCTGAAGAAATTGTTCAAGCCTGCCATGATTTAGGCCTTGATGCCCTTATTGGCGTTGGGGGAGACGGAAGTCTGAAAATTCTTCACAAACTTTTTTCAAAAGCCCATGTGCCTTTTATAGGCATTCCAAAAACAATTGATAATGATTTGGGCTCAACGGAGCGCTCCATTGGATTCTCAACGGCCGTTGAGGTCGCAACAGAGGCCCTTGATCGCTTACAACCTACGGCTGCAAGCCATGATCGAGTAATGGTTCTTGAAGTCATGGGGCGGGATGCGGGACATATTGCCCTTTCTTCTGGTATTGCTGGAGGTGCTGATATTGTGATTATTCCAGAGATCCAGTATGATTTTAAAAAGATCGTTGAGAAAATTCAGGCCCTCTTTAAAAGGGGTCGCAACTATGCGTTGGTTGTGGTTGCCGAGGCCGTTAAAAAACAAGATGGGGAATCCTCCAGCGTGATTGACCCTGTAACTGGACGGGCCCATTATAGTGGCATCGGTCACTACTTTTCCGATCAAATTACTGAGCTGACCGGTGCTGTGACTCGATTTACGGTTCTTGGACATGTACAACGTGGCGCGCAACCCGTTGCCGATGATCGTGTTTTAGCATCAGCTTTTGGTGTTAAGGCGGTTGATTTAATTGCAGAAGGCAAACACAATAGAATGGTAGCTTGGCAAGATCGAGGCGTTGTTGATGTCCCCGTTTTAGAAGCTATTGAGCGTTATAGCGCTGTTGATCCTACATCAACTTTGGTAAAAACGGCACGAGGTCTTGGCATAAGTTTTGGAGATTAAGACGAATTATATAGGGCGTTTTTAGACTTTTTGTACGAGATATAAAAGGGATAAAGAAAAAACGCTAAAGCTTTATAGGGAGGCTTTATGGCTATAAGTGATATTATTGCAAAAGCAAAACGTGTCTTAGATGAACTTAGGCGTGCCAGAGATCTTGCAAAAAAAGAAGCCAAGACGAATCCTTCTCAAGCGAACCTGAACAAGGTTAAAACCCTTGATGAGAAAATTGAAAAAACACAAGAGACCATTCAAAACACAGGAAGTGGGACTTCAGATTCAGAAACGTCGGCCTCATCTGATACGTCTAGCACAACCCCCACAGAAGATTCCCCAAATTCCCCTGATGATATTGCCGAAGAGGCCTCCGTAGAAAATGAAACGGAGGCGACCTCTCCCGATGGCTCCGGAGATAGGCCCTCTGTGGATGTTGATGAGGCGCCCATTCCCGATGTTAACGAGCCAGAAACTGAGGTGGATGAGCCAGAAGCAGGCGAAGAAGAAGCCGGTGAGGAAGAAGAAGCTGGCGAGGAAGAAGCAGGCGAGGAAGAAGCAGGCGAAGAAGAGGAAGCAGGCGAGGAAGAAGCAGGCGAGGAAGAAGCAGGCGAGGAAGAAGCAGGCGAAGAAGAAGCTGGCGAGGAAGAAGCCGGCGAGGAAGAAGCAGGCGAGGAAGAAGCCGGCGAGGAAGAAGCCGGCGAAGAAGAAGCTGGCGAAGAGGAAGCAGGCGAAGAAGAAGCTGGCGAAGAAGAAGCTGGCGAGGAAGAAGCTGGCGAGGAAGACGCTGGCGAGGAAGACGCTGGCGAGGAAGAAGCAGGCGAAGAAGAAGCTGGCGAAGAGGAAGCAGGCGAAGAAGAAGCTGGCGAAGAGGAAGCTGGCGA